>JAEZQD010000042.1 GCA_023413185.1 Bacillota bacterium
GCACATGTCGCGGGCGGCAGCTCGGGCGGCGTTGCATCCGCCGTGGGCGGCGGGCTTGCCGTGTACGGTCTTGGGTCGGATACAGGCGGCTCCATCCGTCAGCCCGCAAGCTTCTGTGGCTTGGTTGGATTTAAGCCCACCTATGGCGCGGTATCGCGTTATGGCTTGATTGCATATGCGTCGAGCCTCGATCAGATTGGGCCGATTACCACCACCGTAGAGGATGCGGCCGTGGTGTTTGACGCAATCTCGGGCAAGGACGAGATGGATTCCACCAGCAGCGGCGCGAGGGAAACCACCGCCGACAAGCTGACACAGGGCATGAAGGGGCGAAAGATCGGCATTGCCCGCGAGTATTTTGACGGTATCCGCGCCGACGTGAAAGCGGCGCTTGAGAACGCAATTAAAACCTACGAGGACCTGGGCGCCGAGATTGTGTATTATGATATGCCTTGCTTAAAATACGCGCTGTCGGTTTATTATATCCTCGCCTGCGCCGAGGCCTCCTCAAACCTTGGTCGTTACGATGGCATCCGCTACGGCTACCGTGCCGACAGCTACAACGGCATGCACGAGATGATCTGCAAGACCCGCAGTGAGGGCTTCGGCGCGGAGGTCAAGCGCCGTATCCTGCTGGGCACCTATGTGCTAAGCTCGGGGTACTATGACGCTTACTACAAGAAGGCGCAGAACCTGCGCGGCACACTTGTTAAGGCGTTTCGCGCCGCGTTTGAGGTGTGTAATGTCATACTCGCACCCACTGTGCCGATGACCGCGTTTGAGCAGGGCTTTTCCTCCATCGATCAGGTGGAGACCTACCTGACCGACATCTGCACCGTTCCCATCAACATTGCAGGGCTGCCCGCCGTGTCTATCCCGTGCGGTTTTGACGCGAAGGGGTTGCCCATCGGAATGCAGATTATCGGAAACACCTTCTGCGAAAGCACGGTGCTTAGCACCGCATGGCAGTACGAGAACGTGAAATTCTCCGAGAACTACAAGCAGCCCTCAATGGGCGTTAAGGTGTGAACACTCGGACAGGAGGGCGAAAAACATGAGCTACGAGTTGGTTGGGGGTCTTGAGACCCACATCGAGCTTTCCACCAATACCAAGATATTCTGCGGCTGTACCACCAAATTTGGTGCCGAGCCCAATACAAACTGCTGCCCTATCTGCATCGGGCTGCCTGGCACACTGCCAAAGCTCAACCGTCGTGCGGTGGAGTACGCCGTTCTGGCAGGGCTTGCCACCAACTGCGAGATCAGTGAGGTCTCGAAGATGGACCGCAAGAACTACGTTTACCCCGACTTGCCCAAGGCGTACCAGGTATCGCAGTACGACAAGCCCCTGTGCCGTAACGGACACATTACCCTGTCGTCCGGCAAGCGCATCAACATCACCCGCATCCACATCGAGGAGGACGCGGGCAAGCTGGTGCATGAGCGCGGCGACAGCTATGTCGATTACAACCGTGGCGGCGTACCGCTCATTGAGATTGTCACCGAGCCGGACATCCGCAGCATCGACGAGGCCATTGAGTATGTCGAAAAGCTCCAGCTTATCATGAAATACATTGGTGTTTCGGATGTAAAGATGCAGGAAGGCTCGTTGCGCTGCGATGTCAACATCTCGGTGCGTAAAAAGGGAGCCGAGACGTTGGGCACCCGTGCCGAGATTAAGAATATGAACTCGTTTGCGTTTATGGCAAAGGCAATGCAGTACGAGTTTGACCGCCAGGTAGACCTGCTGGAAAGCGGGGAGAAGGTGGTGCAGGAGACCCGCCGCTACAACACCGACACCGGCGAGACCGAGGCGATGCGCGGCAAGGAGGATGCACACGACTACCGCTATTTCCGTGAGCCCGACCTTGTCACCATCCTCACCGCTCAAGACGAGATTGCACGCCTGCGTGCGCAGCTACCCGAGCTGCCCGAACAAAAGCTTGCCCGCTATGTACTGGATTACGGCATTCCCGAAGCGGACGCACAGCTCATTGTTCGCTACCGCAAGGTGGCACAGTTCTTTGACGAGGCGGCGGCTAAGGTAAGCAACCCCAAGACCGTCTCCAACTTCATCGTGGGGCAGATATTCAAGGCACTGCCTACCGAGGTCGCTAAGGAAGAGCTGACGCTGAGCATTACCTCTGAGATGCTTGCAGAGCTTGTACTGCTTCTTGAAAGCGGCAAGATCAATATGGGCATCGCCAAAAAGACGCTGGACGCGATGATAGAAACCGGCAAGCCGGTAAGCGAGCTGGTGTCCAAGGAGGATATGGCCGGCATTGACGAGGGTGCACTTTTGGCAATCTGCCAGGCGGCGATAGACGCAAACCCAGCCGCGGTGCAGGACTATTTGAGCGGCAAGGAAAAGGCGCTTAAGTCCATACTCGGCAGTGTCATGCGCGAGACCAAGGGCAGAGCCGACGCGCTGGCGGCGGAGAAGCTGCTTGCAGACCTAATGAAAAAACAATAAAACCGAAATAATTCATGCGCCGCACATGGTATAATCTCATGTGCGGCGCTTGTGCGCGGTTGACGCACCAAATCAGCTGGTGTAAAATAATAGTAATCTATTAAGTGCATTTTGACGCATTATAAAAGTCTTGCTAATACGTGTTATAAGGTTGTCGCTTTAAGTCGGCAAAGACGTTGTGGATATGAAATAGCAGCTATCTATGGATATGAAATATTACAATGAACACTGCATGAGTGGATGCGAAGGGGTATTGATTTTTACCCATGGGGGAGGAAGAATGACACAGCAAAAGATGGAAACAACGGCACCGCAGGTTGTAAACACAGCTACGCAAAAGGGTACGCAAACTATCCGTTTTGGCGGACTACATCATACGGTTACGGTGGACATCGATGCAAGGGCTTTGTTCTTATCGGTAGGGCAGAGCGAAGGCAGTCCGTTGGCAAAAGACGATTCTCTGTTTGGCACAACCATTGCCTGTCTGATAGGAGACGGGCTGCTTGAGTTTATTCAGGCTCCGTTTGAGCAGGAGATGGAACAGGCAGTCAAACAGATACAAGATAGCGGTGCAGACGACGAGGCCATGGGCGAGCTGGTGCACAACGCCATTGCACAGGTTGCGGCAATAAGCCATTATACCCGGGCGTTTTTGCCTGCGCTCTTAAACACATCGCTTACAGCGTGTACCGATTACTTTGAGTATATCAAGCTTCTTCAGCAAAGGTACCGTACCTTTGTGGCGGCGGCGTTTGAACAGTCGCTTTATGAAGAGGATATTAAGAACCTAACCGCCGCAACCCGGTTTTATTTTTATTGCATGCTAAATGAAACCCAGTTTGAACATACGCTCAAGCGCAGGATGGTTTGCCGCAGGGTTACCCTGTGTATGGGCGACAGCAAGGGCGGGGTGTTTACCGACGATGTAAGCGAGGGTCTGCCGCCCGCACGGTACCGCCATTACCTGGAGGTATGCGCTGCGATGCAAAAGAAGGGCAGAACTGAGCCAAATGAGTTTGAACGTGCGTATAATCTGCCCGCAACCTTTACCGAACTCAACGAGGTTATGCCCGCCATGGTGCAGTGGGAGTACGAGGTGACGCGCCTAGACGAGATGCTTTCGCTGGAGCTTGAGCAGATGCTGTCTCTTGATCTGCGCGTGAAGCGGTGCAAAAATTGCGGGCGATACTTCGTGTTAAAGGGCAACTACCCCACCGACTATTGCGATAAGATTCCGCCCGGCAAGAATAAGCCATGCCAGCTGATAGCGGCAACCAACAACTATGCGCGCAAGCTGGACGAATGTCCGCCGCTTGCGTTGTACAACAGGGAGTACAAGCGCCTGCATGCGCGTATGCGCACCGGCAGTCTGCCCGCCGAACAGTTTGCGGATTGGAAAAAGAAAAGCAAGCGGCTTCGTGACGATTGCGTCCAAGGCAAGCTGACCGAGCAGGCATTTGAATCGGCACTCGAACAGCTTAGACCGAGCAACTAGATAAAAAGAGGGGCGATAACGCCCCTCTTTTGTGTCGTTATGTAGTTTACAACGCCACTATTTCAGCTCTTCCAAACGGTTTAGAATGCGCTTGTTGTAGTTGATAACACGGCGTTCGTACTCCTCGTCCATATACCGCGAGGCGAGCAGAAAGTCGGCGGTTGCGCGGTTGTTTGCAATCGGGATGTCGTACACCACCGCAATGCGCAACAGGGCCTTTACATCGGGGTCATGGGGCTGTGACTCCAACGGGTCGGAGAAAAAGACGACAAAGTCAATCGCCCCTTCCACAATACGCGACCCGATCTGCTGGTCGCCGCCGAGCGGACCGCTGTTGTATCCCTTTACGGGCAGATTGGTCTTGTCGGCAAGCAGACGCGCCGTGGTGCCCGTTCCGCACAGAAAATGCCCCTTAAGGATATCCTTGTTCTTCAGCGCCCATTCCACAAGATCCATCTTTTTGGCGTCGTGCGCTATGAGCGCAATGTGCTTTTGCCGCCCGATGGTAAAGTTGATATAGTCGTCAAGTATCATATGTTTGGCTCCTTCTGTTCTTTTTATAGCAACCGCTGTTTTGCAGCCGACGCAACGTCTCAGTAAAATGCAGCTCGTAACATTTAATAACCATTATACCCTTGCTGTTTGATACACGCAAGGGGAAAACATATCTTTACGATTATTGACCGCAAGTACAGGCGGTGTTATAATTACTGTAAGTGGAGCAGCCCAATTATTAGCAGATAAGGTTATGGCATTCTGCGGTATTTTGGCGGCAGATGAAGGAGCTGATTGTATGGTTAGTACGCTGTCCATCCTGTTTATGGTCGTAACGCTGCTTATCACACTGGTTATACCGGTGGCGCTGGTTCTGGTTTTGTGCATTCGCAAAAGGATACATATTGTCCCGGTTTTAGTCGGTGCCGGTGTGTTCTTCTTGTTTCAGATGATTTTGCGCATCCCCGCGCTTCAGATCGCGACGTCAATATCCCCTGCGTTTCAGCAGTTTGTCGCGTCCCCAATACTAGGCGGATTGTTTCTGGGGCTTACCGCCGGCATCTTTGAGGAGTTCGGCCGCTACATTGGTTACCGCGCCCTGCTTAAGCGCCGCAACACGTGGAAGGACGGCTTTGCGTTTGGTCTTGGTCATGGCGGAATTGAGGCGGTTTTACTGGTGGGACTGGGCTATGTAAATAACCTGCTTTACGCCATTGTTATCAATAGTGGACAGTGGGATGCGATTGCGGCGGTACTGCCGCAAGAAACCGCCCAGCAGGTGTACGAAGGCTTAGTGAACACGCCCGCTCACATGTTTTTAATCGGTGGTGTCGAGCGGATATTTGCAATGACCGTACAGGTTGCGCTGTCGATCTTGGTGCTGTACGGCATCCGCAAGCGCCGCTTTGTGTACGTCTTACTCGCGGTTGCACTGCACTGCGTGCTGGATAGCCCTCTTGCGTTATTGACGCAGAAATTTGGTATGCTTGGCACCGAGCTGTATGTTATGCTGTGCGCGGTCGTTGCGCTTGTTTATATCCTGTATTCCCGCAAGTCGTTTGCAAAGCTGGATGAAATGCAGCAACCAGAGCTGGATCAGCCCATTTTGGAGCAACCGGGTCAACAGCAATAGAAGAATAAAACACATCAAGAAAACGGGACAGTGCCGGCAAGCCGGACTGTCCCGTCAGTTATTTTGCTGCAGGTACACGTGCAGAGCATTATGTAGGATTAATAGGTGTCGTCGTCCATGGGTACAGGGGAATAATACCGCTTAAGGGTACCCGGATAGCAACAATCAAGCAGTTGGTATATGCCGTACATCAGTGCTGCAGCCGCTGCCACAAACAATAAAACCTTCACAAACACCTTCATGCCGATTTCCCTCCCACAATATGGTTCATGTGCGTTCTAGTAACCGATTAGTTCAAACGTGCCATAATCGCCGGGAATAGACAGGTCGCCCTTTGCGGGATATAACGTGGCATATTCGCTGTCGCCGCTCGCACTGCCTTCATGCATCAAGTTGCCACGTATAAGTTCGCCGCCTAAAAAACCGCGGGTGCCAAACCGCGCCTTGATCAGTCCCTGTGGAACAACAAACGAGCCGCCCCAGTATTCCCCCTGCAGATCCTCGCCGGAAAAGAGGGATAACCCAAAGCCTTGGGCGTCCGCCTCGGACTGCAAGCCTTCGATAACAGTATACGCGCGAACAATCCCTTTGCGCCCAAACCGCACCAAAAGATAATCCTCCGAATGCTGCGGGTTTAGAGCAAACGCGGCACTGAGCATGCTTTGTTCTGGATAAGACGCCTTGTCCGTCTCAAACGCCCACATACGCACATGCAATCCATCATCAGGGCGGTAACACAATACCGCCTGCGCAAAGATAGGCTGAGTAATGGTATCGTCGGTACAGGTTAGTTTTGCAACGGGCAGGATGTCCCACCGCGGCGATACGCTGTTAGCCGCACGATCTGCGGTTACGGTAATCTTATAGTTCATAGTTTATATCCTTTTTCGGTTTTGCAACGTTTGCCGAACTATACTTTATCAATTATATTATAGCACAGGATTACGCATTTTAACAGTAGCTTTGCCCTGCTTTTTGTTCACGGAAAAGCAGGTGAATGTGTATGAATTGTACAAGTAAAACGCACTATATTTTATTATTCGTACATAGTGCATTGGGCAATAAATTGTGCTATAATATTATAGCTGTCCACATACACAAAACATGAAGGTGTAGCTCAGTTGGTTAGAGCGCCTGCTTGACATGCAGGAGGTCGATGGTTCAAATCCATTCATCTTCACCAGACAAACCGCATAATTAAGCCATCCGTCAGAAATGATTGGGTGGCTTAATTGTTTACATAACACTGCTTACACTTATTTACACCCTAACGCAATAAAAAGGGGGGAGCCGCACGAAGCAGCCCCCTGTGTTTGCACTGAATTCGACTACTTCGTCCGCCATCTGTTACCGCAGTTTTGGCAAACCGCTTCCGAATGAGTTTTTGTCTTTGTTTTGCTGTTGGTCAATAGCGGAATAATAAGTATAAGCCCGAATGTGCAGATCGCCAGCAGTATCCATAATGCCCAGCCGATGCACCCCCTGTGCTTTGTTTTTATGTCGGTGACGACTTGTACAACGATGTCTGTACTGCCGCATCTTGAACAGCGCAAGCCACCTGCTTGTTGTGTGTTTGGGTGCGTGGCAGGCTGGTTCACTGCGTTCGCGCACTTCATGCAAAAATTACTGCCCTCTGGATTCTTCGTACCGCAATGCGGACAAATCATTGAAATAGCCTCCTTGCTTTACATCAGCAATCAATTCGTATTTATTAAGTATAGATTATTTAAGAGCAAATCAAAAGCGGATTACAATAGTTTGCCATGGTAAGTGTAGGTAAGCAACCGACCTTGATGGAAGATGTAGATATATCAAGACAAAAGGTGTGTTTCGGCGCAACCCGCTATATCAAAGTCCGCTTTTTGTCGCCTTATTCTATATAATGCTGGCGTAGGTCGTATTGTGGGGTTTTTGCATATGATGTACCAAAGGAGGCCATCAGTATGCCCAGAAGAAACCCGTTCTGCCGCGTATTCCCGTGGTTCCCATACTGCGGCGTGCCGCGCCCGCCGTTTCCGCCGCGTCCACCGTTTCCACCGGGACCACCGCCACGTCCACCGGGACCACCGCCACGTCCACCGGGACCACCGCCGCGTCCACCGGGACCACCGCCACGTCCACCGGGACCACCGCCGCGTCCGCCGGGACCGCCGCCACGTCCACCGGGACCACCGCCGCGTCCGCCGGGACCACCGCCACGTCCGCCGGGACCGCCGCCCGGGCCGCCGTGGTGGAGATAGTAACCGCAGAAAGACCGCTTTTTAGTGGTCTTTCTTTTGTGTATCAGGTTTCTGTCGGCTTGTTGCGAATCCTTGTATGTATAATAAAAAAACGCACAGCATAAACAATAAAGATTCTACAAGATATTCGCTGACGATCTGATACGAGCAGGTCAGATTCGGCGGAAAGGGAGAAGCGGTTCAAATGAGGGTGATTGTGGTTGGCGGAGGTTGGGCGGGCTGTGCGGCCGCAGGAATCGCAAAAACCTGCGGTGCGCAGGTGCTGCTGTGCGAGCGCACCGATATGTTGCTGGGCACCGGGCTTGTAGGCGGAATTTTTCGCAACAATGCCCGATTTACCGCTGCCGAGGAGATGATAGCACTGGGGGGCGGCACGCTGTTTGAGATTATGAACGCAAACGCGCGGCATACAAACATCGACTTTCCCGGGCATCGGCATGCCAGCCTTTATGACATTGCAAAAACGCCCGCCGCCGTCCACCGTTATCTAGCCGAGATGGGTATTGATGTTCGACTGCAGGCTCGAGTGACCGGAATGCGGATGCGCGACGGCATAATCGAAGCGGTACGCACCGGCAGCGGCGACTGGTTGGAGGGAGATGTCTTTGTCGACTGCACCGGTACGGCAGGACCAATGAGCAACTGCACAAAGTACGGAAACGGCTGCGCCATGTGCATCCTGCGCTGCCCCAGCTTTGGGGGCAGAGTAAGCCTTGCCGCTATGGCGGGGGTAGAGGAGCAAATGGCAAAAAGACCCGACGGTACCCCGGGTGCCATAAGCGGCGCGTGCAAGCTGCACAAAGACTCCCTGTCCCCCGAGCTTGTCCGTCTCCTTGAACAAAACGGGGTGGTTGTCGTTGCCGTGCCCGAGGAACTGCGAGAGGATCATCTGGCAATCAAGGCATGCCAGCAGTATGCGTTGGGGGACTATGTCAGTAATCTTGTTCTGCTCGATACGGGACATGCAAAGCTGATGACCCCGTACTTCAGCCTTGCGCGGCTGCAAAGGATTGCGGGGTTTGAGAACGCTCGCTACGAAGACCCGTATGCGGGCGGTAAAGGCAATTCGGTTCGTCTGCTCGCAATGGCGCCGCGCGATGACGCGATGAGGGTGCGCGGTGTAAGCAACCTGTACTGCGCGGGGGAAAAGGCGGGACCGCTCGTTGGGCATACCGAGGCTGTTATCACGGGCACTTTGGCGGGGTACAACGCGGTGCGTCACTGCTGTGGACTCGCCCCCCTGGTTTTGCCCAGCACTCTGGCGGTGGGCGAGGCGATTCGATACGTCAGCATGATGATGCTAACCGAAAATGGGCTGATGCTTAAATATACATTCTCGGGCTCGGTGCTCTTTGAGCAGATAAAAGCACTTGGACTGTATACGACGGACGTTGCCGAAATTGGAAGGCGTGTGCAAGCTACGGGGCTTGCGGGCGTATTTGCCCGCCAAGCGGTTTCTGTTCCAATTCAATGTGACAGCAGCGGTGTTTAGGGGAGCAGGGTAGCTTGAAAGTTGACAATAGATAATATTACAGTATCCCAGCCGCTGTCTCCCGGAATGCTGCGAACACCGTTGTTTGAATCCTTCTGTTGTGGTACAATAAACTATACGCAACAAGCACGCCATAAGGCGTCGGCAGGTGCGTCCTGCCGCTTGTAAACAGGGACTGTCGTTTCGTATATTGACCGGATAGACAGGGTAGGGAAGGAGACGGCAAGGATGACCAAACCGTTGCAGGACATGACAAACGAGGAGCTGTGGCAGCTGTTTCCCATCCTCCTCTTAGAGCACGACCCGGCATGGAGTAGGCATTACCAAGAAGAAAAAGAACTGCTGATGCGTTCGGTTGGGGGTGCAGTCAAGCGCATCAGCCACATCGGCAGCACCGCCGTGCCCGGGCTTGCCGCAAAACCGACTGTCGACATCCTGATGGAGCTGTGCCCCGACGCGGACACCGAGCGAATCAAGCGGGAGATTCTCGCTTTGGGTTACCTGT
>JAEZQD010000081.1 GCA_023413185.1 Bacillota bacterium
TTGAGGGCGGGCTGATGGCACTCAACGACCGCTTAAAGCTGCGCTCCATGGTCGTGGGCGAAGCGGGCGACACCGTGTATATCGCCAGTGAGGAATGTGCAATCCGCGCCATTGAACCGAATGTAAGCAGGGTATGGGCGCCTAAGGGCGGTCAGCCCGTAATCGTAACACTGGATGGAGGTGTGCGCTGATGGCTGTTAATTATAACAACCCCGAATACGAAGTAATACGCAACCTTGACCGCTGCATCACCTGCCGCGTGTGCGAACGCCAGTGCGCCAACGAGGTGCACAGCTACGACGAGGAAACCCACCGCATGAAGGCGGATGAGATGCTGTGCGTCAACTGCCACCGCTGTGTGTCGCTGTGCCCCACCCGCGCGCTTAAGATAGTAAAGACCGACAACACCTTTAAGGAGAACGCCAACTGGTCCAACCAGACCATCGCCGAGCTGTACCGTCAGGCGGAGACCGGCGGCGTGCTGCTTTCGTCCATGGGCTGTCCCAAGGACTACCCGGTGTACTGGGATAAGATGCTCATCAACGCCTCGCAGGTGACAAACCCCTCCATCGACCCGCTGCGCGAGCCGATGGAAACGCGGGTGTATCTGGGCAAAAAGCCGGGTAAGATTGCCCGTGACGAGAACGGCAACATCGTAAACAACCTAACCCCGCAGCTTGAGCTTGCCACCCCCGTGATGTTCTCGGCGATGAGCTACGGCTCTATTAGCTACAACGCGCACGAAAGCCTTGCCCGCGCCGCCGAGGAGCTGGGTATCATGTACAACACCGGCGAGGGCGGACTGCACAAGGACTTTTACCGCTACGGTGCTAACACCATCGTGCAGGTGGCATCGGGACGCTTCGGGGTCTATAAGGATTATTTGGAGGCGGGCGCCGCCATAGAGATTAAGATGGGGCAGGGCGCAAAGCCCGGCATCGGCGGACATCTGCCCGGCACAAAGATTGTGGGCGATATCTCGCAGACCCGTATGATCCCCGAGGGCTCGGACGCCATCAGCCCCGCGCCCCATCACGACATCTACTCGATTGAGGACCTGCGTCAGCTGGTTTACTCGCTCAAAGAAGCAACCGCGCACAAAAAGCCGGTTATCGTAAAGATTGCCGCGGTGCACAACGTCGCCGCCATCGCAAGCGGTATTGCCCGCAGCGGCGCGGACATCCTTGTCATCGACGGCTTCCGCGGCGGTACGGGCGCGGCACCCACCCGCATCCGCGACAACGTGGGTATCCCCATTGAGCTTGCGCTTGCCAGCGTGGACGAGCGCCTGCGTCAGGAGGGCATCCGCGACGATATCTCGGTGGTGGTGGGCGGCTCCATCCGCTCGAGCGCCGACATCGTCAAGGCGGTGGCACTGGGCGCGGACGCGGTGTATGTCGCAACCGGCGCACTGCTTGCCCTTGGCTGCCATCTGTGCCGCAGCTGCCAAACCGGCAAATGCAACTGGGGTATCGCCACCCAGCGTCCCGAGCTGGTGCGCCGCCTTAACCCCGATCTTGGCTACAAACGCCTTGTCAACCTCATCACCGCGTGGGATCACGAGATTAAGGAGATGATGGGCGGCATGGGCATTAACTCGCTGGAGTCGTTACGAGGCAACCGCCTGATGCTGCGAGGCGTTGGGCTTAACGCAAAAGAGCTTGAGATCTTAGGCATCATGCACGCCGGAGAATAGCCAGCCGCAGGCTGGCATTATGAGAAGCTCCGCATAGCGAAGCAATCTTCGCATTTTGAGAAGCTACGCTTCTCAGCTCTATTTCAGCATAGCATAGCCAAGCTAAAGCTTGGCATTGCGAGAACCTGCGCATAGCCAAGCTAAAGCTTGGCATTACGAGAACCTACGGTTCTCGGTTCTCGGTTCTCCTCTCTATTTCAGCTTGGCGGTTGGCATTTTGAGAACCTTCGGTTCTCTGGTTTTTCGCTCTATTTAATCTTCCGCGCGCCGTAGGGAGCGACGCCCTCGTCGCTCCGTCCCTGACCAGTTTTAATAGGCATATCAATTTCAATCTGCGGTGTTATTCGGAACGGTCAAGACCGTTCCCTACGCATAGCATAGCCAAGCTAAAGCTTGGCATTACGAGAACCTACGGTTCTCGGTTCTCCTCTCTATTTCAGCATAGCATAGCCAAGCTAAAGCTTGGCATTCTGAAAACCTTCGGTTTTCTCGTTCTCGGTTTTCTGGTTTTTTGGTTTTCTGTGTTTCTGTTAGAACTGTGGCTAAGTTACTGAAGCTAACCGATAGGGTGGAAAGCAACCCGCACGGGCGAATCGGAACCATTTCGATAGAACGTAGAGGGAATCAAATGCGCATGCATTTGACGTTTGCATCAAACTCCTCCCTCTGCCATTTGATGCAAACGAAAACCGTAGGTTTTTATAATGCGAAGCTTTGCTTCGCGATGCGACCGGTCTTCGTCGATAGGACAGCGCGCATTCTTCGCCCGTGCTGCACAACCCCTGGGATTCAAGGGCAAAGCCCTTGATTCGTTTTTCCTTCCTTTTGTCGAACAACAAAAGGAAGTCGCCCGAAGGCGAAACTATCCTTATTGTTTTACGTTATTCCGCGCCACGGGACGTCGAGGACGCCGTCCCCTACAAGCAAAGACCTTGTATTTGCCGGGTAAGGTGCGGGCGATTGATAAAGCGAAGCTTGCTTCGCTATTCGCCCCTACGCACAGCATCGTCAACCTTCGCATAGCCAACCTGCGGTTGGCATTGGGAAACCCTTCGGTTTTCCGCGTATGACTGAATCTATGCATATAAATACCCTCCGGCCTTGTGCCGCCATTCCCCCATCCAGCCAAGAAAGGGAAGGAACAACTATGAAGCGAATCTATGTCAATGAAAAGTGGTGCTTAGGCTGCCACCTTTGCGAATACTACTGCGCCTACGCAAACCAGATCGAGCAGGACATGGTCAAGGCGCTCAAGGACATCACCATTAACCCGCGCATCCAGATTGAGGAGCGCGGCGGCATCTCGTTTGCCGTGTCCTGCCGCCACTGCGAGGAGCCGCTGTGTGTCAAGGGCTGCATCACGGGCGCGCTGACGGTGGAAAACGGCGTAATAGCCATCGATTCCAACCGCTGCGTGGGCTGCTACACCTGCATTTTGTCCTGCCCCTACGGTGCGGTTATGCCGTCGGATACGGGTGCGGTGCAAAAGTGTGAGCTGTGCACCAAAAACGCAAACGGTCAACCCGCCTGCGTACAGGGCTGCCCAAATAACGCGATCGTGTTTGAGGAAAGGAGCTAGGCTGCTATGAATTATGTGATCATCGGCAACTCTGCGGCCGCGGTGGGCTGTGTGGAGGGCATCCGTCAGGCGGATAAAACGGGCTCGATTACCATCATCTCAAACGAGCCGCACCACACCTATTCCCGCCCGCTTATCTCGTACCTCATCTACGGCAAGACGGATGAAGACCGCATGAAGTACCGTCCCGACGACTTTTACACCAAAAACGGCTGCACCGCCCTGCTTGGTGTAACCGCAACGAAGATAGACAAAGAGAACAAGCAGGTTATCCTCGACGACGGCGCGGCGGTGCCGTACGACAAGCTGCTTGTCGCCACCGGCTCCAAGCCGTTTGTGCCCCCCATGCAGGGCCTGGATAAGGTAAAAAACGCGTTTACCTTTATGACGCTCGACAGCGCAAAGGCGCTCGACGCGGCGCTTACCCCCGAAAGCCGTGTGCTGATTGTGGGCGCGGGTCTCATCGGGCTGAAATGCGCCGAGGGCATTGCCAAAAAGGTGTCGTCCATCACGGTGGTGGACCTTGCGCCCCGCATCCTGCCGAGTATTCTGGATGAGGAAGGCTCCGCCATGATGCAGCGACACATCGAGAGCAAGGGCGTAACGTTTATTCTGGGCGACAGCGTAAAGGAGTTTACCGAGACCTCCGCCACCCTGAACGGCGGCGGCACGGTGGACTTTGACGTCGCGGTGCTGTGCGTGGGCGTGCGCCCCAACGTCGAGCTGGTTAAGGACGCGGGCGGCACGGTAGGGCGCGGCATTGCCACCGATGAGTTCTGCCGCACCGACATCCCCGACGTATACGCGGCGGGCGACTGCTCCGAGAGCGTGGACATCACCGACGGCGCGTGCAAGGTGCTTGCGCTGCTGCCCAACGCCTATATGCAGGGCGAGACGGCGGGGCTTCATATGGCGGGTACCGAAAAGCCGTACAACAAGGCGCTTGCCATGAACGCCATCGGGTTCTTCGGGCTGCACATCATCACCGCCGGCTGCTATCAGGGCGAGGAGTTTGTGAAGCGGGGCAGGGACGGCAAGACCTACAAGAAGCTGGTGTATGCCGACAACCGCCTCAAGGGCTACATCCTCATCGGCGACATCGCCCGCGCGGGTATCTACACCGCGTTAATCCGCGAGCAGACCCCGCTGGACACCATCGACTTTGACCTGATTCGCGAGCGACCCCAGCTGATGGCGTTCTCGCACAAGGACCGCGCGCAAAAGCTGTCCACCAAGGCGTAGCTTTTGAAATATGATAACCCAAATATACTTACAGTAAATATAAGGCGCCGCTTTTCCGCACAAGCGGGAAGGGTGAGTGAAGGCGCCGGAGAGGCATGGTACCCCTATGAATATTACAGCGGGCGATATGCACTTTGAACAGCTTAACCGCCAGATTCGCGAAAGCGGCGAAAAGGATATCGTGATCGAACATTGCCTGGGGCAGCGCTACATCGGCGCGGGGCTGGGCGGCATGGATATTACCATCAACGGCGTGCCCGGCAACGCGCTGGGTGCGTATCTGGACGGGGCGGTTATTACCGTAAACGGCAACGCGCAGGATGCGACGGGCGACACCATGAACGACGGGCGCATTATCATCCACGGCTCGTCGGGCGACGCAACCGGCTACGCGATGCGCGGCGGCAAGATCTTTGTGCAGGGGGATGCGGGCTACCGCGCCGGCATTCACATGAAGGCGTATATGGAGAAGCTTCCGGTGCTCGTCATCGGCGGCAAGGCGGGCAGCTTTCTGGGCGAGTACCAGGCGGGCGGTCTGATTATCGTGCTGGGTCTTAACCGCGAGCGCACCGACGATTATCTGAGCTTTTGCGCCACCGGCATGCACGGCGGCAAGATCTTTTTGCGCACCGATACCCCGCCCGCAAACCTGCCCAAGCAGATCGTGGTAAAAAAGGCACAGCAGGCGGATATCGATGAGATTGCCCCGCACATCGAGGAGTTTTGCGCCCTGTTCGGCGAGGATAAGGAAAAGGTGCTCGCAGGGGACTTCCTTGTGCTGACCCCCGACACAAAAAATCCTTACAAACAGCTTTATACTTACAACTAAATGTTGTATAATAATAATAGCGTGCTGTAACGGCGGGTGTTCCTGCGTTTGTTAAAAATGGGCAAAGGCGCTCTTCACATGAATTTAAGGGTGCAGGCTTGTCTTGCGCCCTTTTTTCGGGGTGTTTGCGGTATACATCTTTGGCGCAACGCGGGGCGTCGGGGACGCCGCCCCCTACAATTGCGAAACTCATTAAAATGTACTGTCAAACGGAGCGACGAGGGCGTCGCTCCCTACAAATCAATAATCTTCGATTGACATTGGCATTTCAACCGCCCGCGGTTATCGGAACAATCCCCAAAAAGAAAGGACATGATGGTATGCAGTATACCTCAAGCGACGTGATTAAGTTTGCAAAGGAAAACGACGTCAAATTCATACGCCTTGCGTTTTGCGACGTGTTCGGCACGCTCAAAAACCTGTCGGTCATGTCCGACGAGCTGCCGCGCGCGTTTGAACGCGGCATTTTGTTTGACGTAAACGCCGTTACCGGCTACCGCGATATGGAGGACACCGAGCTGCTGCTTTTCCCCGACCCCAGCACCCTGACGGTGCTGCCGTGGCGACCGCAGCAAGGGCGTGTGGTGCGCCTGTTTTGTGATATCCGACGTCCCGACGGTACGCCGTTTGCGGGGGATAACAGAGCGATTTTAAAGAACACGCTCAAGAAGGCGCAGGATATGGGCTATACCTGCCATATCGGCACCGACTGTGAGTTTTACCTGTTTGAGGCGGACGAGAACGGCAACCCCACCCGCAAGCCCCATGACCTTGCGCGGTATTTTGACGTTGCCCCGTTAGACCGCGGCGAGAACGTGCGCCGCGACATCTGCCTTACCCTGGAGGAGATGGACATTAAGCCCGAAAGCTCCCACCACGAAAAGGGTCCCGGGCAGAACGAGATCGACTTTAAGAGCAGCACCGCGCTGCGCGCGGCGGACAATTTTGCCACCTTCCGGTCGGTGGTAAAGACCATGGCGTCACGCAACGGGTTGTATGCGTCCTTTATGCCAAAGCCGATGTACGACGAGAGCGGCAGCGGTCTGCACATTAAGCTTTCGCTGTATCGCGGCGTTACCAATGTGTTTCAGTGCACCGAGCAGGGGCTTTCGCCCGAGGCGCGTTCGTTTATTGCGGGCGTTTTGCGTTATGCGCGTGAGATGAGCGTCTTTTTAAACCCGCTTACCAACTCCTACGCGCGGCTTACCGCCCCCGAAGGTCTAAACCGCATCGCGTGGGGTTACCGCAACCTGTCACAGATTGTACGCATCCCCACCATCTGCGACGACCTTGCGCATCTGGTGCTGCGCTCGAGCGACCCGTCCTGCAACCCGTATATCGTGTTTGCGCTTGTGCTCAGCGCGGGGCTTGAGGGCATCGAAAAGGGTTATGAGCTTGCCGACGAGCTGTTCTGCGACAGTGCCGCCTGCCTGACGGATGCTGCGTTTTTGCCTGCCGCGTTAAACGAGGCTATCAAAGAGGGCAGCGAAAGCGAGTTCCTTAGCTCGGTGCTGCCCGACCGCTTAATTGACAGCTACCTGTCAGCCAAACGGCGCGAATGGGATACCTATACCACCCGTAAGGACAAAGAGGTTATTGAACGCGAGATGTATTTTAACATCATCTGACCGCAGAGCCTTACCGCTGCAGGCAAACGGTTCGTAACTTCAATAAACGTGATACACAACAAAGCAAAACGGTGGTGATGGGTATGGAACAGGTTCTACTGGTCTCGAGCACCGATAAGAGCATTGAGTTTATCTCACAGCTTTTGCGCGAAGCGGGCACAAACGCCGCCGACATTGTCTGTGCACAGAGCGGTGGTGAGGCGCGGCGGCTTGTTTCGCGCACCGATTTTTCACTGATTGTCATCAACGCGCCGCTGTCCGACGAGTTCGGGCACGAGCTTTCGATATCCTGCGCCGAGCACACCACGGCGGGTATTATCATCATCGCCAAGAACGAGATTGCCGACGATGTATCCGCCCGTGTGGAAAACTACGGCGTATTTGTTCTGCCAAAACCCTTGGGCAGACAGCTGTTCTTTCAAACCCTAAAGCTGGTTTCAGCCGCCAGACGGCGTATGCTGGGGCTCAAAAACGAAAACCTGAAGCTGCAAAAGAAGATTGAGGAGATCCGCCTCATCGACCGCGGCAAGTGTGCCCTCATCCAGTACCTGAGCATGACCGAGGAGCAGGCGCACAAATACATCGAACGTCAGGCAATGGACCTGCGCGTCACCAAAAAAGAGGTGGCGGAGGGGATCTTGCGGACGTACGAGACGTAGGGGATAGCTTAATTATCATCGCATAAAGAATGACCCGCCGCAAACGGCGGGTTGTTTTTTTGTGCAACACCGTTTTAGAAACAAACCCCCGCCAACCTGCAATGCTTCGGCAGGTTGGCGGGGGTGTATTATCGGTTTCTATCGGGGTTTCGTGTCGCGCACGATTACATCGGTATCCTGCCGCAACGATTAGTTAATCGACGGCAGCTCTACCTGTGGGCTTGCGCCGGTGTCCTCAAACAGGGCGATGGTCACCTCAAAGGTTTGGTCCGCGCCGCTTACGGGGCGGCGGAATATGGTCAGGGTGATGGTATCGCCGGGCTTGTGCTTTTCTAAAACGGAGTAGATGTCGTTGGCGGTGTTAATCTTTACGCCGTCAATCTTTGTAATGATGTCGTTTGCCTGCACACCCTTGGCGGCAATGTCGCTGCCGCGCTCTACACCCGCGATGACCACGCCGG
>JAEZQD010000093.1 GCA_023413185.1 Bacillota bacterium
AATGAGCGCCAAAAATACGATTGTCATTCCAACCAGCACTACAGTGAGTGCAAATTCAAATTTTTCCATGCCCTATCTCCTTAACCATTTTATATTTCACGGGTTCTGCCCGAAAGGAACAAAAAACGGGGGTGCCCAAAGCAAAACATACAGCAACTTACAGTTTGTTTTTATGGGCTTAAAAATAACCGAAATCAGAACTATTATATAATATTTCTGAAAAAAACACAACGCAAAATAAATAAATATTTAACAATCAATGAATTATTTACTGCGCAAAACGATTTACCGCTTTAAATGAACAGCAGCCACCGTCAGATATTGTATTTCTATTTCTGTCGCCGTATAATGATAAAAGAGTGCTATAAGAGTATACCCCGCAGCAGGGGACAATATCAGATTAACCAGTCTTCACGGGGGGGATATCGCGGTGTCCGAACAAAGCCAGTTCAAACAGTCCTTTCAAACACGTCTGCGTGAAGGGCTCGGGCTTTCGGTGTACAACACCGGACGTCAGCAATGCGCGCCCTCCTATACATGGGGTCCCGCCGTGCGCGACCATTACCTGATTCACTTCGTGGTGTCGGGCTGCGGCGTGCTGATGATAGACGGAAAACAGCACCGTGTATGCACCGGTGAGGCGTTTTTGATTGCGCCGAACAGCCTTGTCTCCTACACCGCAAGCGAGCAAAACCCGTGGGAATACCTTTGGGTCGGCTTTCACGGCAGCGATTCTCAGCACCTGCTGCGGTTAACCCCCTTTACCGAGGAGAAACCCGTAATCCGATGTGCTGACCAGGAACAGATCCGTTTGTTTTTGGAATCCATTGTAGACGCCCAGGGGGGTACCCCCCACCAAGAGGCGCGGATGTGCGGACACCTGTATCTGTTTCTTGCATATTTGATCGAATGCGCAAAAATTCCGCCCCAGGAGGCGGAGGCGGGGTATGCTTACGCCGAGCATGCACTGCGCTATATAGAGCGTAACTACGCCGGGCGTATTACGGTAGATGACATCGCCGCCCATGTGGGAATCAGCCGCAGTCACCTGTACCGCGTGTTCGTAAAGCAGCTGTCCCTTTCCCCCAACGAGTATGTGGCGCGGTATCGCATCTCAAAGGCGTGCGCACTGCTTTGTACCGCACTTTCGGTCACCGAGGTTGCGGGCTCGGTCGGCTTTGACGACCCGTTGTATTTTTCGCGGGTGTTTCGCCGTATAAAGGGGACTAGCCCCCTGGCATACCGCAAGGAGCGGCTTGCTCATCAATAGGAATGAAGGCAGGCGGGGAGCTTTTCCCCGCCTGTTGCATCGTATATCTGATATTATAAATCGCCCACCTGGTACTAACTAACGTGCGGGCAGGTTTTTTGCGATGTAGCTGCTGTCTATTGTAATAACGGCGTACAGGTTAGGGTCTTTGCGCTTAATCTGTGTCGCAATCTGATCCGCGAGCTCTGCGTGCGGGGCAGTCCAGCCGCAGGGCACAACCACATCAAAGATGAGGTTTGTGTGGGTCGGTCCGCGGACGATGCGAAAATCGTGCAGGTTCAGACACGGATCAATGCCCACCACAACGCCGGTAACATACGCCATCAGCTCGCTCAGCTCCGGGTCGTCGGTGACAACGGGGTCGTGGTGGATGACCAGCTGTATGCTCAGATCCCGGCTGATTTCGCGCTCGATGTTGTCAATCAGGTCATGGCTCTTTAGGATATCCTCCTTGGCGTCCACCTCTACATGCACCGACGCAAAGCTGTTACCGGGACCGTAGTTGTGCACCATCAAGTCGTGCATGCCGAGTACCCCGTCGTAGCTTTTAATACGCTCCTCAATCTCCCGCACCAGTGCTTCATCCGGCGCTTCCCCAAGGATTGGGTTGAGCGTCGCCTTGATCATTTTAACCCCCGAATACAGGATAAAGAGCGCCACCGCAAGCCCCATATAGGCATCGAGCTGCAGCCCGGTCTGCCATGCAATCACCGTGGAAACAAGCACCGCCATTGTGGAGATGACATCGCTCATGCTGTCGGCAGCCGACGCCATGAGTGCCGCGGAGCATATGCGCTTGCCCACCGTGCGGTAGAAGCTGCCCTGCCACAGCTTAAGCAGTACGCTGAGTAACAGCACGATAACCGTTGTCAGCGACGCATTAACTGCCTCGGGTCGGATGATCTTATCCACCGAGGATTTGAGCAGCTCCACGCCGATGAGCAGTATCATAATTGACACCACAAGCCCCGACAGGTACTCAAACCGCGCGTGACCGAAGGGATGCTCGCGGTCGGCGGGCTTTGCCGCCATACGAAAGCCGACCAGCGTAACAACCGAAGACGCGGCGTCCGAGAGGTTGTTGACAGCGTCGGCTATAATCGAAATGCTCCCCGAAATAAGCCCTACCGCAAGCTTGCCCGCCACCAAAATTATATTGGTGCAGATGCCCACTGCCCCGCTGAGCGTACCGTAGCGCCGGCGCCTCCCGGTTTCGGGCTCGCCGGGTGTTTCCTTGATGAAAAGCTTTAACAGCAGCTGTGTCAACACGCATCGCCTCTTTTTTAATTACTGACACTCGGTAGCAAAAATACATGGCATGATAATCAGGCCATGTATTTCTTCTCAGTCACATATCCGTTATGTATGCCGCGTCCGTTCATTCTATATGCCTTAGACGTATCTTCGGCCTTAAAACTGTCGCCCGTTGCGGCTAGAAAGAGGGGGAATCGAACTTGATTTTGCCCAGCTTTTCCCTGACTTCCTCCGATATCTTTGCATAGACGGAATGGTACGGGCAGTGTCCATCCGGCATATGGGTGCATTCGTATTCGTCGCACTCACAGCGGCTGATGGCATAGCGACCCTCCACCGTTTCAATCACCTCGCGCAGCGATATCTGCCCGGGAAGCTTGGCGAGCTCGTACCCGCCCTGGGTGCCCTTAAAGGACTTGATAATGCCGCCGGCGACCAGCTTGCGCAAGATTTTAAGCGCGAAACGAAGGGTAACGCCCGATTGATCGGAGATTCGCTTTGCATCCATCCGCCCGCCGTCTTTTACCAGGCAATGCACGATGCGCACGGCGTAATCGGCCTCGAGTGTCATATGCATGCGTCTTCTCTCCTTTTATGCGTTAATTTGTAGTATACCATTTTTATATATTTTCATTATATCGGAGCAAGGGCGTTCTGTCAAATGCAGCCTAATCAAGGAAATCCTTGAGCTTTTTGCTGCGGCTGGGGTGGCGCAGCTTGCGCAGTGCCTTCGCCTCAATCTGACGGATGCGTTCGCGGGTGACGTTAAACTCCTTGCCCACCTCTTCGAGCGTGCGGGAGCGCCCGTCCTCCAGACCAAAGCGCAGCTTAAGCACCTTCTCCTCACGGGGGGTAAGGGTTTGCAGCACGTCACCAAGCTGCTCCTTGAGCAGGGTGTGCGACGCTGCCTCGGCGGGTGCGGGTGCGTCCTCGTCGGGGATAAAGTCGCCAAGGTGGCTATCCTCCTCCTCGCCGATGGGGGTCTCGAGCGAAACCGGTTCCTGCGCGACGCGCATAATCTCGCGCACCTTGTCGGCGGGCATATCAAGCTCGGTGGCAATCTCCTCCGCCGTGGGCTCATGACCGTTTTTATGCAGCAGCTGGCTGGTTACCTTTTTTACCTTGTTGATGGTCTCGACCATATGAACGGGGATGCGGATGGTTCTTGCCTGGTCGGCAATGGCACGGGTAATCGCTTGACGAATCCACCATGTGGCATAGGTCGAAAACTTAAAGCCTTTGGTGTGGTCAAACTTCTCTACCGCCTTAATCAGACCAAGGTTGCCCTCTTGAATCAAATCAAGAAACTGCATGCCTCTGCCGACATAGCGCTTTGCAATGCTGACCACCAGGCGCAGGTTTGCTTCGCTTAAACGCTTGCGGGCATAGTCATCGCCGTGCCCCATGCGTGTGGCAAGCTCAATCTCTTCCTCCGGCGAAAGCAGGGGAACCCGTCCAATCTCCTTGAGGTAAACCTTAACGGGGTCGTCGATGCTAATGCCCTCGGAGGCAAGCGCGTACTCCAGGTTTTCATCCTGTACGTCGATGTTAAAGTCCAGTGTGGGCGCAAAATCCTCTACAATCTCTACGTTGTTGCTCTCCAGCACATCGTAGAGCTTGTCCACCTGGTCGACGTCAAAATCCATCTCCTCAAGCACGTCGTTAATCTCTTTGGTTGTGAGCTTCCCCTTCGTTTTTCCCTGCTCGATGAGGTCGCTAAGCAGGTTCTTTTTGTCTTGCGTACTCATAGCTTCATCCATTCTGCCGCTTGCCGCGGCCCTTATTTACACATTCCCTGATTCATTGTTTTTATATGCTATTGATGTCAGCGCTTTTTTGCGTTTAAACTTTTAACAAACTCCTCAAGCTCCGCTCCGGCTAGCTGTGCCACCTGTTCGGGCGTTATTTCCGACTTGCAGCGCAGCAGCGCTTCGGCATTATGCTGCGCGTCGGCGCGGGTAAAATTCTTGATGGAGGACTGCGCGAGAATCCACGCGATGCGGGATATCTGCGCATCGGTAAACTGTCCCGACAACGCGGTCAGACTGCACTGCCCACTCTCGCGGATGCGCTCTGTCACACGCTCAAATACCAGCCGATTAAAGTCGGTTGCAAAGCTGTCCGGGGTAACCGTTGTATCGATAAGTTCCAAATAATCGGGGTGTTTCATCAGCATCGCAATCAGGTTTTCTTCGGCGATTGCCGCTTTTAGGTTTGCCTGACGCTGGGGGTTTATCGTGTCCATGCCGCTTTGCACGGCGCTCATCACCCGCACGTCGCGGCGCTGCTTCTTATCCTGCGAGCGCCTTCGTTTTTCGAGTATGCCCTTGATCTGCTCGTCGATCGCCTGCCGCTGTATGGCAAGTTCCTCGGCAAGGCGGGCAGCATACACCTCCCGCTCCACGGGGCTTTTGATTTCCGACAGCACCGAGCACGCTTCCTTTAGGTAGCCTACCCTGCCGTCGGCGGTATCGGTATCGTACCGCGCCTTGGTTTTTGCAAGCTCGTACTCGGTAGCGTTGGAAGAACCGTCCAGCAGCATGCGAAACCGTGTCGAGCCAAACTTTTTGATGAATTCGTCGGGATCCTTTGCGCCCTCCATCTTCAGCACCTTGATGTGCATTCCGGTGGGCTCGAGTACGCTGATGGCGCGCTTGGTCGCCTTCTGCCCCGCCTCGTCCGAGTCGTAGGCAATCACGACCTCGCCCACATAGCTAGCGATCAGCCGCGCGTGCTCGGCGGTCAGCGCCGTACCCAGCGACGCAACGGCGTTGTCAAAACCACCTTGGTGAATGGCGACAACGTCCATGTATCCCTCCGCCAGTATCATGCGCTTTTCTTTGGTGCCCTTGGCGATATTAAGGGCGTACAGCGTCCTGCTTTTGCTGAACACCGGCGTGTCGGACGAGTTGAGGTATTTGGGTCCCCGCTCGCCTAAGTCGCGCCCGCCAAAGGCAATGACGTTGCCGCGCAGGTCGATGATGGGAAAGATGATGCGGTTTCGAAACTGATCGTACAGCCCGTTTTTACCGCGCCCGCACAGGTTCGCCGCCACAAGCTCTTCTTCACTGTAGCCCTTTACCGTCATATGGCGCAGCAGGTCGTCCCAGCTTTCGCGCGCATACCCAAGCCCAAAGCGGGTGATGGTGGCGTCTGCAAGACCGCGCCCGCGCAGATAGGAGAGCGCGCTTCTGCCCTGATCGCCGGTAAGCTTGTGGTAGTAGAAGCGGGCGGCTTCGCGGTTAATTTCAAGAATTCTACCCCTCAGGCGAAGTACCCGCTCGTCCTGATCGTCGGTGGGCAGGTGCATGCCCGCCCTGTCGGCAAGCAGCTTGACCGCCTCGATATATTCCAAATTCTCGATTCGCTTAATAAAGCTGATGATATCGCCGCCCGCCCCGCAGCCGAAGCAGTAAAACGACTGATTGTCCGGGTACACGGTAAACGACGGGGACTTTTCGTTGTGAAAGGGGCACAGCCCTACAAGGTTTCGCCCTGCGCGCTTGAGCGTAACGTAGGAGGATACCATCTGCACGACATCGGACTTATACTTGAGCTCTTCTAAAAACCGTTCGGATATCGCCACTGCGTTTCACCCTTTCCTGTCGCGCCTGCTTTGATTGCCGCTTGCTATCATGGCGGTATATACACCGCCACCCCGTTAAACGTAGGGCGTATGACTTAGCAAAGGGTTGTAAACGCGAACACTTTGAAGCTATTCAAAATCCAAAAACGGATATAAACCGCATAATATCAAGGGTTTATTCCACCAAATATACGTTATGGAATGTTCGCACACGGTATCATTATTCCTTTTTGTACACCGCTTTAGTCATACAGCGCCGTTTTCCACGGTTTTGGTATAAAAATATCGTTGTAAACCGCGGTGGCGTAACGGTCGCTCATGCCCGAGATATAGTCGCACACCGCGCGTTCCTGCCCGTCTGCCTCTAAAATGCGCTTGTAATTCTCAGGCAGGCGATCGGGGTTTTTCATAAAAGAGGTAAACAGTGCCTTAACAATGTGCTCCGCCTTATGCTCCTCGCCCTTTGCAACCGGGTCGATGTATACGGTATCGAACATATACCTGCGCAAAAGCGCAAACGCATCCGCCGTTTTTTCGTCCATCTCGATCTGGTCGTGGCTTGCGCCGATAACCGAGCTTACGAGCGTTGTAATACGCTGGGTTTTGTTGTTGCCGAGCGACACATGCACCTGCCACGGGATGTTCTCCTCGCTTAAGATTCCCGCGCGAATCGCATCCTCGATATCGTGGTTGAGGTAGGCAATCTTGTCCGCTACGCGAACCGCCTGCCCCTCTAAGGTGTCTGCAATGTTTCCGGTGGTGTGGCACGCAATGCCGTTGCGCACCTCATATGTAAGGTTTAAGCCTTCGCCGTCCTTCTCCAGCCGTTCCACCACGCGCACGCTCTGTTCAAAGTGGCGGTAGCCCGTACTACACACCTCGTTTAAGGCGCGTTCGCCCGCGTGCCCAAACGGCGTATGCCCCAGGTCATGCCCCAGCGCGATGGCCTCGGTCAAATCCTCGTTCAGACGAAGCCCGCGCGCGATGGTTCGGGCAATCTGCGAAACCTCCAGCGTGTGTGTCAGTCTTGTTCGGTAGTGGTCACCCTCGGGGCTTAACAGCATCTGCGTCTTCTGCATCAGGCGTCGAAACGCATTGCAGTGCAGAATGCGGTCGCGGTCGCGCTGATATACCGTTCGCAGCTCGCAGTGCGCCTCGCTGCGTTCCCGCCCGCGTGAGCGGCACGCCTTAGCGGCAAGCGGCGAGAGTGTTTGCAGCTCAAACAGCTCGGTTTGCTCGCGAATGGTCATCTCATCACCCCGTATCCTTGCCTTGTGTTTTATCACAAATGCTAATAAAGACTGTTCTTATCTTATTATACTAAGTAAACGCGAGAAATCCTTTAATTTTTTCAAAACAAAGTGATTTGCCGGCAAAAAAGTTTACTCAAGCTCGCGAAAAACAACCGCAAGCTGGGTAACGGGGATACCCCCCGCGCCAAGCTCGGTAATTTCATCGGCAAATGCTTGCACCCGTTCGGCGCGTATCAGTACATCCAGCCGCACCGCCGCACCGAAGTCGCTGTCCTGCACGCGGGCATTGTAACGGGGTAACACCCGCTGCACCCCGCCGTAAAACGGGTATGCCATCTCAAGGCGAAGCACCCGACACTCGCTTATTATAACAACGTCCGCGGCGTCTACCACAAGCTTTGCGGTGTGGGAATAGGCGCGCACCAGCCCACCTGCGCCGAGCAGGATTCCGCCAAAGTAGCGGGTAATGACCATGGCGACATCGCAAAGCCCCTCGCGCACCAAAACCTCAAGTGCCGGTACCCCGCCGGTACCCGACGGCTCGCCGTCATCCGAACAACGCCGCACGCCGTTTTGAAGCACATAGGCAAACACGTTATGACGGGCGTCGCGCTCCTGCGCCTTCACCCCCGCAATAAACGCGGTGCACTCGTCCTCGGTGGTAACCGGCGCAATGCGTCCGATAAACCGCGAGCGCTGCTCCGCAAACTCGTCCTGCGCCGGGGCGCGAATCGTTTTATACTGCATGTCTACCCACCTGTCAGTGCAAAAATGCGTAAGCAAATTAGGCGGTGTCAAAAACACCGCCTAAGCAATACCGTCTCAATGCCATAGCAAAACCGTGGCACTATTTACCGTCGCGACCAAAACGCTTATTGAAGCGATCAACGCGTCCGCCCGCATCCACCAGCTTCTGCTTGCCGGTAAAAAAGGGATGACACTTTGAGCAGATTTCCACACGAATATTCTCTTTGGTCGATGCTGTGTCAATGACGTTGCCGCATGCACAGGTAATCGTGGTGGCTTTGTACTCAGGATGAATGCCGTTCTTCACAATAAAACCCTCCCATCCGCCCCGCAGCACCTTGC
>JAEZQD010000010.1 GCA_023413185.1 Bacillota bacterium
GTGTTTAAACTTCCGTCGCCGCTGATGGTAAGCGTGCCGCCGTAATGATACACACCGAATCCCGAATCAAGTCTATCACGACCGATCAGGACGTTGTTACCCAGCAGTTCAAGGTTCAGGTCGCCATCTGCAGAGATGACTGCATCGTAATTCGATGGATGCGTAAGGGACTTGGTAGCATTTGCTCCGTTTAGTGTTAGCGTGTTGGTTGCCGAGTCGTAGTGAACCGTATAATCACTTGCGTTTGCGCCGCTCTGCGTAATGCCACCCGCAAAATCACTTTTCCAGTAGCCGCCGCCAGCGACATTTTCGCCGCCAACATACACCGCCGTAGGCGCCGCCGCGCTGACCATTGGGCTGACTGCCGGCAGCAGGCTAAGCACCATACAAAGGGAAAGTAAAACACTGAGGAGTCTTTTTTTCATCTTGTCGTACCACCTTTTCTGTTATCAAATGCATTTTTCTTCGAACGAATACTCGGACGTGAACTTAGTGAACTAACCGCTTTTTACATGGGAACAAGTAGCTTACCCCTCGCCTGCTCCACACTCGGGGTGAAGACCAAGGATAAGAGAAGGGATGCGGTGCATCGGCTTTTTAAGCAGAGCGTTATAGTCCCTTGCCACCTCGCGATAGACCATGAGTTTGCTACTAAGCATATTCTGCGCTGCTGCGTCGTGCTCACCGCCGCGCTCCCGCATACAGAGTTTGCGGTGCAGTGCCACCTGTTCACTGATGTCGTCCAGTCTCTGTTTCTTTGCTAAAAGCTCCCTGATACTTGCCGAAAGCCATACTGCAACCAAGGCTGCCAAACAGACTGCCGCGATAAACCAGCCCAGCATACCCACCGTCATACAACATCTCTTCCTTCCACGTTTTTGCCGTGGCAACCCATTGATATGTCTAACAATATCAAAATTGTCTCAAATACACCAAATATCGCGCGAATGGTAACAAAAAACGCGCGAACCACATTCGCATATCTGATTCTTGATACAAGGTAGGCTGTATGCTACAATGTCATTAGTTATATTAAGAGAAGGAGCAGATGAACGTGCATATTGCCGTGTGCGATGATAACATCGCCGAGCGTTCTCGCATCACTTTACTGCTTGAAGACTACCGCAGAAAGCGGGATAACTCGATTACATACGAGACGTTTCAAAGCGCGGCGGAGCTTTTGGATGCCATGCCCACGCGTCGGTTCGATCTGCTGCTGCTGGACATTCTGATGCCGGGCTTTACCGGAATGGATGCCGCCAGGGAGATACGTCGCTCGGACAGCGACATCCCGATTGTCTTTCTCACCTCATCCCGTGAGTTTGCGGTGGAGAGCTATCGTGTAAACGCCGAAAACTACATTTTAAAGCCCGCACGGGAGGACGAGGTTTTCCCTGCCATTGACAAGCAGCTTGCACGGCTTGCGCAGGAACAACCGTACCTGATTCTAAAAACACAGGGCAGTTTTACAAAGCTGCTGTTATCAAAAATCGTTTATGTCGAGGTGGTTTACCGCACCGTACGGTTTAACCTTGTGGGCGGGGAGGTGCGAGAGGTTCACGGTTACCTTGCCGATTACGAGAAGGCGCTGTTGGCAGAGCCTACCTTTTATAAGCCCCACCGCTCTTATGTAGTAAATCTGCATCAGGTAACCGCACTGGATAAAACGGGATTTTGTACCTCCGTCGGCAAGACGGTGCCGATTGCACGCAATGCTTTTCCCAAGGCAAAGACCGCGTACATGGAATACCTGCTTTCATTCAATGAGAGGGGGCAGCGTCATACATGATTCTCATACTCAGTCTTTTACGCTACTGTTTGGTGCTGGTGTTTGGCGTGGTGGTATCGCTTTTGTTTGCCGGTGTGCGGGGTAATCGCAAAAGCAGGCTGGCAGCCGCCTGCTTTTGCGCGGCGGTGCTCGTTGTTCAAGCTGTTTTGTGGAACACAACGGGGATGGAGTTTACCACCCAGATGTACCCCGTTTTCGCTCATCTGCCACTGATTGTATTTCTCGTTCTTTATTTTAGGCGCCCGTGGTTAATCTCTATTTGCAGTGTGCTTGCGGCTTACCTATGCTGCCAGGTTCCCCGATGGGTAGGTGCGGTGCTCTGGGCAGTTTGGGATAGCGTCATTGCCGACCATATCGGGTATATCCTGACAATGGTTGTAGTGTACTATGTGCTAAAGCGATATCTCGCCGGCTCGGTTTTGCAGCTCATGGAACGGTCGACACGCTCCTGCTTACTCTTTGGTGCAGTACCGCTTTTGTATTATTTGTTTGACTACTCCACAACCGTCTACACCGACCTGCTGTACACCGGCGCACGGGGGGCGGTACAGTTTATGCCCTCACTTGTATGCACCTTTTACTTTGTGTTTGTTTTGCTGTATTACGCCGAGTCCAAAAAGCAGGCTGCATCCCAGCGCGAGCGCGACATCCTCGCTTCACAGCTTCATCAAGCACAGTCGGAGCTTCAAAACATGCGGCAGCTGGAGAAGAACACCGTGCTGTATCGCCACGATATGCGCCACCATCTGTCGCTGATACGTGGGTTTGCCAGTGACGGTGAGTTGCAGAAGATTAAGGACTACCTTGCCCGCACCGAGGCGGATATTGAAGCACTTACCCCGAAACGCTACTGTGAAAATGAAACGGTAAACCTCATTTTGTCCACCTTTGACGCACGGGCAAGCAACGCGGGCGTTGTGCTGCGAGTAAACGTCAACCTGCCACAAACGCTTGCGATAAACGACACCGAGCTGTGCTCGCTTCTTTCAAACGCGCTGGAAAACGCCATCACCGCCGCAGCGAAGGTGGAGGATGAAGCGCTTCGCATCGTCTATATCTGCGCTGTTGTTAACAGCGATAAGCTGGTTGTCTCGACAGAAAACGCTTATGCCGGTGTTGTTGAGATGGAGGGCGAGCTTCCAAAAACAAGGAGCAAAGAGGCAGGGCACGGCTTTGGAATTAAAAGCATGCTCTCCATCGTTGAACGCTACGGTGGGTTATACCACTTTGATACTGCCGACGGGGTATTCGTTCTGCGGCTTTTGCTGCCGCTAAAAAGCACAAACGCACTCAATGCCGAGCAAGAGATTGCACCAGGTATTACGTAGGAATAGGGTCCGACAACCGCTGCAATACGGCAAAAGTCATATGCATATAAGAATAACGGACGAACAAGGTCCACACCCTGCAAAAGCAGTGTGTGGGCTTGTTTGTTCCGCTTCGTCAGGTATTGACCACGGTTCAAGTACCGGAGCGTTACATAAAAACCATCCCATCCGCGCTTTGGGCGCGAAGGGGATGGGGTTGGTGCCGCTGACCGGACTTGAACCGGTACGATGTTGCCATCGAGGGATTTTAAGTCCCTTGTGTCTGCCGATTCCACCACAGCGGCTTATGAACGGCACAAAAGATATCATACAGCAAACATGCCATAAAGTCAATATATTGCCCCCCGTCTCATGAGCAGTCGGGGGCAAAAATTTACCCTTTAGCCTTCGCATCTGTTCCGTGTCCCTGCGAAAAAAGGCGTGAGTGTTTATTGATCGTTGTTTTTATTTCGACGTCGGCGGGACAGCGTGTGAATGACTGCCCCTATGGTTACAACAGCCTTTGCGCCGTAAAGCAAGAAAGTTAACAAGAAGTTTGGGACGATTTTAGATGCAACAAAAATGGCGGTTGGTCCGTCGGCTCCGCCGATGATACCAATCGAGCTTGCCTGCCTCATATCGATGTGTAGCATCAGCTTTGCAGCCAAAAGCCCAATCCCAGTAACCGCCGCCAAAATGGCCGTAATGAGAAGGATAATCTTCGTAGACCGTTTCATATCCGCCTACCTGCCTTTATTGATATTTGCCATCCGCAGCATAAAGCACATAAGGGGTAACCCCCAGTTCCTGAAATGCGGTTGTTTGAGCAAGGTCTGTTGATATAATTGGCAAGACCGCAGTGCCCGCCGCAACATCGGCAAGCAGATACTCTCCAAACGCCTTGGTTAGATCGTATGCCTGCGCAACGGGGTCGGATATTCTTGTTTTGCCTATGGTGATATCGCCGCTAAACGCCGACGGCAGAACAATGGGCGCGATGATCTGTGCGCCGATATTGGCAGGGTCTCCCCCGTATATCATCTCGGACTTGCTCAGATATCCTTGCGCCTCATAGGCGACAATCAGTTTGCAGTCAAACTCTTTTATGGCGTTCTCAAGGTGGGCAACACAGCTGTTGAGCACCGAAAGCCGAGAATCGTTGGACTTCGGTCCGAAATACGCAAGACCAAGCCCGACGCCGGTGGGATAATGCAGGGAATCGAGCATCACATACGCGGCACCGCTCTGGGCAACCTCATTGACCAGCGAGGTGATATAGTCCAGCCCTTCGGACGATTCGGGGTTCACCCACGGTTTACCGCCCTCGGTGGCATAGTTGTCAAGCCAGATTGCGGTTACATCCTTGGTGTAACGCGCAGCCGCACCCTTAATCTTTCTGGCTGAAAGTGGGTCTTTAAAGGTGTGCAAGCGCACAACAGCCTGTATGCCTTGCTGTTTTAGCACCTGTATACGGTCTTCAAGGCTTGGGGAATCCTCCATGACAGCGCCAATTTCGCGCGCCTGTGTCAGCTTTGAGTCGTAATAAATTACGCCGCTAGCGTCCTTGACCTCCATCACCACCGTGTTTACTCCAAGCTCTTTGGCCTGCGCAACAAACGAGTCAAAGCGGCTGTCGTCGGCAAATACGACGGTTGGCATGTAAGCCGCCTGGATGGCATCGACCGCGATGGTACCGCCTGGCTCGTTGGGTTGCTCAGAGGAAGGTAAGCTGCTGGACTGAGGAGGGCTTGAGGACGCGTTCTTTTCATTATTGAGGCGGACACGCATTTCTCCGCTAACAAAGCTCATGACCGGTTCCGCCACGCTGTACCCCACAAAAAACAACGCACACAACAACAAAATACCGCCTACCATCTTAAAGACACCCACACGTCGGCGTGTCGCCCCCTGATACACTCGCTTATGGCGTTTGATTTTAAAGTTTGAGTTGTGAGACACTTTGGGGCACCGCCTTTCGCTGATAGTCGGTAACATATGCCGCTAATCCGCGACCATATTCACGCTAGAACGGAAGCTGATGACCGATTAGCCCGAATAAGGCAAGGGAAATCAGTCCAATATACAACAGTGCAATGGGCAGCCCACGGAAGGTTCTTGGGATACGGTCGGTATCCAGCCTGCGTTTGCCCTCTGCAATTACAAGCGACGCAACCGTGAATCCGATACCCGAGCCAAACGAGAAACCCGCAGCCTGAACCAAAGTATAGCCTCCGTTAAGAGAGATATACAAAACACCGAGCATTGCACAGTTAAACGTTGCATAAGGCAGATAACTGCGCAGATATTCACCCGCCGATTTCATAATCCTGCCAACAGTAAAATATACTATATAGTATAGCAGTGTGAGAAGTAGAATAAACACCAAAGGACGAACGTATGCGCGAAAACTCAGCCGCGAAATCAGCGGATTGACCACGCATGACAGCATCGAACTTGCCAGCGCCATAAAGGTAAACAGCGCGCCAAACTGAAAGATGCGTTTTGCTCCGCTCGCCGAAAACAGAACCGTGCTGGTTCCAAGACCACGAGAAAGCACGAGATTTTCTATCAATGCCGCTGTTGCCGCATAGGCAAAAAACTGCACCATCATCTCTTTCATATTAAAACCATTCCTTTCCGGGCTTCTGTGCGGGATGCACATGACGCACCGATAGAAAGACTATTGCCGTGACCCGGTCAGCTCCTGCAGGGGTTCTTCGGTCTGTACCTCGATGTGCATGGCACGCATACGGCGTTCCTTTGCGTGGTTGGAACCATATTGATACAGTGCCGCAAACAGCCCTATTAAGATAAATCCACCAAACGGTAAGAGTACCCCCTTAATCGGAAAAGGGTTGTCGGTGACCGCGCCCCATATGGTGCCGTTGCCGACGAACTCGCGCACCAGTCCCACGACACAGATAACAAACGCGTAGCCGAGTGCCTGAATAATGGCGTCAAGCAGTACCCAGCGGGTTTTGTTGCGGATGCCAAACGCCTCGGCACGCATCATAATAATGGTGTTGGTTACAAGCAGGGGCAGATAGATGCCCGTTGTATCGGGTGCGCCCGGCAACAGGATGCGTACAATCGCTATTGCACCCGCATAGCAGGCGGCGGCAACAATCGCATAGATGGGAATGCGATGCATAAGACTTACGCGCTGCTTAATTAACGATGACACAACAAGTGTGGGTATGGTTACGACCGCCAAAACAATTGAGATGGCAACCGCATTCTTCAAATAGATGGCTGCAACCGCCACCGGCGCAATCGTAAGCCCATTGACCAAAACGGGATTGTTGCTCCAAAACTCCTGGAGCTTGGCGAAGAATCGATGGACCGTCTTTACCTTACCTGCCATCGCTTCGTCCCCCCTTCTCTGCCGCACGATGCGTTACCGTATCCTTGGCGTTGACTTCAGTAGTGACCTTCTCCTTCTTCTGTCGCGACTTTTCTACTGTTATGACGAGGTTTTTGCTTCTGCTTAATATCCCGCGCTTAGCCTTGCGCGCAACGGCAGAGGGAATTCCACGAAGCAGCCGCATCTGGATGCCGTCAATGAGCAGGTCATACCGTACCCACAGCGCAAAGCGATCCAGCGCAAAGGATAATGCATTCATGATAAGTACTGCAAATACAAAGCCCTCTTCAAACCCGCCGAAGTAACGAAGCAGCATAGTCAAAACGCCGATGCCGACACCAAACAAAACCTTTGACATCGGAAGGCTTGGCGAGGTGACCGGGTCGGTTGCAAGAAACACCGCACCGAACACCAAACAACCCGCGAACAGCTCCAGCAGCATTCCCGGAATGATGTTTATCTGAACACGGGGGAATAAAAGCGCCATTACAGCTGCGGAGGCGATAACCGAAAGCGGAATGTGCCATGTAATGGTGCGCCGAAACAACAGAAAGAACAGGCAGCTGATAATTACAAGGATAGCGGTGGCACCCATCGCGCCCGAAAAGTTGCCGAGAAACATCAAAAGCAGGTCGCC
>JAEZQD010000038.1 GCA_023413185.1 Bacillota bacterium
ATTCTTTTGGTACACATCTAAAATGCAAAGCTCTGCACCGCCTCCAAATCCATAGCCAAGGACGTACGCATTCTTTGTTTTTTCGTAATATGTTGCACTGCGCAGATGTTCTTCCGTAACATTAAAATGCTTTTTTATTTCATGTTCCACCTCGTCCGCAGGAACCTCTAATAAATCCTTCCATCCGTTTGGGTATTGCTTTTCCATATAATCTAGTATAAAGAATGACACTAGTCGTTCCGCTGAAATCTCCTCCGCGCAACTCCATGTCAAAGCGGTTATGCCGGACACAAACACCGGGCGGAGAATCTCTTCCCAATCTTGTATATTATCGATTTCCCCGGATGATATCAAGGAATCCGTTGTCTTGTCAGTTGGTGATTGTGCACTATCCTCAGTTGATTCCTGCGCTGTGTCCGGCGGGAACACATGTGCAGCAGTAGTCATTGATTCAGTTTCCCACGCGGTGGACTCCGCTGCATCCTGATTTGGGGCACTCTCTATTCCTTCCCGCAGTGTTATTCCCCCGCACCCCGAAAGCACCACCACGGTACACAGCAGTATACTGCATAAACCACAAAGCCATTTTCCTTGTTTCATGTAAACCCTTCTTTCTAAAATACATCATCAGCCATGATTAACAACAGCTTACAATTATTAGTGCTTTACAAAGCTTAGTTTGTTGCAGTGCAAAAGCAAAATACTAGTTTTAGTTAATTATTTGTACTGTACTACAAAAATGTAAATAAATAATAAATACTACTTAATACAGGTTAATTAATTGTCCTTTTTTTGCTCTTTATATATAAAGGAGTGTGAAATTGGATGATAAATATATCTGAAAATATAACTCTTGCCCAAAACGGCGACAAAACCGCATTTCCAAGGCTACTCAATTGTTTTTCTCCATTGCTGAAAAAGTATGCGTTTTTGTTAAAACACGAGGATGCATACTTCGACCTACAAATCAGACTGATTGAAATAATCATGCAACTAAAGCTTTCCAGCTTTCAAAGCACTGAAAACCCCATTTTGATAAGGTATTTCAAAAACAGCCTGCACCATCGGTACATTGCACTTTCACAAAAGCAGCAAATTCTAAATAGTGTGCTGCCTATGTCCGCCCTGTGCTTGGAAAAGGAAGCTGAAACATATATATTGGACAAGCTGTTTTATTCGGCAGACACCTACCCCGCCATCGAATATGATTTTTTATGCCAAACCCTTACCCCTCGTCAGGCGCAAATCATTCTTTTGTTTTTCTTTTACCGCTACCCGGTAAAGGATATTGCCCGGATGCTGCATATCACCCCATCAGCGGTCAGTCAGGCAAAAGCATTCGCAATTCAAACGCTTAAGCAATACATAACGGCTACCGACCCAAAAAAGCGGAAAGGGTTTGAAAGTTAAATGAACAACGCAATAAAATGGCTGTTCTCCGCTGTTGCGGGTGGCATTATTGGCTTAAATACCCGGTATGGGGTACTGTCCCTTCTCGTGTGCTGCGCTGTGCTTTTGGATGTTGTCACAGGGCTGCTGAAAGCCAAAGCTTCACATGAGATTAACAGCAACGCAGGTTATAAAGGGTTTTGGCGAAAGCTCTCTTTGTTTGCGGGGCTGCTATTCGGTTGCTTTCTTGATTATTTTAGTACTTATCTGCTTTCCCTTAACGCCGAGTGGTCACTATCCTTTAGTATCCCGTTTGGTACAATCATTGGGATATATTTTATCCTAAACGAATGCATTTCTATCCTTGAAAACCTATATGCCTGCGGCGTCAAGCTGCCCGCGTTTATTGTTAAAGCACTAAAAACAGCGGCAGAACAGGCGGATAACGGAGACAAAGAAAAAAAGTAATTTTGCAGCTTAATTTTTGGGTGCTTTTTTGCTCTTTATGTATTGAAAGGAGATTTGCAGAGAAGTGTATTCCACGCTTGCCGCGGAGAGTGGAGGATGGATTTTGAAGCTGATTTTTTTATCTTACTCAATTTAAAGGAGAATAAAAATTATGACTCAATATGGTACAAATTTTAAAGCTTATCTTAAGGTACCTACTGCAAACGGAACAATGAAAGATGTAACGGCGCCACATGGCAGCTATACCGTTGGTACAGTTTGGAATGATAACTACAACGGCTCAACCCAATGTGCCGGGTTTGCAAGGTTAATCTTTAACACTTGGTGCGGAACCAATGGTACAGACTTAAATACCATAACCCCTGCATCCAACAGTGCTCTGCAAACATATATTAATAGGCTCCATCCCGGTTCGCGTCTCAGAGCCTACAAACAGGTTTCTTCCGACGGGCATTCTATGGTTGTCATTGATAAAACCAGTAGTGGTATCTATGTTTATCACAGCAATTTTGGAGAAGATAACAAAATTCAAATTACTTATTTTTCATTTACCGATCTAAGAAATAGATGGAATTCTTTCCGAGGCGTTACCTATAACGGAAATAATTATAACGGTTCTTGGGATGTCAGCATGATTCTCTAAAAATACTGCACTCCAACTCATGACAGCTACTTAATATAAAAAATCCGTACGTCACGTGCGGATTTTTTTAATTGCTATATCAAGCTTATATAATCACAGAAGCGGATACACCTAAAGCTATGCGAACCACGCATTCTATATATTGATAAACATGGTTATTTGTGCTATTATTGCGTTGCCAGTATAACAGTAAGGTGGTGCTCACAATGAAAAGAGTCCTGTCCCTTGTCCTGTGTCTTTTGCTCTTATCAAGCCTGTTTGGCTGCGACGCGTACGGGCGATTACTGGAATCATCCCAATCACAGGGCGGTTCGGGCAGTTATGATGAGGATATTCCGTGGCAGACGCTCCCTCATGGGATTGATTTATTGGATCTGCAGGCGGTCAGCAACGCGTTTATCGACCCGCTAAAACCCTCCGGCTACCCATGGTTTTATTCGTGGGACAGCATCAAGGCACTCGACCCGGACGATTACATCTCAATTTTGTCGTACTACAACTACCTAAACCTTCCGTTGGGGATGGAAAACTACGATAACCCCTATGCCGACGGCGACCTTGTGGAGGCGGATTTATGCCCCCGTTTTGGTATAGACAAAGAAACCCTGCGCTCTGCCCGTCTGTACGATGCCAAAAACCACACATATCTGCTGCTGGTCGGCGGGGGCGGGCCGGGCAGAATGGTTGCCTTGTCCGCTGAAAAGGATACCGAACTCGTTACTATTGAGCTTGCCTACCACTATATGTCAGATGATACCGTAAACCCTGATTTGATCGGCTCCTTTTGGCCGGATAACCAGCAGGACGCCACCGAGTACGGCTATTCACAGGGCTATCTGTTCCCCATGGGCACCCTGATTGTTCGACTTAACGAGGAGAAAAACGCCTTTCAATACATCTCTTACCGCCTGTACGACGAGGCATACGCCCGTCACGATACGACGAATCTACCCTAACAGCAAAAGACCCGGCACGTGGAGGGGAACCCCTCCGCATGCCGGGTCTTTTCTATGTGTGTATCGAATTTATCCAGTCTCGATATTATCTTTACTCTTTGCTCTCCCCCGCCCGCGGGCGGTTCTTCTCCTTCATCGTCAGCGAAACACGGTGCTTTTTCACGTCCGCCTCCAGCACCCACACCGTCACGATGTCGCCCACCTTCAGCACCTCCGAGGGGTGCTTGATGAAGCGGTCGCAGATCTGCGAGATGTGCACCAGTCCGTCGTCGTGCACCCCGATATCCACAAACGCGCCGAAGTCGATGACGTTGCGCACCGTGCCCGTCAGCTCCATACCGGGGGTTAATTCCTCCATGGTCAGCACGTCGGTACGCAGGATGGGCTTGGGCAGCTCATCGCGCGGGTCACGCCCGGGCTTTTGCAGTTCTTTTACGATGTCGGCAAGGGTGGGCGCACCCACACCCAACCGCTGTGCTACAGCGGCATTGCCGCCCAGCTCTTTCACGCGCGTGGGCAGCTCGGCAATCGCCCCCGCCTTTACGTCGCTTAGGCTGTAGCCGCACAGGGTAAGCAGCCCCTTTGCCGCGTCGTAGCTTTCGGGGTGTACGCCGGTGTTATCCAGTACGTTGTCGCTTTCGGCAACGCGCAGAAAGCCCGCGCACTGCTCAAACGCCTTTTTGCCGAGCTTGGGTACCTTTAGCAGCTCGCCGCGCTTAGAAAACGCGCCGTTTTCCTCGCGGTATTTGACGATGTTCTTTGCCACGGTGCCGTTGATGCCCGCAACACGCCCGAGCAGAGAGTGGGATGCGGTGTTGAGGTCCACGCCCACGTTGTTTACGCACTGCTCCACCACGCCGGACAATGCCTCCTCGAGCTGATTTTTGGGCATATCGTGCTGATACTGCCCCACGCCGATGGCCTTGGGGTCGATTTTCACCAGCTCCGCCAGCGGATCCTGCATACGGCGGGCGATGGATACCGCGCTGCGCAGCGATACATCGAACTCGGGGAACTCCTCGGCGGCGAGCTTGCTTGCGGAATACACCGATGCACCCGCCTCACTGACAATCATATAGGACGCACGCTCGGGCAGCTCACGCAAAAGCCCCGCGATAAACGCCTCGGTCTCGCGCGATGCAGTGCCGTTGCCGATGGCGATGGCGTTGATGCCATGCTTTTTTACAAACGCCGTCACCGTCTGCTTTGCCTGTTCGGTTTTGTTGTGGGGGGGTGCGGGGTAGATTACCCCCGTATCCAGCACCCTGCCCGTTTCGTCCACCACCGCAAGCTTGCAGCCGGTGCGGTAGCCGGGGTCGCACCCCAGCACCCGAAAGCCCTTGACGGGCGGCTGCATCAACAGATGCGACAGGTTTACGCCGAATACCTTGATGGCCTGTGTGGCGGCGTTTTCGGTTAAGAATGCGCGCACCTCACGCTCCAGCGACGGAAAGATCAGGCGGTCGTACGAGTCTTCGGCGGCGGCGCGCACATACATCGTGCAGGGCGAGCCGTCCCTTACCGTGGGGGCGGTAACAAGCCGAAGCGCAAACGCGCGGTCGCACTCCACCAGTACCTTTAAGAAGCCCTCGCGCTCGCCGCGGTCGATGGCAAGCACCCGATGCCCCGCAATCTTCGCCACGCCCTCGCTGAACTCGTAATACATACGGTATACACTGTCTTCTTTATTCGCGTTTTTGGTGACAATCAGCGCGTTTTTCAGCAGGTACTCTCGCAGCGCCTTGCGAATGGCGGCATCGTCCGAGATATCCTCGGCAATGATATCCATCGCGCCCTGCAGCGCGTCCTCCGCCGTCGCGACGCCTTTTTCCTCGTCCACATACCCCGCCGCCTCGGTCAACGGGTCGGCGCACTGTGTTTCCTGGGCAATCAAGAACGCCGCCAGCGGCTCCAGCCCCTTCTCTCGCGCGACCGATGCGCGTGTTTTTCTCTTCTGTTTATACGGGCGGTATAAATCCTCCGCCTCCGCAAGGGTTTTGGCGGCGATAATCTGCGCCTTCAGCTCGTCGGTCAGCTTGCCCTGCCCCTCGATGGCGGCAAGGATCTCCTCCTTGCGCTTCTCTAGTCCGCGCAGGTAGGTGAGGCGTTCAAACAGCTCGCGCAGCACCTGGTCGTCCAGCGAGCCTGTCACCTCCTTGCGGTAACGCGCAATAAACGGGATGGTGTTGCCGTCGTCGATGAGCTTGACGGTGCTTTCCACCTGCTCGGGGCGCAGCTTAAACTCTGCGGTCAGCGTTTTTAAGATGTCCAAAAGATTATACCTCCAGCTTGTTGATGGGTCTGTGCGGGGCAGTCTTACCCCGTCGCACAATAATCAGCCGTAAAAGAACGACTTGTTGTCTATGGCGCACATGGTGGCAAGGATGCCGTCAAGGTGGTCGTACTCGTGCTGTAACAGCTCCGCCATGTCCCCCTCGACCTGCAGTGTTTGGTCGTGCCACCGCTCGTCCTTGTAGCGGATGACACACCGCTTGTGCCGCATAACCCGCACCCGCAGCCCGGGAAAGGACATGCAGTCGTCGCGTATCTCCACCATCTCCCCGTCGGGGAATTCCATGTACGGGTTGATAAACAGAATTGGTGTATCCAGATGGCGGTAGATTACCCGCTTTTGTACCCCAATCTGCGGGGCGGCAATCGCCCTACCCACACCGTACTTCGCCCGATAGGCAAGCAGGGTATCGCACAGGTCCTGCTTTATCGTTATCAGCTCGGGCAGCTCCTCTTTGCGGCAAGGCTCGCAGCATCCATACAGCACAGGGTCTCCCAGCAGCAGAATTCGTTGTTGCATCCCTTTTGCCCTCCCGTTGTCATTTGCCCCTTAAAAGCGAACCATCGCGGTAAAACAGCCTTCGCCGCTCGCCTTGGTTCCGGTCACGACGTAGCCGCCCTCGGGTGTCTGCCCCACACGGATGGTCAGGCACTCGCCCAGCCCCGCCTCGTGCTGAAAGTGCATGAAGAAGGTTTTGGGCTGGTTTTTTTCCACCGTTTCAACCGGCAGAAAGTCGTACACGATATCCCCGTACACCGCGTTGTTCAGGTGGTGGTTGCAGTCGATATCCGAAAACCGCACCACGCGCTCGCCCACAATTGGGGCGTGTTCCGTCTGGCGCACCCGCAACCCCGTTACGGCGTAGTCCTTCTCCTCCAGCGACGGGATGATGTCGTACGAAAGCTCGCTGGGGCGCACGATGCGGTGGGTTGTGGTATCCGCCGCCACCCAGGTGGTCTCTACAAACAAGAGCTCGCTGCCATCCTCGGCGTAGAAGGTGCAGTCACGCAGCAGGGTTGCCCCCTTGGGCTTGCGGGGGGTCGTCTCAATACAGATGCGCTCGCCGCCCACGGGCAGGCGGTGAATCGTCATACCCTCCTTGGCAAGCAGCAGCACCACGCCGTCCGCCGCCATGCGGTAATAGGTCAGCCCCAGGCTGTCGAGATGCGCACCGCCCATCTGCTGTACATGCCGCATGATGTTTGAGATGCGCATGCGGTTGTTTACGTCGCATTCGGGGTAGGGCACGGTAAGCGAAACGGTATAGGAAGGTTGCATCTGTCTGAATCTCCTTATTGCATGGTTTGCGTAAACGCGGACGTTTGCTGTGAAGACTAAGTTTAATCCCATTGTACGGGACGGCGTCCTCAACGTCCCGCAACATTGGTGCGCTGTTTGAATCCTATCAGGGGCGGAGCGACGAGGGCGTCGCTCCCTACGTTTGGATTAATACAACACAGAAAACTGCAGGTTGGCTATGCTATGAGTTGGTTTAAATAGAGCTGAGAACCGCAGGTTCTCATAATGCCAACCGCAATTCCGGTCGTAGGGGCGAATCGCCAACCGTTGGTTGGCATTACCAATCGCCCGCACCTTACCCGGCAAATACAGGTTCTTTGCTTGTAGGGGACGGCGTCCTCGACGTCCCGCAACATTGGTGCGCTGTTTGAATCCTGTCAGGGACGGAGCGACGGGGGCGTCGCTCCCTACGGCAGGGATTTAATTTTGTGCCGAAAACCAACAAACCTGAGAACCGCAGGTTCTCATAATGCCAACCGCAATTCCAGACGTAGGGGCGAACCGCCGACCGTTGGTTGGTATTACCAATCGCCCGCACCTTACCCAGCAAATACAGGGTCTTTGCTTGTAGGGGACGGCGTCCTCGACGTCCCGCAACATTGTTTGTATTAGGTGCGCTGTTTGAATCCTGTCAGGGGCGGAGCGACGAGGGCGTCGCTCCCTACGGCGGGCTCTGAAAAACGCGAAAACCGAAGGTTTTTCTAATGCCAAGCTTTAGCTTGGCAATGCTCCCTACGGCGCGGGAGTTATGATATACCATCCGTTCCTTAATAGGGTGGGTTCGTTTGCGGACGCGCAATGCGCGCCCCTACTAATTGAGACGAGAACCAGAGAACCAGAGAACCGAGAACCAGAGAACCGAGAACCGTAGGTTCTCGCAATGCCAACCGTAAGGTTGGCTATGCGTAGCTTCTCCCAATGCCAAGCTTTAGCTTGGCAATTCCGCCAATACAAACGACAGGGAAAGCCTTGCCGCGAGCGGCTCGGTTTCCCTGCTTTGCTTTTTATGTGTGTTATGCAAGCATTCCGCAGGCGGCAAGCAAAACGCCGAGCACAATCTGAATTACCGCGCACATCACAACGGTGGTAAGCATGGTTTTGGCAAGGTCGTTGTCGCCCTGACCGAGGTAATAAAGTGCCATAATCAGACCAATCAAAGGCAGAAAGATGGCAATTATATAATGCCACCATCTGGCATCGGACTGTCTGGTATACGCGCCGGCAACCACCGGGTCGTATACCGCAAGCTGCCCGCCGCAGTCTTCGCAGCGTTCGGTTTTGGGCGAGTATACCGTGCGGCATTTCGGGCACACCTTACGGTACGCGGGGTTGCTGCCCAGCACCTTGCGGCAGGAAAAGCAGGTGGAGCGATCCTCGCCGTTGAGCTCCCCGCATTTGGGACAGGTTTTCATCTCGGTGTGTCCTCCCTGCTTACGCCCTTATCACATCGGTTCCCATATAGGGGCGCAGTGCCTCGGGCACGGTGATGCTGCCGTCGGGGTTCTGGTAGTTCTCTAAGATGGCGGCAAGGGTTCTGCCCACCGCAACGCCCGAACCGTTTAATGTGTGCACAAACTGGGTTTTATCATGCTGGCTGTTCTTAAAGCGGATGTTTGCGCGGCGCGCCTGATAGCTCTCAAAGTTCGAGCAGCTCGAGATCTCCACATAGCGGTTGTACGAGGGCATCCATACCTCGATGTCGTAGGTCTTTGCGCTGCTAAAGCCTAGGTCGCCCGCGCACAGGCATACCACACGGTAGGGCAGCCCCAACCCCTGCAATACGCGCTCGGCGTCGTTTGTCAAAGCTTCGAGCGCCTCGTAGGACTGCTCGGGGGTGGTGAACTTCACAAGCTCCACCTTATTAAACTGATGCTGGCGGATAACGCCCTTCTGGTCGCGTCCGGCAGCACCCACCTCGCCGCGGAAGCAGGCGGAGTAGGCGGCGTAGCACACGGGCAGCGCGGTGCCGTCCATAATCTCGTCGCGGTGCATGTTGGTAACGGGTACCTCGGCGGTGGGGATTAAGAAGTAATCCTCGCCCGCAAGCTTGTAGGCGTCGTCCTCAAACTTCGGCAGCTGACCCGTTCCGGTCATCGACGCGCGGTTAACCAGAAACGGCGGGAACACCTCGGTGTAGCCGTTAGCGGTGTGGGTGTTTAAGAAGTAGCTGATGATGCTGCGCTCAAGGCGCGCACCCAGTCCCTTGATAAAGTGAAACCGTGCGCCGGTCACCTTGGCGGCGGTCTCGGGGTCAAGGATACCCAGTACGCTGCCCAAATCCCAGTGGGGCTTTGGCTCATACTCAAAGACGCGGGGCTCGCCCACACGGCGCAGCTCGCGGTTATCGCTATCGTCCGCACCGTCGGGCACGTCGGCGTTTGGCGTGTTGGGGATGTTGAGCAGCAGATTACGCTGCCGCTCCTCCAGCTCGCTAATCTCGGCGGCGCACGCCTTTATCTGGTCGGAGAGCTTTTTCATCTCGTCCATGATCTTCGTAATGTCGCCGCCTGCCTGCTTGACGGCGGGAATCTGCTTGTTTGCCTTGTTCTGCTCGGCGCGCATCGCGTCCGCCTTGCTGCTTACCTCGCGGCGGCGAACGTCAATCTCCAGTATCTCGTCGATAATCGGCGCATAGTCCTTGTTTCTTCTGGCAAGCGCCGCCTTTACGGCGTCTGCGTCCTCGCGGATAATCTTAATATCAAGCATCTTGCTCATTGCTCCTTTTGTTTGATGTGTAGGTCTTAAAAAGCGAGTTTTAATTATAGCTAATTAACTTCAATAATGTCCGAACAAAATCTTCATAAATGCTTGCGTTTATGGCTTTTATGGAGATTTTTTCGTAGACATTATAAGTTAATTTGGTATATTACTGCTTGCAAGGGCGGCGTAATGTCCGCAGCCTTACCGCGACGTTATCTGTCTTTACCCGCCAGGCGGGACGCGATGTCCGCCAGGTCCTGCTTGTCGTAAAATGCGATCTCCAGAACGCCCTGCTCCTTTGTGCCCTCGGTAACCTTTATCTTTCGCCCAAGCTCGGCGTGTAGGGCAAGCTCCATCTCGGTGAAAAAGCTGTCGCGCAGGGGCTTCTTTTTGCCTGCTGACGGTTTACTCTCCCCTTGCTTATCGGCTTTTGCCAGACGCTCCACCTCACGGACAGTCAGTTCCTTTTTTACTATCTCGCTTGCAAGCTCCCGTACACGCGCCTTGTCCTCAACCGTTATCAGCGCACGGGCGTGCCCGCTTGATAGCCTGCCATCGGCGACCATCTGCCGCACCTCGTCGGGTAAGCCCAAGAGACGCACCGCGTTTGCCACGGCGGGGCGGGATTTATTCACCCGTTGTGCCACCTGTTCCTGTGTCAGCCCGTAGGTGTCCATCAGCACGCGGTAGCCCTCCGCTTCCTCTACGGGGTTTAGATCCTCGCGCTGCAGGTTTTCTATCAGCGCAAGCTCCATCGCTTCGCTGTCGCTCATCTCTTTGATTAAGGCGGGCAGCTCACTTAAGCCTGCCATTCTTGCCGCTCTCCAACGGCGTTCCCCCGCAACCAGCTGGTAGCTACCGTCGGTCATGGGGCGCACCAGCACCGGTGTGATTACCCCGTGCTGCCGGATGGAATCGGCAAGCTCGGCGAGTGCCGCTTCGTCAAACTTTTTTCTCGGCTGGGCGCGGTTGGGCTCGATTTCTGTGATGGGCAGTGTAACCGTTCCACCGCCGTCGGGCGTGGTGTTATCGGCAAACAGCGCATCCAAGCCCTTGCCTAGTCCCCTGTTCTTTGCCATTTTGTACTCATTCCTTTGCTACTTAGTGGGGGTACCCCTCTATATCGGTTATTTCTTCTTGTTCTTTTCTATCAGCTCCGCGGCAAGCTCGTTGTACGCAAGCGTCCCCTTGGAGGATGCGTCATAGTACAGAATGGGCTGACCGTAGCTGGGCGCCTCGGAGATCCGCACATTGCGCGGAATGACGCTTGCGTATACCTTTTGGGGGAAGAACCGCTTGACCTCGTCCACCACCTGTACAGTGAGGTTTAGCCTTGCGTCATACATGGTAAGCAGCACGCCCTCAATGTCGAGCTGCGGGTTATACAGCCGCTTTACCTGCCGGATGGTCGCAACCAGCTGACTTAGCCCTTCGAGCGCATAGTATTCGCACTGAATGGGTACGAGCACCGTGTCACACGCGGTTAACCCGTTTAGGGTAATCAGCCCCAGCGACGGCGGGCAGTCGACAAAGACATAATCATAGGCATCGCGCACCTGAGACAGCGCGTACTTCAGGCGGGTTTCTCGGTTCGTAAGGTCCACCAGCTCGATCTCCGCGCCCGCAAGCGAGATGTTCGACGGCACAACGTCTACGTTCTTGTACGGGCTGTGCACAACTACCTCCGTCGTTTTGGCGTTTCCGATGAGCACATCGTACACCGATACGGCAATCGACCGCTTTTCGATGCCAAGCCCGCTTGTGGCGTTGCCCTGGGGGTCGATGTCTACCAGCAGTACCTTTTTACCCTTTGCGCCTACCGCCGCCGCGAGGTTTACCGCCGTGGTGGTTTTGCCTACCCCGCCCTTTTGGTTTGCTATGGTTATTATCTTGCCCATTATTTCTTTATTCCACCTTTGTTGTTCGTTGTGCCGATTGGGTGGCCGCTTACGTCGGTTGCTTGTCCGCGTTCTTAGGGCAAACCCCATGCCCGCAATGGAATTATTATACCACACCACCCTGCCGTTTAAAAGCATTCCGCTTAAAAACCGATGTTTGCCTGTATTGTTTCATGTGAAACAATCTGGTTTCGGGTATCTTTTTGGCTGCAATTCGAATGTGTTTTTGAATGCCGTTCTCAGGGGTGAGTATAAAATCTTTGGTTTTGAATGCAAACCGATTATAATACAATCGTAGGGAACGGTCTTGACCGTTTCGCCCTCCCAGTATATAACCCTGTCTGTAGAGGACCGAGTTTCCGACGTCCCGTGGTATTGTTGTGGCGTATAAATGCGGGCGATTGCAATGCATACTACTGTTGCTAAGAACGCGTATAACAAGGCGGGCTTTTTTTGTGCCTACGGGCGAGAATTTTTTCGTTGGCTATTCGCCTCTACGATTTATTCCATAATCGCTGTGGCATATGTTTCACATGAAACATTTATTCTCCGTCCTTGTTCTCTTGTTCTTCCTCCACCTGCAATTCGTCCTGCTGAGGCGGCATATCTAATGGCTGCCCGTCCCCCTGCTGCGGTTCATCCTGCTGTGCCGACTGCTCTGGAGATTCCTCTTCTTCCTGTTCCTCTGCCCCCTGTTCCTCCTCATCGTCCGGTAACAGCTCGGGGGTCAGGTCGGGCAGGGTGCGCTCCCCTGTCTCGATATCCATGGCGTACAGCTCAGCAACATAGCAGTACGAGCTCCACTTGGGGGTGACAGCATCCTCGGTGAGGCTTTCGAACGCAAAGCCCGCCTTCTCGTAACACCGCTGTGCCGACACGTTGTATTCATACACATTCAGGCGCAGCTCCTCGATGCCGTAGAGGTTTTTTGCGATGCGAAACACCGCCCGCAGCACCTCGCCCCCCAGACCCTTGCCGCGATACGCATCGAACAATAAGAACCGCCCCATCGTCGCGCGCAGGGTCTTTTTATCGAGGTGAAACAGCTCCACCGTGCCGATAAAATAGGTTTTGTCGAGAATGATCTCGTAGGTGATAAAATCGCTGTTCTTCTTGTACTGCAGCGAGAGCACTTGACGGGCGGTAAGCTGTTCTACGGTAAGTGGATAATGGTAGCCAAGGCCGCTCCATTGGCGCAGAAAATCCGCACCCTTGTCTTCATTGTACTGCACAAGCTTTTCGTAGTTTTGCTTGCGCAGCGGTACAAGCTCTATCATAAATCGTTCCTCCCTTTAACCCTATCGGTTGTTCCATAACACTAGCCGACTTCTTGCTTCAGTATACCGCGCCAAAGCAAAGAGTGCAATCATTCAGTGGGGCATCAAAGAAATGCGGCTGCGTCAAAGCACAAAGAAAGCACGGCTTTTACCGACGCACGAAGAAAACGTGGCTTTCGCCGACGCACGAAGAAAGCGTGGCTTTCGCCGACGCACGAAGAAAGCACGGCTTACGCCGTGCTTTCTTCGATAAAATCAGCCAGGGGATGAGTAAATTTATTTTACACCAGGGAAAGTGTAAAACGCTGTTAGTTAACCGCCGCAAGCTTTGGCTCGGTCTTTTTCGCCTGCTTTGGGATGGTGACGATGTACTCGATGTAATCGTCCTTTTCCACCTGTTTTGCCTGCGCGTTCACGCCCGCCTTCTGCATCGTATCCACCGCGCGGTTGACGGTGTTTAAAAACAGCCGCACATCCTTAACGACGAACACCCTCTCCTGCCTTGGCTTTGGGGTATGGCAGAGCAGGTTGTTGATGTACTCCTCGGTCTTTTCCACCGTCAGCCTTCGGGCGATGATGACATCGAGGGTCTGGTCGCGTTTTTTTGGGTCGTCTATCTTCAGCAGTGCCCGTGCGTGCCGCTCGGACAAACGGTTTAGTAAAATCTTGTTCTGCTGCTCGGGGGATATGCGAAGCAGTCTTAGCTTGTTTGCAATGGTCGACTGTGCCTTACCCAGCCGCTGTGCCGCTTCCTCCTGCGTGACCGCCCAATCGTGGATGAGGGAGTAGTACGCATTCGCCTCCTCAAAAAAGGTCAAATCGCTGCGCTGCAGGTTTTCGAGAACCGACAGAATGGCGGATTGCTGTGCGGTTGCGTCCACAACAATGCAGGGTACGACGGGCAGGTTAATCAGCTTTGCGGCGCGCAGTCTGCGCTCGCCTGCTATCAGCTCATACACCCCGTCGCGGATGCGCCGCACCGACAGCGGTTGCAGCACCCCGTTTTCGCGGATGCTTTCCGCAAGGCTTGCAAGCTCGGACTGGCTGATGACCTTGCGCGGTTGTGCCGGATTTGGCAGGATGTTGTGCACCCCGACCTCGATGACCTTATTCACAACCTTTTCTCGTGAAAATACCGCCATGGGCAATCACCTAGCCTTTTTTCATACCGGCCGTGCTTAAAAAACAGCTTCCCTGTTTATGAGCAAAACCGCAATACACAAACTGCTTATCGCGAATTAACCCTAGGCATGTCCGAATAAACGGAGTATAGCTTCTATGTGCATTTAACCCACTTATTCGTAAACACGATTCGGTTAATCTGGTATGCCGCCAAAAGCAAAAGCACAGAACAGGCTTGTCCGCCTTGTCTGTGCTCAGAATACCATATCAGGTGCGATATTTCCAGTATTTTCTATCTTTGCAAAGCGACAGGATGTCCCGCCATCCGCGCCGTTACAGGGGTTTTTTTGCCATTTTAGCGCCGGCACGGGGGTAGCCTGTCGGGGTTTGCGATATCTTTTTTATCAGAACAATCGTGCGTTCCCCCGCGTCGGGCAGGGTAAACCGCAAAACCTCCTGCACCTCGCCACCTAAGGTTTTGATAGCGCGGGCTGCCTCCTTAAGCTCTGTGTCTACGTTACCGCTTTTCATCGCCGCAAACACGCCGCCTGTCTTGACAAACGGCAGGCAGTATTCAGTCAGCTCGCGCAGGTGTGCCACGGCGCGGGCGGTGGCAATATCATACCGCTCGCGGTAGCCCTTGTCGCACCCCAGCTCCTCCGCGCGCGCGTGTACCGTGCTGCCCGTGAGCGATAGCTCCTTGAGCAGCTCGGTCAAAAAGGTGATGCGCTTATTCGTGCTGTCTGCCAAAGTGACAGCAACATCCTCGCGCATGATCTTTACCGGCACGCCGGGAAAGCCCGCCCCGCTGCCCACATCGATTAGGCTTGCGCCCTCGGGAATACCCACCTTTTGCACAAGCAGGATGCTGTCGAGAAAATGCTTAACCGCAATGCCCTCGTCGTCCTTGATGGCAGTCAGGTTCATGCGGGTGCTCCAGTCGAGCAAAAACGCGGCGTAGCGGTCAAACCGCGCAAGCTGCGCGTCGGTCAGCGTAATGCCAAACGGCGTGGCATGTTGTTTTAGGATGTCGGAAACAGTAGGCATGGCGGGTCTCCTTTTATCATCAGGTGTTTTCTTTTGAGAATGTAGGTTTTGCTGAGCACGACGGATGGGGAGGAAACGGGACGTTGGGGACACCGTCCCCGACGCACCGCCAACCTTTGGTTTTCGGGTTTTCTGCGCCTTACTAGGCGCTCCGTCCCCGACCAGATATAAATAGGCATGCTGGTTGTTCTTCCGGTAACATTCGGAGAAGTCGAGACCGTTCCCTACGGGTTGCGCGTTGCTTACTATTTATTGCGCTCAAGCCACACCAGCAGCACCGAGATATCGGCGGGGCTGACACCCGAGATGCGCGACGCCTGCCCGATGCTCAAAGGCTTGATGCGCGTCAGCTTTTCACGTGCCTCCAGCCGCAGGCTTTCGATGTCGTGGTACGGCGTGTCGGGCGAAAGCGGGCGCTGTTCCAGGCGGCGCATCTGCTCTACCTGCGCAAGCTGGCGGCGGATGTACCCCTCGTATTTCAGCTCAATCTCCGCCTGCTCCCATACGGCGCGGGGCAGCTGCGGACGGTCGGGGTCAAACGGGGCAAGCGACAGATAGGTCAGCTGCGGGCGGCGAATCAGCTCCGAAAGTCGTGCTCCCGTAACAAGCGGCGCGGTGCCGCTGTCTGTAAGCAGGGCGTTTAGCTCGTGGGTTGGCGGCAGAATAACCCGGGAAAGCCGCGCGATCTCCTCCTGCACCAAACGGTACTTCTCGCACATCACGTCGTACCGCTCCTTTGAAATCAGCCCGATTTCATAACCGAGCGGCATCAGGCGCTTATCCGCGTTATCCTGACGCAGGATAAGCCGAAACTCCGAGCGGGAGGTCATCATGCGGTAGGGGTCTAGGCAGCCCTTGGTGGTGAGGTCATCAATCAGCGTGCCGATGTAGGAGCTGCCGCGGTCAAGGATAATCGGCTGCCTGCCTTTTACCGCGCGGGCGGCGTTGATGCCTGCTATCAGCCCTTGTGCCGCCGCCTCCTCGTAGCCGGAGGTGCCGTTGAACTGCCCCGCGCCGTACAGCCCCTTTACCTTGATAAACTCAAGGCTTGGCAGCAGGTCAAGCGGGTCGCAGCAGTCGTACTCGATGGCGTAGGCGTTGCGCATCATCTGCATGTTCTCAAACCCGTCGATGGTGCGGTACATTGCCACCTGCACCTCCTCGGGCAGCGACGAGCTCATGCCCTGCAGGTACATCTCCTCGGTATCCAGCCCCATCGGCTCCAAAAAGATCTGGTGACGCTCCTTGTCGGCAAACCGCACCACCTTATCCTCGATGCTCG
>JAEZQD010000070.1 GCA_023413185.1 Bacillota bacterium
TGGTCGAGTGCTAGCCGATTAACGACACAACATAATCGGTAAAATTCATGCCGACTATGTTTTCGAAGATTCCGATTGCGATAACCAGCACACCAAGGGTTATAGTGTAGTAGGAAAACACCATCAACTTATCTGTTTTTACCATCCAGGCAATTAGTTTAATTGCAAAAAACCCGACGACGGCAGCAACCGACACTCCAATCAGCACCGCCGGCCAACTAATAACCGCACTTTGACGAAGAGCATCGCCAACCTCGAATATATTCGCACCTATAATTGCGGGGATGCCCATGATAAACGAGAAGGCGACGGCATATTCACGCGTGTATCCGCGCAGCAACGCAATCGATATGGTAGAGCCCGAACGGGACACCGCCGGAAGGGCGGCAAGCCCTTGGAATGTGCCGATGAGCAGAGCGTCGGTGTAACGCATATTCTTTGCGGTCTTTGTTCCCTTAAAGCAGTGGTCTGCCAAGAACAACATGACACCGGTAAAGATAAACAGCACACCCTCGACAATAATGTCTCCATCCTCGGATAATGCCATAAAGAAGTCCTTAACAAAATAGAACGCCGCAAGCGGAAGCAGCGATACAAGGATCATCAGTATCATCCGACGTTCCGAGTTCATCTTCTTAAACGAAAACTGCCCACGAAAGATGTCCGCCACCATGCGAAAGAACTCGATAATCAGCTCAAATATCAGCTGATAATACGCAATAAACACGGCTATCAACGTTCCGAGATGAAGCATAAGCGTAAACAACATAGCACCTTCACCGGAGTTTTTCGTGAAGTGCTGGTAAAGCGTTAGGTGCCCATCGCTTGATACCGGAAGAAATTCCGTAATCCCCTGCAGGATGCCTTGAAAAATTGCGTTAAGAATACTCAATGCAGTCTCCTCCGTTTATGTACCCCGCTTTACGCGGGGGAAATCATTCTTGCGTGTGTTTTATGATGCTGCCCGGTGAGTAGCCGGGATCCATAAAGTGCCTTGGGTTGGTTGAATAAAGACGCGAGATATGAAAGCCGTCTGTCTGTTCGCAGCCTTCAACCAAAACGCCATTTACCTTTTTTAAAACAGGCTGAGGGATATCGGCCGCGCCCGCCTTCGCATCCCCAAAAATCAGTTCGTATGGCTCTTTGGTATATAACAGCATCAGCCGGTCACCCTTCCTCCCGGTTTTTTCGTTCCGTTTACACGGTGTTCCTCCTCAACCGCATCAATGAGTTCATACAGGCAGGCGATAGCGTCGCTTAGCCCGCCAAGCTGACCAATCAGACCAACCTCCACAGCCTTTTCGCCGTCGAGTATTGTTCCGATGTCCATAACAAGCTCCCCTGTTTTGGTCATCAGCGCGCGGAACTCGTCGGCGTTGACGGATGAATTATCTGAGACAAACCGCACAATGCGCTCCTGCATCTTTTCAAAGTATGAGATGGTCTGCGGTACCCCAAGCACTAACCCGCTGAGCCGAATCGGATGAATGGTCATACTAGCACTGGGCACGATAAACGAACGCTTGGCGCATACAGCAAGTGGAACGCCGATGGAATGACCGCCGCCAAGCACGATGGAAACCGATGGTTTTTTCATGCCCGCTATGAGCTCTGCAATTGCAAGCCCAGCCTCAACATCGCCACCTACGGTGTTTAGAATAATAAGCAGCCCCTCAATCTCCGGATCTTCTTCGATTGCGACCAGCTGCGGAATGACATGTTCGTACTTTGTAGTTTTGTTTTGGGGCGGCAAGATGTAGTGCCCTTCAACCTGCCCCACAATGGTGAGGCAGTGGATGGTATGCTCGCCTTTACGCTGTGTAACCGAGCCCGTCTCCGTAATCTGTTCTGTCTGCTCGGTTCCGGCTGTAACCTGCTCTTCCTGTTCACTCTGCGGCTTTTCGTCTTGCTTATTACTGCTCACTGCGTTACCTCCGCACCACTTTTTAAGCATGGTATACGCAGTAGTGTTTCCATTGTTCACAGGTTGTATTCGTTATAATAAAACCCATTCCCCGTAAAATGGAAAATAACTTGGCAAGGTACGTGTTTATTATAACAAGCTTTTCAGGTATTCACAATAGCCAGATATACAAAACAAGGTCGAAAAAGAACATATTTTCTCGTTTGCTGCATTGATAAAACAGTTGAATTCTATGTATTACAGTGCTAGTATATCCTCGTATTCACGTGGTTTTATTTAGATAAAAGGAATGAAAAACAATGACAACACCGTCAATTATACCAGTAACCGAGCAGGATCTTCCCGCAATCCTTTCCATATACAACCATTACATCACCCACTCAACCGCAACCTTTCATACTCACCTACTTACAATAGATGAGATGCGCGGCTTGGTATTTTTTCAAAACCCGCGGTACGGAGCCTATACCATCATAAGTGGTGATGGTCTTGCAGGTTATGTACTGTTAACCCAACACAAAACGCGTGAAGCCTATAACTCCACCGCTGAAGTCACCATCTATCTCTCGCCGGACTTTACCGGTAAAGGGCTTGGTCGTGTTGCCGTTAATTTTATTGAGGGTGTTGCGCGGCAAAGCGGGTTTCATGCGTTAATTGCCACAGTGTGCGGCGAAAACACACAAAGCCTTGCGCTGTTTGAGCGGTGCGGTTATGAGCGTTGCGCACACTACAAGGAAGTTGGGTATAAATTTAACCGCTATCTTGATCTGATTGCTCTTGAAAAGATACTTTAGGCTAGCAGCAACCTTTGTTAAAACTATTCTCAGCTTAGTTAATTCGTTGACAATAACCTGTAATTATTATATTATAAAAAATACGCAATAGTATGTGTAATCTTCGTTTGTTTCTAACACAAAACCACCATTTACCACCGCAAATGTGGTGCAGGATAAAAGGGATATGAAGATACTTGAGAGGAGAAATCAGGCGTGGCTTTGACAATCGCACAAAAGATTATTGAAAAGCATCTTGTCAGCGGCGAGATGAAACCGGGCGAGGAGATTGGTCTATGCATTGACCAAACATTGACGCAGGACGCCACAGGAACCATGGCATATCTGGAATTTGAGGCTATGGGTGTACCGCGTGTAAAAACCGAGCGCTCGGTCGCTTATATCGACCACAACACCCTTCAAACGGGCTTTGAGAACGCGGATGACCACCGCTTTATTCAAAGTATCGCCAAAAAACACGGCATCTGGTTTTCGCGACCCGGCAACGGCATCTGCCACCAGGTGCATCTCGAGCGCTTTGGCATCCCCGGTAAGACGCTGATCGGCTCGGACAGCCACACCCCCACTGGCGGCGGTCTTGGCATGATGGCTATGGGAGCAGGCGGTCTGGACGTTGCTGTTGCCATGGGCGGCGGCGCTTATTATATCACTATGCCCAAGATGGTTCGTGTGAACCTTACCGGCAAGCTTTCGCCGTGGGTGAGCGCAAAGGATGTAATTCTTGAGGTTCTGCGACGCCTTACGGTAAAGGGCGGAGTAGGTAAGATAATCGAATACGGCGGCGAGGGCGTTAAGAGCCTGACTGTACCAGAGCGTGCCACCATTACCAATATGGGTGCTGAGCTTGGCGCGACCACGTCGATATTCCCCTCTGACGAAATTACCCTTTCATTCCTAAAAGCACAGGGACGCGAGGCGGATTACATCCCGCTTAGCGCGGATGAGGATGCGGTTTACGATCAGACCATTGAAATCGATCTAGGCAGTCTTGAACCCCTCGCCGCCTGTCCTCACAGCCCGGATAATGTGAAAAGCATCAAGGCTATTGGTGCAATGAAGATCGATCAGGTTTGCATCGGTTCGTGCACCAATTCATCTTACCTTGATTTAATGCGGGTTGCCGCAATTCTAAAGGGCAAGACCGTTCATCCCGACGTCAGCCTTTCTATTGCACCGGGCTCGATGCAGGTGTTTAATATGCTCGCCAAAAACGGCGCGCTGGCAGACCTAATCTGTGCGGGAGCAAGAATCCTTGAATGCGCATGCGGTCCCTGCATCGGCATGGGGCAGTCGCCCAATTCGGGCGGAATCAGTCTGCGCACCTTTAACCGCAACTTTGAAGGTCGCTCCGGCACGGCGGATGCCAGTGTTTACCTGGTAAGCCCTGAGACCGCCGCTGTTTCTGCGATAGCAGGTACTTTAACCGACGCCCGTACATTAGGCAGTGCGGTCGTAATTGCCCAGCCGGAACACTTTGACATTAACGACAGCATGGTAATAGCCCCCGCCGACGAAGCACACGCGGATGGTGTTGAGATTCTGCGCGGTCCCAATATCAAAGAATTCCCGAAGTCCGAGCCACTTGCAGACAACATCACAGCCAATGTTCTGCTAAAGGTGGGTGACAATATTACGACCGACCATATTATGCCCGCAGGCGCAAATCTGCTGCCCTACCGCTCAAACATTCCGCATCTTTCAAATCACTGCTTTACCCGTTGTGACGAGCAGTTCCCATCTCGGGCTAAGGCTGCGGGAAAAGGCATTATAATTGGCGGCACAAACTACGGTCAAGGTTCTTCCCGCGAGCACGCTGCGCTTGTTCCGCTGTATCTTGGCATTAAGGCGGTTATTGCTAAGAGCTTTGCACGCATTCACCGCGCGAACTTGATTAACGCAGGCATCCTTCCGCTTGAGTTTGCGAGTGAATCGGATTACGACGCGCTTTCGCTCGGCGACGGGCTTGTGCTGGATGATATTCTGAATTGCGTGGAAAACGATAAGCCTATCGTTGTTAAGGCAAGCTCTGGCAAGCAGATTGCCACAACCTGTATTCTTTCACAGCGCCAAAAGGACATCTTGATTGCGGGCGGTCTTCTTAACTATACCAGAGAGCAGTCTAAGTAAACACTGTTTTAAATATATAGGAACGGAGCACAACAGATATGGACAATAAAATGATTGCCGCACAGGCTGCGGAAAAGTTTGCTAATCTTGTAGAAGCCCAGCTTGCCCGAGTGGATAAAATGAAGGCTCAGGGCGAGTTTGTTGATTATGCTGCGCTTGAAAAGATTATTATCGGCGTTTGCGGAGGCGACGGCATCGGTCCCACTATAACCGGGGAGGCGCAGCGTGTTCTTGAATGGCTGCTTTCCGGAGATGTGAAAAAAGGCAGGATAGAGTTTCGCGTTATCGATGATTTGACCATTGAAAAGCGCGTCGAGGTTAACAAGGCGATTCCCGACGAGGTTCTTGAAGAACTTAAAAAATGTCATGTTATCCTAAAGGGACCGACCACGACACCCCGCGCGGGCGACCCGTGGCCGAATATTGAGAGCGCAAACGTTGCAATGCGCAAAGAGCTTGATTTGTTTGCCAATGTCCGCCCCGTTAAGGTGTCCGATCAGGGTATTGACTGGACCTTTTTCCGCGAGAACACCGAGGGCAGCTACGCGGTGGGTTCGCAAGGCGTAAATGCAGACGACGATCTGGCGTTTGACTTTACCGTTACAACCACCCAAGGCACCGAACGCATAGCCCGCCTTGCTTACGAATACGCGAAAAAGAACGGCAAGGATCGCGTTTCGATTGTAACAAAGGCAAATGTCATCAAGACCACCGACGGCAAATTTCTAAAAATCTGTCAAGACATCGGCAACGAGTATCCCGACATTACCACCGATGACTGGTATATCGATATTATGACCGCAAAGCTGATTGACGAGAAGCGCAGACGCGACTTTAAGGTTTTTGTATTACCCAACCTGTACGGCGATATTATCACCGACGAAGCAGCAGAGTTCCAGGGCGGTGTTGGCACTGCCGGAAGCGCTAACATCGGCAAGCGTTATGCGATGTTTGAGGCGATACACGGTTCTGCTCCCCGTATGGTGGCGGAGGGGCGCGCGCAGTACGCAGACCCTTGTTCGATGCTTCGCGCCGCTGTTCTTTTGCTTTCGCATATCGGTTATCAGCAGGAGGCTGATAAGCTCTCCCGCGCGCTTGATATCTGCATGTTCGAGGAGAAGAAGCTTTCGATTACCGGTCGCGATACCGGTGCTACCTGCAAGGACTTTGGCGAGTATGTCATGCAAACCATTCAATCCTTATAATATTTCTCTCAAGAAAGCAGGCGATTTAGTATGACCAAAAGTCAGTCGGTATCGCTTTCAGTAATACGAAGGCTTCCCCGCTACTATCGGTTTTTGTCCGATTTAAAGTCCAGCGGCATCCTTCGTATCTCATCGCGCGAGTTGTCCCAGCGAATGGGACTTACCGCCTCACAAATCAGGCAGGATTTAAACTGCTTTGGCGGTTTTGGTCAGCAAGGATATGGTTACAATGTCGATCAACTGCACTCCGAGATTGGTAATATCCTAGGCATCAACAGAGGATATAAAACCATACTAATTGGAGCAGGAAACCTTGGCAGAGCGGTCGCCTCTCATATGGATTTTGAGAATAAAGGCTTTAACCTTATTGGTATCTTCGATTCGGACAAACAGATTATCGGGAAAACCCTGATTGGCATTAAGATTCTTTCTTCCGATAGGCTAAAAAGCTTTTGTGAAGAAAACAAGCCTCAGGTTGCCATACTTTGTATTCCAAAGGAAAGTGCTAGAAAATCCAGCGATCTGCTTGTTGGCTTGGGCATTAAGTCCTTTTGGAATTTTTCACACTATGATTTTGCGGTTTCTCATCCCGACGTTGTGGTGGAGAATGTTCACCTGGGTGACAGCCTGATGATTTTGTGCTACCGAACAAGCGAGATGCTCACGCACTCGAACGAGGATTAGTTTCAAAATTAGTTCAAAGGGCAGCTTCGGCTGTCCTTTTTTGTTTTGCCATCGGTTTGCAGAGAATACTCTTATCGACAACAATCACTAGTTTAGTGGTTAATTGCTTTATTCTGTAAAGCCGCTTGATTCTGATGGGTTTTATGTTAAAATAGAATTAAAGAAAGACCTGTTACTACAATGCAATTGGTTGTTTTGTTTAATTTCATTTTAAAATTTTCGTTGGTTATAACTTCGTTAACAGCGTGGATATATACTTTTAACATTTTCCCCTTATAATAAAAGGTGTTGAAACGGCATAAGAATAAATTGCATGTATTTGAGACTTTTCTCTCGGATTCTTTCTGTTGTCAGCAAACAAAACTATATAATCGGAGTGATGAACTTGAGCGGTTCTCATGAAATCAGCACTGATTTTGGTGTGTACGATCGCCATTTAAGCGCTACCATAGTATTGGTAACCGACCAAATTAACTGTGAGCGAATCATAAAAAGAGGGAAAGAGATTGCCGCCAAAACACACACCAATCTGTATGTTATCAACGTAGACTCCGGTATTACCCGTGATCTTGAGGCGATTGAACATCTATTTCGCGTATCGAAAGAGAACGGTGCCGTAATGAATATCTTTTACAACAAGCAGGTAATGGAGACTATTATCAACTGTATTGCTGAGTATAACGCCGTTAATGTTGTTTCGGGTATTCCCCGAACCGTTGACTCCATACTCAATCAGCTGTGGGAGACTATGCCGCAGATTGATTATTACATGGTAGGTTTAAAAGGAGATATTACCCTGATATCCTCAAAAAAAACTGTTATTAACCATTAAATTATTTTGGAGGGGAACCGACATGGGGGTTGCGGCTCAGAAACTGGGTTACCTTAGCTCCAATGAAAACGACACGGTTCACGTGTTGTTATGGGAAGATGCCTCTGCCCCGCCCCGTGCTGTATTGCAGATTGCACACGGTATGAGTGAATACATAGACCGTTACGCTGAATTTGCCTCTTTTTTGGCACAGCATGGATTTGTGGTTTGCGGTAACGATCATCTCGGTCATGGCGCGACTGCGTCGTCATCAGAAATGCTCGGATACTTCTCTGCCAAAGACGGTGCCTCCTATCTTGTCGAAGATGTTCATCTGCTGCATAATATTCTACTGGCTCGCTACCCCGGTTTGCCGCTGTTCTTGCTTGGCCATAGTATGGGGTCTTTTATCACACGTGCTTATGTTGCGAAGTACGGCAACGGGCTTGCCGGATACATCTGCTCCGGTACGTCCGGACCGAACCCGGCTGTAACAATAAGCCTATTGCTTGCAAAATTAGAGAAACGCCGTATCGGCGAACTGGGCAGAAGTGAGTTTCTTGACAAGCTGGCATTTGGCAGCTATAACAAACGATGTCCGGATAAACGCACAAGCTTTGATTGGCTGACCCGTGACACCGAGCTGGTTGACCGATATGTCAATGACCCTTGGTGTGGATATGTATTTACCTCCGCGGGTTTTCACACGTTGTTTACCCTGTTAAAAAATGTCTCGGATACCGGATGGGCAAACTCTGTACCAAAACAGCTACCTATCCTAATGATATCGGGTGATAACGACCCGGTGGGCAACTATTCCAAAGGTCCCAATACGGTATATTCACGGTTGCGCAAAGCGGGATTGGTTGACTTAACGCTAAAACTTTACGAAAACTGCCGACATGAGTTATTAAATGAAATAAATCGGCAGGACGTCTATCGTGATGTTCTTGAGTGGTTGTCAAAACACCTTAAAGTAGAATAACCCATACATAAACATAAGGCCCATCCCGAACCGGATGGGCCTTATACTATTTTGTCTTAAACGTTGTACAGAGCGTTTCATCACGCGTATCTGCATGCTGACCGCCAATATTGATATGATCCGCATTGCATATCATATCCTGATTGTAGTAGCACTTCTGCGCATTGCACTGAACCTGAATGGAGTGCTTGGGGTCGGAGTTTTCGCATTCGATGGAATCCTGATAGCTTGCTGTCATCGGATAATAGCTCTCACAACAGGTCTGTTCTTTCTGCCTTGCATTTCTTCCGTCAATTAGTATCGCCTGTTTACAACAGAAGCCGCTGTTATAATGCGCGCAGACTGTAACCTGACAATTTAGTTGCGTCATACGGTTTTTTCCTTCCTTGTTTTTTATATGCAGCGTTTTGCGGGCACAAGCATATGCCACATCGTTATTTTATTCTAAACGGCTTTGTTTATAACCTCATAAATAATTGCTATTATTGTTTTTGGTTTGTTTTGTAACATCGATCTCATACAGAATTGAAGGATTTAATATAATCTTGACTTTACAGCAAATGAGAAGGAACCTTTTGCTCTATTTTTGAATAATCTGAACTAAGGGAAACCAACACATTATTTGTATCTGTTCATCTATATTACAGCCATGTCGTTGGAGGGGTATCAATGAGCACCGCTGCTGATAATTCCATAAAGTTCTTTCTGGGCACTTCTACACCACACGGATTTGTTTCGTGCTATCAGCAGTCTTATAATATTGATGATTACGATTTTATTAGTATTATTAAGGGCGGTCCGTGCAAACAAGCCTTTATTAACCGTGTCGCCTCTAAACTTTTGCCTTATGATAACCAAACGGAGTACATATACTCCTCGCTGAATCCGACATGCTGCGACGGTGTTATATTTCACACCCTGCGTGCGGCAATCTTCGATGGCAGCGCGCCCCATACGCTGGAACCCCGGTATTACGATGCCTTCGAAACAATCCTTTCCTTGGGGGAATTCTGCGATAAAGACTTTATCCGCAACAATAAAGCGGAGATTATGCAATTAACCGATACCAATGCCCAACTTTATGAACGTTGCGTTCGGTTTGTGAATGCAGCGGGCTCTTTGCTGGATGATACCTACAGCCTTGCCCTCGCGTGCACCGATGAACACAAGATTGGTTCGTTCTGCGAGCGTACGCTGTCCAGAGAAATAAAACAAACACGTCCCCACAAAGCAAAGGAAAGAAGTCGCTTTCTAAGCGCCATTACGCCCGACGGCATTCTTCTGTTCGAGAACACCATTGCGTATTATTGCACACAATTGTATGTGATTGAGGATGAGTTTGGTGCAGCATCCAACCTGATTTTGCAGCGCATGAAAGATGGTGCAATGAAATGCGGATATGATGTAATATGCTGCTGGTGCCCTTTTGCGCCATTTCAGAAGCTGGAACATGTATTTGTACCCGATTTAGGTCTTGGTTTTGTAACGTCCAACCATTGGCATTCCATCCAGACCAATGATGCTCGAACAATCCATTCCCGTCGTTTTACCAGCTTAGAGGCGTTGTCGGTACGCAAACAACGAATCTCGTTTAATAAACGGGCAACGAATGAACTGATTGACGCAGCGCAGACCATTCTAAAACAATCACAGAATATTACCGGCAAGCTCGAGCATATCTATACGCAATCCTTGGACCTTAATAGGCTTATTCAAACTGCAGACGAAACCGCGCAGCGTATTCTTACACTGTCACGTTGATAATACAGTTTCACTGCTTGACACCCCCAATCAGATAGATAGAGTTTGTTCTGGTTGGTAATATAAAGACGGACAAGGAGTAGTGCGTAATAGAACAATGAATGTAACTGGTGCTTTGTCTCGTTATATAATTAGTCTACTTGATGCCTAGGCTTGTTTTAGAAGCAGATGTAACCTGCACATATCCCTCGGCATGATGACTAGCTATAGACGGCAACAACGCCCCACCGATACGATAGGCGTCGGTTGCAAGCCGCGTGGTCGGAGAATAACTTCTTTGTGTAACCGTTAAACTACTGCGCAGGGAGTCGATGCACTTATTCTTTCGCCAAAATATGCTGTAAAACAAAGTGCAATATGCTATACTATTATTAACAGTAATTTTGTTGTATCAGGCATATATAGACAAGCGGATAGGCTTTTAAAACGAAGGATAATGTATTACAGGAGTGTGCTTAATGAAAATAGCAATCTTTGCCGAAACCTATTTGCCCTATTTAAACGGTGTTGTAACCCACATATGTGTGCTGAAAAATGGTCTGGAAAAACTCGGTAACGAGGTGCTTATCGTAACAGCCGATCCCCATGCCAGACATCATTTTATTGAAAATGGGATTCTCCACTGTCCTGCCAAAACCTCAAAAAAGATATACGGTTATGGGTTAGCCTCGCCACTAAGTCAAAAACGGCTTCAGATGGTTTTGGATTTTAACCCGGACATCATCCATGTACAAACCGAATTCGGTATCGGGTTGTCCGGCATTTTAATAGCGAAATTTCTTCGAATCCCCTTGGTATATACCATGCATACGATGTATGACGATTATATCTACTATATTGCACCCGGCAAGCTTGTTTCCATCGTAAAGAAGCTTTCGCATGCGTATGCCCGCATTATTGCCGGTTCTGTCAATGCTATCACGGGTCCTTCACCAAAAATCGCTGAGTATTTTTTAACCAACGGCGTAAAAAAGCATGTGAATATTATCCCGAATACCATCGATATTGAAAGCTTTAATCCCACCCGAGTCCCATATGAGGAACGCGCTGTTGTGCGGGATAAGGTTGGCATACCGCCGGATAAAATGATTGCAGTTTTTGTTGGGCGGCTGGGTAAAGAAAAAGGCCTTGACGTTATGATGCAGTATTGGTCTGAGACGATCTCTGCCGAGGACGGCATTCACCTGATGATTGTTGGTGGCGGCCCGGATGAGGCAGAGCTTAAGCAGATGGCAAAAGACCTTGGTATAGACAAGATGATTACGTTTACCGGTCCTGTTCCTCACAATGAGGTTGCCTCGTACTACGCCATTTCCGATGTTTTTATTACCGCGTCACTTTCTGAGGTGTACTCCATCTCAATGCTAGAAGCAATGGCTGCCGGTCTGCCCGTTTTACAGCGTTTTGACGAGCTCAACTCCAGCCAGATTCATCCCGGCGTTAACGGCTTCTTCTTTAATAATGCGCAGGAGATGTCATCGGTGCTGCATATGCTCAAACGCAACACGCCGGAGGACTTTTTGCGCCTTAAGGAATCGGTAATCAATTCGGTGAAGGATTCCGGGGCGGAGTCGCTTGCGTCTAGTCTTCTTAACATCTACACCGAATTTACCTCCAAAAGAAAGTACCAAAGGTCTACACGTACAAGGACGCGCTTTAACCTCTCAAAGGTGAAACTTAAAAAAATCAGCAAGCCCTCTTGATAACCCGTCGCAGTTACTACAGCGACAGAATGAGGATGATTATGACAGCAAAAAGCAGATATGATGTTGCAATTATCGGTGGCGGGATAGGCGGCTTAATGGCCGCATATCGCTTGTGCAATGAAAACCCAACACTCTCGGTATGCATTCTTGAAAAGGGACACGATATTAAGAAGCGCTACTGCCCTATTGTATCGGGCAAATCTAAGCGCTGCATCCATTGCGCTTCATGCGGGATAATGGAAGGGTTGGCAGGAGCGGGGGCCTTCTCAGACGGCAAGTATGTAATCTCCACCGAATACGGCGGATGGCTTACTGATTTTCTGGATCGGTCAACCGTTTTGCAATACATCGAACAGGCTGATGAGATTCTGGTACAGTTTGGGGCGACAACCGATCGATTTATGCCGGATAATGAGCTGAAACGTTTGTGTATACAGCATGATCTTCACATGAATCAGGCTCAGCTCAAGCATCTGGGCACCGACTCCAATTTTGAAACGATGGTACGTTTGATTGATTCGCTCCGTGACCATTGCGATGTTTTTACCGACACCTTGGTGACCGATGTAGATACAAAAACCCATACCGTCAGCTTTGTATCGGGCAAAGAGGACGGCAGCCTAACCGCCGATACCGTAATCTTCGCCGTTGGACGCGCGGGAAGCCGTTTCTTTACGGAATGGTGTGAAAAAAACGACATCTCTCTTTCCAACAATCAGGTGGATGTGGGGGTGCGTGTCGAGCTCCCGTCGATAGTATGGGAGCATTTCTCCAAGAAGATTTATGAGCCGAAGATATGGTACCGCAGTAAAGGATACGGCGACACTACAAGAATGTTTTGCTTTAATGAGCGCGGACATGTCGTTACCGAAAATACCGATGGTGTACTGACGGTAAACGGACACTCCTACCGTGACGAGGAACGTAAAACCTCAAACTCAAATTTTGCATTACTTACCACCATCCGTTTTACCCAGCCGTTCCAGCATCCCATTGAATATGCCCGTCATGTAGCCAGCCTTGCCAACCTAATCAGCGGCGGTACCGTTTTGGTGCAGCGGCTTGGGGACCTGGAAAACGGCAGGCGGACGGATGAACATCGATTGCGGCAATCCACCACTGTTCCTACACTTGACGCCGTCGCAGGGGACTTGAGCCTGTGTCTGCCCAAACGCCAGATCGATAACATTGTCGAGACCCTCCACGCCCTAGATGCGATTGCACCCGGCACAGCAAACTATGACACACTGCTTTACGGTGTGGAATGCAAGTATTATTCCGCAAGACCTGCAACCGAACAGTTCGAGCTCAAAGGGTTGAAGAACATCTATGCGGTCGGCGACGGGGCAGGCTTTACGCGTTCCCTGTCTCAGGCGGCGGCAAACGGGCTGTATGTAGCCGACTTAATTCTTGGCTAGCAATTTGATTATACGGTTGAAAAAACCGCGTCTGCTGATTTGCTGACGCGGTTTTTGTGTAGTAAGAACTCATTCTTTGGCTAATTTCACGTAAAACGTAGTCTTTATCCTTCTTTTATCGCCCTTGCCAGATGGGTCACTCCGGTCTTAATCTCTTCGGCTTCCAGATGCCCATACCCAAGCAATAGCTTATTCTCATGCCGCTCTGTGCGGATACAGTGGGTTTGCAACCCAGTAATCAGAATCCCCTTTTCCAAACAGCTTTTTTGAAATACCTCATCAAAACACAGTCCCGGGTATTCTATTGCCACGTGTAGTCCGGCGTTGTCACCATGCGCACTGTATCTGTCGCCCAGCAGTTGCCTTAAGGCTTCCAGCAACACCTCCCTGCGTTGTCGATAGATTCTGCGCATTTTGTGAACATGCCTGTCAAATTTACGCGTTCTTAACAGTTCCGCTAAGGCCGCCTGTTCAAATGGCGGGTTTTGAACATCCATGTGGGTTCGCAAATCCCGCCAGGGTTGCTGTAGTTCATAAGGCAATATTACATAGCCAATCCGAAGTGCCGGGAATAAAGACTTGCTAAACGTCCCCACATAAATGACACGTTGTGGATCGGTAACATGAAGCGGCGCTATCGGTTCGCCGCTGTATCGAAATTCGCTGTCGTAATCATCCTCAATGATATAAGCATTGTTTTCTCTGGCATAACGTACAAGAGCGGCGCGGCGCGATGCGGACAAAATTCCGCCCAGTGGAAACTGGTGGGAGGGCGTCACGTATATGGCCTTTATATCCGGGTCAACTGGAAACGCATCTACGCGAATGCCCTCCGCGTCAACGGGTATGGGCACAATACCTGTTCCCCTATGAGTCAGTGACCGCAGCATCCCGGTGTGGCAGGGATCTTCCATAATAATTTTAGTTTCCTTATCACACAAAAAGCCCGCAATCAGATGAAGCGCATGCGTAGCCCCGGCACTGATGAAAATATCCTTTGGTTCAACGTTCATTCCCCTGCTTCTAAACAACCATGCCGCAATCTCTTGCCTTAGCGAAAATAGTCCCTGAGGGGTTGAATAATCAAACATTGCAAGAGGCAGCTGTGCCGTTGTATTATTCATCAGCTGCTGCCACAAAAAGCGTGGAAAGAGTCTGAGGTCGGGTTTGCCGGTACGAAAATCTGCGCATATAGTACGCTTTGATGTTTGATCGCTCCTTTTGGGCACAATAAGTGACTCTACATATAATCCATCCGCCACCCGTGTCGGCGCTCCCTGACGGCTTACTGCATACCCCTCGGCAGTCAGCATCTCATATGCCAAACAAACCGTATTGCGTGATACCCCCAGTTCTTTTGCCAGCTCCCGCGTGGAAGGAAGCGCTTCTGCCGCCTTTAGCTGACCGGACACCATCTTATCCTTTAAGCGTTGATAAATCTGGCGCCATAGCTGTAGTTCGCTGTCTCTGTTTAGTATAATGCCAAGCATTGCCTCTCCTAACTGGCACTGTGTTATTTTAGCCGAAGCGGCTCTTTATTTGAACCAGTTGTTTGTGTATGATTATATCACTACTTCAAAAATAATACAATGCAATTTCGGAGATGATATCATGAAGCAATTAACCGGTATATTGTTTTTTGTTGGCGCATTCTCTTTAGCGGGAACAAGCGTTATTTCGGCACGGTTTGTCACCGATACGCTCGGTGCATTTTCTATTACCGCTATCAGTATGCTTTTTGCTTTGCTAGTTTTGGTTCCTCTATGCCTAAGACCCCTTGCAGCGTACATACGCAAGATGTCCTTACGTACTTTTTGTTTTCTCTTATTGCAAGCCATATGCGGGATATTTCTGTTCCGGCTATTTCTAATTCAAGGGCTTCTGCGCACCAGTTCGGGAGAAGCGGGTATTCTTACCGGCGCGACCCCCGCCATAACAGCGATACTTGCTATGGTCGTGTTAAGAGAACGGGTCAATATAAATAAAATCATCGGCATCCTTTGTACTGTACTCGGAATCCTTACAATTCAAGGGTTGTTCTCCCCTTCGGGCAGTTTAAGCACAAATCATTTTTTCGGAAATGTCTTGGTACTGTGTGCGGCATCCAGCGAGTCGATGTTCAACGTTTTGTCTCGTGTTTTTGCCGTGGGTGAGGAAGAACGAAAAACGCAAACTGCGAACCCTATTGTGCAAACAACAATCGTTTCTGCGATTGCGCTTGTTTTGTGTATCATCCCCGCTATGTTTGAACAACCGTTTGCTGTACTAGGCACATTAAGACTTACACAATGGGTAGCACTCGCTTGGTATGGGGTTTTCGTTACTGCAGTTGCATTTATCTGCTGGTATTCCGGAATTAAACGGTGCGGCGCCTTCACTGCGGCTGCCTTCTCGGGCATGATGCCTTTTACCGCTATGGTACTATCTATCTTGATACTTGGTGAAAAAGCAGGAACGCAGCAATGGCTTGGCGGCGGGCTTGTTATCTTGGGGATGGTCTTAATAGGGATTAAGCGTGCTGACAGAATGATAAAAGCCGAGGTTTAATATAAAAGAATTTATAATCAACGAATTGGCAAAGACCACAGCCCGACTGGGACTGTGGTCTTTGCTTTACGAGGTTTATTATTGTATGGTGAGGATAATCTGCCTTACCCTTATCCAATCACCAGTTTATATCTGCTTTTTAATCTTTTCCAGCGCGCATTTTTCAAGCCGCGATACCTGCGCTTGAGAAATGCCGATCTCACCGGCAACCTCCATCTGTGTTTTGCCGGCAAAAAACCGCAGCGATAAGATGTTTTTTTCCCTTGGGCTTAGCTTTGCGATGGATTCCTTGAGCGAAATCTCTTCAAGCCAGTCCCAGTCATCGGTTTTGTCGCCAACCTGATCCATTACATAGATGGTGTCGCCACCGTCAGAGTACACGGGTTCTTGCAAGGAGAGCGGTTCAACAATTGCCTCCAGCGCAAGCACGACCTCTTCCCGTCTATACCCCATCAGTTTTGCAATCTCTTCAATTCTTGGCTCCCGCTGGTGGTCGTTAATAAACTTTTCTTTCACCTGCATCGCCTTATACGCGATGTCGCGCATTGAACGGCTGACGCGAACCGAGTTGTTAT
>JAEZQD010000141.1 GCA_023413185.1 Bacillota bacterium
AGCAATCCGTCAACGCGTTCGACGAGGTCTTAAAGGCAGCGTCCGATAGGGTGAGTGCGGATGAGCAAAACGCGGGGTGGTCTCTAACGGCGCCGGACGGCTCGGCACGATTTGTTTGGAGTGCCGAGCTTGGCAAAGGTACGCTGTATGATGTGCTGCTTGCGGTTGATGCCACCCCCTTTATCGACGCAGGGCTGGACACAAGCAGGCTGCCCAAGAACTACACGGTGGAGGGAGATTCTATCCTGGTCGGAATTTGGCTTGGCGATGATGTAGAAACCCCGACCGAGGGTGAGACACCGCTTGCTTCGTACCGTCAGATTGTAGATAAACACGCCAGTGTAATCGGCTACCATTCGGCGATGGATCATTACAACGCCGATTTAGGCGGCGGCAATCTGTTTGAATGGGCAAAAGACTTGGCAGTAAACACCGTAGATAACAGCAATCAGGATAAGGACATCGTGTTTGTGCTTAACCCGGAGCCGCTGATTGCGGCGGGCGTTGACCCCCAAAAGGTCGGGGGCTGGGTGTATGCCACAGTGAATATGGGGATGGGAGCAAAGCCCGAACAGGTGTATAAGCTGCTAAAACCCTTCGACCTGAAATAAAATAAGAATATTACCAAACAACCAAAAGGGGAACTGCCTATCAACGACAGTTCCCCTTAGCTTTTTCTAGTGCAATTCATTCCTGTTGAAACCGTAAGGAAGAGGGTGAAAACTTAAAACGCATCCACCTTTTTGTATGTTAACGTGCTTGTCAGCTTAAACTCGCCGTCTATCATTGTCTCGACAATATGCGTATAGCTGTCGGGCGATATAAGCCTTGCGGTGTGCCGTTCAATCACATCAACCCCGCCCATGCGGTACCGTTCCACCAGCGCAAGAGAGCTGGTCTCTTCAATAAAATCTCCAGACCCCGTCATATGGTTGCCAAAGTTATCATACCACTCAATACGGAATTGTTTCGTTTCGACATCATAGAAGTATATGCCATGCCCTTTCAGGTCGCCAAATGGGGTGTCTGCGCAAATATCGCAAAGGTAGCAAAAGTCGTCGAGCGCGCTTGAAAAGGTGTTGATGGTTTTACCCATTCCGCCATCCTTCATCCATGGCATCGGTTCGTGGATGTCGCACGACTCCCACCTACCTGTAAAAACCTCCAGCAGCTTCAGTTTTTCCGAGGGGGAAGGTCGTTCGTACCATTCGCTCACAAGGGCGCCTCCTTTTGCTTTAAGTTAGTGTTTAAACCAACTTGTTATAATATTTGCCTTAATTATAACACTAGAGAAAACCAAAAGCAAATAAACCCGTGGATTGATATTCCTAAAATATCCTGTATAATCATAGTCAAGAGAGGTGAAGCTCGGTTTTATCCATTGACCAAACGGCAAACACGAAGAGTATGACGATATAAACCGAATGAGTATGACATACACCCGTTCTCCCTCAACGAAAATACCCGCGGCAGCTCGTGTAGTGGTTGCCCTGCTGCTCGCGGGCGCACTGTTTTTTGGCTGCGACAACGGCAACAAAGCTGCCCATGCCTCGGGTTTTGGCGAGCCCTTAGCGCAGTCTCAGGTTATAACCCTGTCGCTGGAAAGCGAGTATATGGACACACAGGTGCCCTGCCTTGTCTATCTGCCAAAGGGGTACGGCGGCGGGCACAAGTACCCCGTGTGGTACGGTCTGCACGGGCATGGCTCCAGCCAGACAATGTGGGTGGATAACGGCGTCGCAGAGGCCGCCGATGAACTGATTGACAGCGGCGAAATTGAACCGATTATCATGGTCTTCCCCCGTGCCCGCGATGCCACGCTCAAAGAGATTGAGCAGGACATAGCAGAGGACGGCAAGCTGGGCGAAGCAAGCATGGATCAGTTTCTTTGCAAGGAGCTCGTTGTGTACATCGATGCGCACTACGATACCGACGCGTCAGCAAGCAGAAGGTATATCGGGGGCTTTTCGATGGGTGGAATGATTGCCCTGCGCATCGCGTTTCGCCACACCGAGCTGTTTGGCAAGGTAGGCGGGTACAGCGCGGCGGTGATTTCCAGCGACTATTCGGGCAGACAGCTTGAACAATGGCTGTACCCATACGACAACGTCGAAGAACTTGACGATATCATTCGTTTTGATAAAGAGAAGGGCTTTGACAAGCTGCAGGTGTATCTCGACGCAGGCAACGAGAACGACCCGTTTTCCACCGGTCTGCAATCCCTGTACGACGCGCTGCAATATCGAGGTATTTCGTCGGAGTTTCGGTTGTGTGAGGGCGGACACACCCTGCAAAAGGAAAGCATTAAGGATTACCTGAAATTCTACGCAAAGAAGAACATAGACGAAAAGAAGCCAACGACATAGAAATTCACACCAAGAGCGCCGCCATATGATGAGTAGATGCACCCCAAAATAGAAAGAATATGTTGACGCGCTTTTGTTGAGAAGGACAGCGGGTCACGAAAAATATGGAGAATATCGCAACAATATTCCATGTATTGTTACGATATTCCTCTTTTTGTATGAAGCTGTTTACAATCTGCAAAACCGCACGGGCGAGGGGCTATAATTTGTTGACAAGCAAAAGACGATTACATATAATTTATGTTATTCCATAGTAAAGTGCCATTGTTCTTATGGTTTTTCCGTTTTTGTATAGGTGGATAATTCGGTAAGGCGGTGCGCGGCAGGGGTATAATACGAATCTTTGTTAGCAATGCAGACAATGATAAGGGATAAGAGCTGCGCCTGCACCAAGCGGCGCGAAACACGAAATGTGGGTTAAAAAGTATGGCTACGGTTGCACAACTTCTTGCTTTGCCAAAACTAAAAGGGTTAAAGATAATTGCGGGCCACAGCGGGTTGGGTCGCAAGGTCAGCTCCGTTACGGTGATGGAGGTTCCCGATATCCTACAGTGGCTGAAGGGGAACGACTTTCTGATTACCAGCCTTTATTCCGTGCGCGACAGCGTAGAGAGCCAATGCAACCTTATAGAAAGCCTTGCCAAGGCGTCCTGCTCCTGCATTGCGGTGAAAACTGGACAATATGTTAAGCAGATAGAGCAGCCCCTGTGTGATATGGCGAACCGTTATGGTCTGCCGATTGTGATTATTCCGTACCGATTTACCTATATCGAGATGATTACCACCATAGCGTCTTACATTTTAGAAGAAAACAACATGGATGCGGTGGTGGGTAAGTTTGTCAGGGATATCGTGTTTGACACCTACGACGATGCACAGTTAATGGCAGAGCGAGGAAGAATTCTCGGGATTCACCTTCAGGAGCATGCATTTGCGGTGCTTTCTGTTTCTTTACCTGCCAAGCTGCAGCCCAATGCCCCGGAAGCGAACGAGATGGAACCGGTTATCAGCGACCTTGCCAGGGCTCTTTGCGCGCATCCGGGTATTTTATACAGCCCCAAAATAGTGACGGATGAAACCCTGTCGCTGCTGCTTGAGGCAGAAAGCATCGAGCGTATAGAGGAGCTCCTGCCGGCAATTAAAAAAGAGGCGCGGCGCATCCTAAACGCGCACGCTGCCTCCGACTATCTCCGCATTGGCATCGGTACTGCTGGAACGGGGATGGAGGGCATTAAGAATTCGTTCTTTCATGCTTTGCGCACCATCCGCGCAGGGCAGATCTTCCGACCGGACGAGACGGTGCTCGAGTATCGTGAGATGGAGCTGTACTGTCTGTTCAATAACGCCATCTACAACAATACAAGGTCGCTTACACAAAGCATACTGGGCAAGATTGACAACAAGGAGATTCTCGACACGCTGATTGCCTACTATGAATGCAACGCGAACCTAAATAAAACGGCAGAACGCCTTTTTGCGCACCGCAACACCATTAAATACCGCCTTTCCCGCGTCAAAGAGATCACAGGGCTGGATGTGCAGAACATCGACCAGAATTTTCACCTTTATCTTGCGGTGCTCGCCAAGAAGATTCAGGATTCGGGCATGAAAGTTTAATGCGTTTGACGGGCGTATCCTGCGTTTTAGTAGTTTTGACAAAAAAATCACAACCATCTTTGTTTATCGGGATATAGTGATTGTTTTATATTTATACTACTATTAAATTAACATAACGAAAACAGCAGCCGCTACTTTCGTTTGTTAAGAAAGCAGGCCGACATGGTAACATACCGTTACGACGATTATGTAAAAAACTTGATTTTTGGCATCTACGAGGATGAGCTTTTGATGAAGCGCATCGGCACCGAGTTTGGTTTTGACATGGATAACGATGTCTTTGTCATGATGTCGCTTGGTTTTCACGACCAATACAACGTTACCGATGAGGAAAAGAAACGCCTGCATGATGCGGGGAAGCACATCGCTTTGTTGTGTTATAAAACGGTGCCGAACTACGACCCCGTCATCCCGTTTAACAATCAGGTTACCGTTCTGTTGTTTGCCAAAGATGAGCAGCAGATGCGCGCATTGCTTTTATCCGCCGAACAAACTGCACTGGAAGATACAGAGAAGTATTTTTCCGTTTGTCCCGTCCGCATCGGCGAAGGCAACATAGGCAGCGGCATACAGGGCATAAAAGAAAGCTACCACCAATCGGTCCGAGCAATCCGTGCGGGGGCAATCTTTAAGCAGCACCATCGTCTACTGCGTTTTAACAACATGGAGATATACAGCATCCTCGATGAGATTATGCGTGTGCATCGGCACAGCCTGTTTAAAACGGTACTCAGCCAGCTTACGGCAGCCGAGACCGACACACTGTGCATGTACTATGAATGCAAAGAGGATGTAAGCAAAACCGCCGAACGGCGAGGTCTTACAACCCAGGCTGTTATGGACGATTTTGCAAGCGTAAAGAGCAAGCTGGGTCTGGATGTGCATGACAGCGAGGATAATTTCAAGCTGCATTTGGTGATGCTCGCGGTTAAGGCTCAGCGCTATATTGATGAGCGCGGCGTGTGATAAAGGGCTTATATTAAACACAAAATTCAATATATTATGTGACAATGAGGTTGCAGGTAATGGTATTACTTGCAGCCTTATTATATTTTCAGGACTTACAAAATGAGGAGGAAGAAACATTGAAAAAGAGAATTGGAAGCTTACTACTCGCGGCAGTTATGGTTTTGGCGCTGCTTGCAGGGTGCGCTACAGCGCCTGCAGCATCGTCCGCTCCGGCTGATTCACAAGGGGATGTGTCGTCGGATTCGTCGGCGCAGGAACCGGCCGGTTTCACAGGACAGATTAAAATTGGCGTGGTAGCGCCCATCTCAGGCTCGGCTGCAATGGTTGGCGATACACAGATTAAGGGCATTGAGCTTGCCGCAAAGCAGATTAATGCGGCTGGCGGCGTTAACGGCAAAGAGATTGTGCTTATAAAAGAAGACGACCAGCAGGACCCCAAAACCGCAGTATCCGCTGTAAATAAGCTGGTAAGTGCCGATCAGGTTACCGCCATTATCGGTACGGTAAACAGCTCCTGCACACTGGCTATGATGGATGTTACCGAGAGAGCGGGCGTTCCGCTGATTACCCCCATCTCCTCGGGTATCAAGGTTACCGATCCCTCCAACAGCTTCATCGCCCGCCTTCAGGCGTCCGATATTCAGCAGGCAAAGGCGATTACCGAGTATCTGGTTAAAGACCTCGCGCTGACTAAGGTTGCTGTAATATACCAGTCTGATGACTACGGCACAGGCGGCCGTGACGTGGCACTCCAGGTGCTCAAAGATAACGGCCTTGAGGCGGTTGCGGTTGAAGCATTCGATCCCGCAGCCACCGACATGAACTCCCAGCTGCTCAAGATTAAAGAAGCGGGCGCAGAGGCCTTGATTATGTGGACGATGTACACCCCCGCGGCAAACATCGCAAGACAGGCAAAGCAGCTTGGCATGGATGAACTGCTTCTGGTAGGCGGCGGCGGTCTGACCAACGCAAAGCTGTACGAGCTTGCGGCAGAAGCGGCGATAGGCATCTGCAACACCCAGACCTTCTTCCCCGACAAGACATTGGCATCCCCCACAGCCGCAGCGTTCATTGAGGCTTACGAGGCAGAATACGGCGTAATGCCCGACTCCAACGCGGCAATGTCCTACGACTCAATGATGGTTATGGCACAAGGACTTGCGGCATCCCCCAACCTCGTTAACACCGAGATTATGGCGGGCATCAAGGCGGTAAAGGATTTTGCGCTTGCTACCGGCAACATCACAATTGATGAAAACGGCGACGCAAACAGAGCAATTCTCATCATACGTCTGACCGAAGGCGGCAAGTACGAAAAAGTAAAATAGTCAGCAGCTACCATAAAAGGCGATCATTCAGGGGAAACAGCCCAGACGTATCTTCCATCTTACACAGGGCTGTTTCTCTTGAATTATTTATTCCCAAACAGAAAGGGAGTTGTAACCGTGTATTTTTTACAACAGATTATTCAAGGGGTGTCCCTTGGCAGCATATACGGTCTTGTGGCACTTGGGTATGTGTTGATATGGCAGGCATGGGGTGTGCTCAACTTTGCACAGGGCGAGATGTGCTCGGTGGGCGCGTTTGCCATGATGGTACTGCATCTGGAGTGCAATCTCCCAATCTATATTGCGATACCGCTGGCCATTTTGATTAGCATGCTGGTCGGTCTTGTCATTGAACTGCTTGCGTTTCGCCCGCTGGTTAAGACAAACGACACCAACAAGCTTATCGCCACCATCGGTGTAAGCATCTGTATTCGCAATCTGCTGCGCATGATTTTCGGCGCGGACGCGTTTGCGTTCCCCTCCATCTTCGGCGATAAGCCGTTTAAGATAGGGCAACTGATTATCGTACCACAGAATATCTGGAACATTGTATTTGGCTTTGGACTGGTACTTCTTTTGACCCTGTTCCTAAAAAAGACCCGCATGGGCAAGGCGATGCGCGCCGTTGCGCAGGATAGGGAAACCGCAAAGCTGATGGGCATTAATGTGCGCCGTTCGCTTACCGGTACGTTTGTTATCGCCTCCTCTATGGGCGCGATTGCCGGAATGCTCATTGCCCCCATCTACCTGATGATGGCGTCGATGGGCGGCTCGCTGGGAACCAAGGGCTTTGCTGCAGCCGTGCTCGGAGGCATTGATTTTGCAAGCGGTGCCATGGTAGGGGGTCTTATTCTCGGTGTTGCGGAGTGTCTTGCCGCGGGCTACGGTTCTTCGGCGTATCAGTCGGCAATTGCCTATATCGTTCTATTCCTGGCGCTTGTTCTCAGACCCGGCGGACTGATGAACCGCAAAAAGCATGTGGAGAAGGTCTAGGCGTACCCCGTGCCCTTTTAGGGCTTAAGACATCGCCTTAGGGTACTGCCGCACGCCATACGGAAAGGAAGGGTCACACTCATGAAGTTTTCGACGATATACCGATACACGCGCATACCGCTGGTACTCCTGCTCGCGTTGCTATTCCCGCTTTTTGCGCCCAATAACTACTGGCTGCACATTGCAAACATCGCGGGGATATTCGCAATCTGCAGCCTTAGCCTGAACCTGCTTACCGGCTGCACCGGATTATTCTCGGTGGGACACATCGCATTCTACGGTCTTGGGTCGTATACCGCCGCCATTCTCTCCACCCGTTTGGAGCTGCCGTTTTACGTCACGCTTCCGTGCGCGGGACTGGTCGCAATGGTATTCGGTCTGCTGCTTGGCATACCCACCCTGCGGCTGAAGGGGTTGTATCTGGGCGTTGCAACCCTTGCCTTCGGTGAGATTGCCTATCAGGTGTTTGTTAACTGGGATGCCGTCACCAACGGCACGCGCGGGATACTCGGCATTCCCTCGCCGGTGCTGCTCGGCTTTGAGTTTCGCGACTACAAAAGCTACTACTATCTTGTTTTGTTCTTTTTGGTGCTTGTCATCATCCTGTGCCGTAATCTGATTCACTCACGCACCGGCAGGGCGCTTCTTTCCATCCGCGAGAACGCGATAGCGGCAGAGGCGATGGGCATTAACATCGTGCGCTATAAGATGATTGCATTTGCGGCATCAGCGTTTTTTGCCGGTATTGCGGGTGCGCTGTACGCCTATGAGGTACACTTTATCTCTCCTGAGTCTTTTGTGGGCGCCGAGTCGGTATCGGTGCTTGCCATGATGGTGGTGGGCGGTATCGGCAGCATTCCCGGCTCTGTGGTGGGTGCTATTGTGCTCAGCGTCATTCCCGAGGTGCTTCGCTCGGCGGGAGACATCCGTCTGGTACTGTACGGAGCGGCCATAGTGGGGATTATCATCTTCGCCCCCAAAGGGCTTGGCGGAGCGATTGAATGGGTAGACAACAGGCTGTGCGGACGGTACAAGCCCAAAGCAAAGAACGAGAAGGGGGGCGCTGTGGATGAGCAGTGAGCGGATTCTGCAAACCAAGAACCTCGGCATTACCTTTGACGGTCTGGTCGCGCTTGAGGGGGTGGATTTTACGGCGGAACAGGGCGACATTACCGCTATCATCGGTCCAAACGGCGCAGGTAAAACCACGTTCTTCAACCTGATTGCGGGCTTTTATACCCCAACAGCCGGTTCTGTGGAGTATTTAGGCACAGACATTACCCGCCTTAAGCCCTTTCAGCGCGCGGACGCGGGCATTGCGCGCACCTTTCAGAACATCAACCTGTTTCGGGATATGAGCGTAATGGACAACGCCCTTGTGGGTCTGCACTGCCACGGTAAAAGCGGCGTGGTCGCCAATATGCTTCGCACGCCCGGTCAGCGCAGGGAGGAAAAACGCCTTCGTGACGAGGTCATGCAATCGCTTGAATTCCTAGGTCTTGCCGATTACGCGAACGAAAAGGCAGGCAGCCTTTCGTACGGCATGCAGAAAAACCTAGAGATTGCGCGGGCACTTGCCTCCAGACCAAAGGTGCTGCTGCTTGACGAGCCGGCATCGGGTCTCAACACGCAGGACCTGGACGAGCTTTCTCGCCGAATACTTAAGATTCGCGACCGTGGCATAGCGGTGGTGTTGATTGAACATAAGATGGACGTGGTCATGTCCATATCGGATAAGATCATGGTACTCAACTTCGGCAAAAAGATTGCCGCCGGCACGCCGGACGAGATTAAGAGCAACCATGAGGTGATTGAGGCATATCTGGGCAAAGAGGACTAAAGCGCAGCAAATGCGCGCTGCCCCTCTTGCGGCGCAGCCGCATCGCAATTACCATGGCGCGTTGCGCATTGTTTGCGCAATCGTCGGGAAGGGATGGTCATATCAATGCTGAAACTAAGCAATGTCAGCGTCGCCTATACAAACCTTGAGGTGCTTCACGGCATAAGCATTGAGGTTAATCAGGGCGAGGTCGTCACCATAATCGGCGCAAACGGCGCGGGAAAAAGCACGACCCTGAAGTCGATTGCAGGGCTGCTCGGCAAGAAAAAAGGCTCGTCTATTGTGTTTGACGGGCAGGATATAACCGGTCTTGACGCAGAAAAGGTGGTAGCCACTGGTCTTGCGCTGGTGCCCGAGGGGCGGCGCGTGTTTCCAGAGCTGTCGGTAAAGGATAACCTCGAGCTGGGCGCGTACCTTCGCCATAAGGACAAAAAAGGTATTGCGGAGGATCTCGAGCTTGTTTACTCCATCTTCCCCCGTCTGCAAGAGCGGCACAAGCAGCCTGCCAAAACCCTCTCGGGCGGCGAACAGCAGATGCTTGCAATCGGGCGGTCGCTAATGTCTAAGCCAAAGCTTCTGATGCTAGACGAGCCGTCCACCGGTCTTGCGCCGCTTGTGGTACAGGAGATTTTTAAAATCATCCGCCGCCTAAACGCCGAGCGCGGCATCACCGTGCTGTTGGTGGAGCAGAATGCAAAGATGGCGCTTTCGGTTGCCGATAGGGGCTATGTGCTCAAAAACGGCGATATCGTACTCAGCGACACCGGCAAAAACCTGCTAAGCAACCCCTCCATCCGCGAGGCGTACCTGGGAGAAAAGATATACCACGAGTAACGCTCTTGCATAAAGGGAGTGCCGTAATAATGAAATTCTGATTGTAGCCACCAAGAGTTAGAGTACTCTAATTTCTTCCGAGAAGGAGTGAGATTACCGATGTTTGAGCTTGCCGTAATCAATGGCGCCATCGTAACCCCGCAAACCGTTGCCAAGGGCAACCTATATGTTAAAGACGGGCTGATTGCCGCTGTCACCGACCCTTCCGTGCGTCTTGATGCCGGGGCGACACTGGATGCGCGAGGGCTTCATGTGTTCCCGGGGTTTATCGACCCGCATGTGCATTCCCGCGACGGTGGCGCCACGCACAAGGAAGACTTTTGGCACTCTACCCGCGCGGCTGCACTGGGCGGAATCACCACGCTAATCGAAATGCCAAACGCCGTGCCCGCTGTTTCCGACGCACAGCGCTTTGCCCGGCAAAAGGAGAACCTCGCCGCCAAGGCATATATCGATTTTGCCATGTGGGCGCTCTGCCTTGGTAAGCTTAACAACGATAACCTCGCCGAGCTTGACGAACTGGGTGCGGCGGCGTTTAAGTTCTTTTGGGGCTACGCCATCAATAAAGAGACCTACGGTCTTGTGTACAACTACAAAAAGTACGATAGCAGCGTAATCCCCCCACTATCAGACGGCGAGATATATACCATCTTTGAACAGGTGGCAAAAACGGGCAAGCCCCTCGCCATCCATGCCGAGAATGCGTCGCTGATGGGAGAACTGCTTGAGCGGGTAAAACCCGCCTACTACCAAAACGAATACGAGGCGCTGCTTGCCACCCGCCCATCGGTGGCGGAGGAGACCATCATCAACACCGCGGTGTCGTTTGCACGCGCGACGGGCGCACACCTACACATCCTGCACATGAGCGCGCGGGAGGGCGTGGACATCCTGCGCCGCGCAAAACGGGAGGGTGTTGCGGTGACGGGAGAAACCGCCCCGCACTACCTGACGCTGACAAAAGAGGACTTCGCCCGGGTGGGTACCGCCATAAAGGGCTACCCGCCGGTACGCGGCAAGGCGGATCAGGACGCCCTGTGGCAGGGTCTGTGCGACGGTACGATCGACAGCCTTGGTTCCGACCACGCGCCCCATACCGCTCAGGAGAAGTCGGGCAGCCTGTTTGAGATTCCCGCCGGCATGTGCAGCATCGAGACCCTTGTGCCGCTTATGCTTGACGCGGCAAACAAAAAAAAGATATCCCTTGGGCGTTTGGCACAGGTTCTAAGCGAAAACACCGCAAAGCTCTATGGTCTTTACCCGCAAAAGGGCTCGCTTTTGCCCGGCACCGATGCGGACATTACCATTGTGGACCTTGCGCGTGATAAAATCATCCGAGCAGGCGAGATGTTCAGCATCAGCAAGGTCACGGCTTTTGACGGTGTTGCCGTCGTCGGGGTACCGGTACATACCATCGTGCGCGGCAATATCCTGGTGCAGGACGGTAAGCTCACCACCGAGCGCAGCACGGGGCGTTTTGTTTGCGCTGCCTCAGGGCGATGAGCAAGCCCTTGTATTTTCGAAAGGGTGGATGAATACGATGGATACCACAAGCCATGCCACCTTTGCCGCGGTGGGGGATCTGTTTATCACCCGCCCCGTGCCGGAGGGCGGCTACGACGGGCAGGATGCGCTTATTGCTTTTCTGCGCGCACACGACGTGCGGTTTGCGAACCTTGAGGTTACGGTACACGACCGCGAGGGCTACCCGTTCGGCTTCAGCGGCGGCACATGGGCGATGGCTCACCCCACGCTGCTCGACGACGTGGCGCGGTTCGGCTTTAATGCCTACAATGCGGCAAACAACCATGCGATGGATTACAGCCATAACGGGCTGCTTTGCACCATAAAATATCTTAAAGAGCGACGTCTTGCCTTTGCCGGTATCGGCGAAAACCTTGCCGACGCGAGTGCGCCGGTGTATATAGAGGGCAAAAATCTGCGTGCGTCCTTGGTGGCGTGCAGTGCCACCTTTCACGAGGCATGGGCGGCGGGCGAGCAGCGCCCCGATATGATTGGTCGCCCGGGGCTTAACCCCCTGCGAGCGAAGACAAAATACCATATCACGCCCGAAAACGCACGAATGCTCAGGGTGCTTGCGGGTGAGATAGACATCAACGCCCAGTACAATCTCGACGTAAAAGAGGGGTTTGCCCTGCCTGTGGCAGGAACACTGCGGTTTGGTGGGCACGAGTTTGTAGAGGACACAAAGAACTACAAGGAAACCGCTCCTCATCCCGAGGATGCCGCGCGCATTTTAAACGCGGTGCGGGAGGCTAAAAGCCAGTCCGATTACGTTATGGTCAGTATCCACTCCCACGAGATGGAGGGCGAGGACAAGGAACGCCCCGCACGCTTCTTTCGCGACTTCGCACACGCGTGCATCGATGCGGGTGCGGGAGCGGTACTCGGGCACGGTCCGCATATCCTGCGGGGCATAGAGCGTTACAAAGACGGCGCAATCTTCTACAGCCTCGGTAACTTTATCTTCGAAAACGACACTACCACCCACCAGCCCGCCGATTTTTATCAGAAATACGGTCTTACCGGTCACGACCTCGCGGGCAAGGGGATGACGGTGCGCAGCCAAAACGGCACAATCGGTCTTGGCGTGGACGAACGGGTATGGAAGTCGGTAGTCGCCTCGTGGGAGGTGCATAACGGCAAAACAGGTGTTGTGCGTCTGCACCCGATCCGCCTTGGATACGAGAAGTCCCGCTGGCGCAAGGGGCTGCCGGTACTTGCGCAGGACGATAAACTGCTCCAACATATTAAGGGGCTCAGCGCAGACCTTGGCACCCGTCTGCGGGTGCAAGACCATGTGGGAATCATCGACCCGGTTTAGGCTTTTACAGTTTCTCCATCACACGGCTTGGATAAAAAGGGGTAATACAGTATGCAACATTTACTTGACGATCTTGAATATGCCGAATACCTGTTCGAACGGTTTTACAGCCCGGGAAGCACAGAAAGCGGCGGCGTCACCCGCCTTGGCTACACCGACACAGAGGATGAAATGATTCGCATCTTTACGCAGCTAGGGGAGGAAAAGGGGTACCAAAGCTATACCGACGAGGTGGGCAACTCCTTTTTAAAGCGTGCTTCCGACGACGGCAAACAACCCTACGTTTTAATCGGCTCGCATCTGGACTCGGTGATTGACGGTGGGCGTTATGACGGGGTTGTGGGGGTCATTGCGGGGCTACTCCTGCTGCGTTGGTGCGATGCCATGCAGCTTACGCTGCCCGTGCGTGTGGCTGCGCTGCGCTGTGAGGAATCGAGCAACTTTTCGCGCAGCACCATAGGCAGCGGGCTGATTACCAAAGAGGTATATAAAAACGACATCGGCGAAGCGATAGGCAAGGACGGCAGACCCCTGCGGGAGGTATTTGCAGAGCGGGGATACAGCCTTAACCCCAGCCAGATTCAAGGGGTGCGCTCTTATCTGGAACTGCATATCGAACAAGGGCGTGTGCTGGAGGAATACGGGGACCGGGTGGGTATTGTCACCACCATAGCGGGGCCCAGACGGTTTAACATCCACATCCACGGCATGGCGGAGCATTCGGGTACCACCCCAATGCCCATGCGCACCGACGCGCTATGCGCCGCCGCCGAGATCATCCTTGAGATTGAGCGCATCGGCAGGGAGGAGTCGGTATACCAGTCGGTGGCTACGGTGGGTACCGTAAAGAATATCCCCAACGCACTCAACGTCATCCCCGGCGGGGTGGAGCTTGGCGTGGATATGCGCGGTGTGGATGTTCAAAGCCTTGACCGGATGGAGGAGCAGCTTAAACTCGCCTGCCGCCGCATCTGCGCCGAGCGCGGTGCGACCTATTTTCGCGAAAAAACCTCTGATATCCCGCCTATCGGTATGTCGCCTGTGCTACAGGATAAACTGCTCAACGCGGCAAAGGCACTTCGCATCCCTCACAAAAGCATGATGAGCGGTGCGGGTCACGATGCGATGTCGTTTGCGCATATCTGCGATACCGCAATGGTATTCATCCCCTGCAAGGGCGGTGTCAGCCACAACAAGGGTGAGTTTACCACCATCGAATCCATCCTGGACGGCGCAATGGTGCTGTTTGAATACCTGAAAGGGGAAGCGCAATGATTCTGATTAAAGACGGACGCGTCATAGACCCAGAGCGCGGTGTTGACGATATTCTGGATATTGTCATTGACGACGGCGTAATACAGAACATCGGCAAATACCAGCGCGACGAGCGTTATGAGCACATTATTGAGGCGTCGGGGCTGGTGGTTGCCCCCGGTCTTGTGGATGTACATGTTCATTTTCGCGACCCCGGTCTTACCTACAAGGAAGACATTGACACCGGCGCGCAGTCGGCGGCAAAGGGCGGCTTCACCACCGTGGTATGTATGGCAAATACCAGTCCTGTGGCAGACAACCCCGACACTCTGCGGGATATTGCAGATAAAGCAAAAAAAGCCGACATCCGTGTGCTTGCGGTGGCAGCCGTTACAAAGGGGTTGCAGGGGCGGGAGCTGACCGATATGGCGTCGCTGCTGGGTGCCGGTGCGGTCGGCTTTTCGGACGACGGTATGCCGATAAAGGACATCGCGCTGATGACTGAGGCACTGATTCGCGCAAAGGAGCTTAACGCGGTCATCAGCCTGCACGAGGAGGAGCCGTCGCTGATTGCACAGAGCGGCATTAACGCAGGCGTGGTGGCGCAGCAGCTGAAGCTAGCCGGTGCCCCCGCTGCGGCGGAGGATGTTTTGGTAGCGCGGGATTGCATGCTCAGCCTTTACACCGGTGCGCGGGTACACCTGCAGCACCTCAGCTCAAAGAATGCGGTGAAGCTGGTGCGGCTTGCCAAACAGATGGCTGCGCCTGTCACCGCCGAGGCAACCCCACAGCACTTCTCCCTCTGCGAGGAGGCGGTGCTCGAGTGCGGCACGCTTGCCAAGGTCAACCCGCCCATACGCACCCGGGAGGATCGGTACGAGATCATCGAAGGGCTCAAGGACGGCACCATTGACATTATCGCCACCGACCACGCCCCCCACAGCCGCGAGGAAAAGCAGCGCGCCTTTGGGGATGCGCCCAGCGGCGTAATCGGTCTTGAGACGGTACTCGCCTTAGGCATAACGAAGCTGGTACGCAAGGGGCACCTTACCATGTCGGACCTGATAGAGAAGATGAGCCTGAATCCGGCGCGTTTATACGGGCTTAACGCGGGACGTATTGCCCAGGGCGCGCCCGCCGACCTGGTGCTGTTTGACCCGAACAAGGAGTGGGTGGTGCGGGAAGACCAGTTTTTTTCTAAGTCCGCAAATTCACCCTTTATTGGAAAAACCCTTTACGGTCTGGTACAATATACCCTGTGCGGCGGCAAAATTGTATATAAAGCGCGTTGATCGCGCCTGCCGCAACGTTTGTTTATTAAGGGGGAACAAAGCTATGCCAAAATACGAAACCCTGTTGTTTGATGTGGACGGCACGCTGCTCGATTTTCATCAGGCGGAGCGTACCGGGCTTTTTACGGTGCTCTCACAGTTTGGGGTGCCGTGCACTGAACAGACCTTTTTACTTTACAGCGGCATCAACGACGCGCTGTGGAAGCGTTTTGAGCTTGGCGAAATCAGCAGGGAGGATATTCTGTCATCCCGCTTTACATTGCTGTTTGAGGCGCTGGGCGTTACGGCGGACGGCGAACACGCCGAGCGTGCGTATCGCAAAGCCCTTTCACTTTCCCACGATCTGATAGACGGTGCAAACGAGCTGCTCGAGCGGCTAAACGGGCGGTTTGCCATGTATGTTGTGACAAACGGGGTGTCCGAGACGCAGTACGCGCGCCTTGCCGCATCCGGTCTTGACCGATACTTTACCGAGATCTTTGTATCGGAGGACGCGGGCTCTCAAAAACCACACCCCGCCTTTTTTACCTATTGCTTTGCGCGCATGAGCGCTTTTGAGAGGAACAAGGCGCTGATTATCGGGGATTCGTTGTCCTCCGACATTCTGGGCGGCAACAACGCGGGGATTGCGACCTGCTGGTATAACCCAGACCACCTGCCCAACACAATAAACGCAGCCGTCACCCACGAGATTGCAGAGCTTGGCGAGCTGTGTGCGATTCTGGGCGTATAAATAAACCGCGCACAAACGCGCTTATCTTTAAAAAATCGGGAGGGCGGAACATGGACCTCACTACCGTACTATCCAACACAATGCTGTCGAAAGACCTTTACCTTATTCGGGTAAAGCACGATAACGCCGCAAAAATGGGGCAGTTTTACATGTTGCGCGCATGGGGGACGTATCCACTGCTTTCCCGCCCTATCAGCGTGTTTGACAGCGACGGGCTGACCGTAAGCTTTTTATACCGCACCGTCGGCGAAGGCACTCAGCTGTTTTCCGCCCTGCGGGAAGGGGACAAGCTCACCCTCGCGGGACCGTACGGGAACAGCTTTCCCACGGTGAGCGGGCGCGTTGCCATGGTGGGCGGCGGCGTTGGCATCGCTCCGCTATACCTTGCCGCAAAGACGCTCAAGCAGGCGGACCCGTCGGTCAGTATCCACCTGTTTTTGGGGTTTGGCGATGCGGCGGTACTTACCGAGGAGTTTCGCGCGGTGTGCGATACGCTGACCGTCGAGGTGGGCGGCTATATCACCGATTCGGTGGATTGCACGCAGTATGATGTGCTGTTCTCCTGCGGTCCTACGCCCATGATGAAGGCGCTGCACCGACGCTGCAAGGACAGTGCCGCTTTGCTGTACGTCTCACTGGAGAGCCGCATGGCGTGCGGGATTGGCGCATGCCTTGGTTGCAGCTGCCCGACGGTGGATGGCAACCGCCGCATCTGTAAGGATGGCCCGGTGTTCCTTGCAAGGGAGGTGTTTTAACATGAATCGTCTGGCGACAACCGTCTGCGGGGTGAATTTTGAAAATCCCGTGATACTCGCCTCAGGAACCTGCGGCTTTGGGCGGGAGATGGACGAGCTGTTTGATGTAGACCGTCTGGGAGGGCTTAGCTCCAAGGGGCTTACGCTCAACCCCCGCTCCGGTAACACGGGGGTGCGCATCTGGGAGACCCCAAGCGGGGTGATGAACAGCGTCGGGCTGGAAAACCCCGGCGTACGACGCGTCATCGAGCGTGAGCTGCCATGGATGAAACAAAAGCGGTTTGTCACCCTCGTCAACGTGGGCGGGCACTCTTTTGAGGATTATTTTAAGGCAATTGAGCTGCTTAACCCCTGCGAGCTTGACTTTATTGAGCTCAACATCTCCTGCCCCAACGTCAAGCAGGGTGGTATGAACTTTGGCATAAAGACCGACAACGCCCGCGAGATTGTGCGCGAGGTGCGCGCGCTGTGCCGTCACCGTTTGCTTGTTAAGCTTTCGCCCAACGCCGAGAGTGTTGTCTCGCTTGCCCGTATGTGCGAGCAGGAGGGCGCGGACGGCGTTTCGCTTGTAAACACCTTCCTCGCCATGGCAATCGACATCCGCGCAAAAAGACCGGTGTTTGAAAACGGCTATGCGGGTCTTTCCGGTCCTGCCATTAAACCCATCGCCCTGCGTATGGTGCACGAGGTTGCCCACGCGGTAAACATTCCGGTTATTGGGCTGGGGGGCATCACCACATGGCAGGACGCCGTAGAGTTTATTATGGCGGGCGCTCACGCGGTGCAGGTGGGCAGCGCGTCCTTTATCAACCCCGCAATTGCCCTTGACATCATCGACGGCATGCAGCGGTACATGGAGGATAACGGGGTTAAATCCCTCGACGAAATACGTGGAATCGTATAGGAAGCTCAAACTTCAACAAACCACCCGATATCGCCTGCCATCATGCAGGACGAATCGGGTGGTTCTTATTTGCATGCGTACTAATCAGCACGCCTGTTTTTGCTGCCCCGGCTCTATCGCATTTTCGACCGCCGCGCATGCCGAGCTGTGTCCCATTTCATACAGCCATATCATCTTCAACGCCTCGCCAAGCTCCTGCCAGCCCGCTTCATCTCAATAAAAAATAACCGGTAAGAGCAAACGGACAAACAAAAACACGCGGCTTGCTAACGGGAGGCATATGCAATTGCACAACCAATTCTCTTAGGCGGGCGCGCCGCCCCTTTTAAACTGGCTGGGAGTGGTACCGGTAAACCGCTCAAACATGTTATAAAAATGGTTGTAATTGTTATAGCCGCATTTCTGTGCAATCTCGTTTACGGGCAGCTCAGTCGTCTCCATCAGCTCAATGGCTTTTTTTATTCTATGATGATTAATAAAGTCCTTAATGTTCTGGTCAAACTGTTTCCGAAATGCATTTCCCAGATGGTTGGCGTCTAAAAAGAACTGTTCGGATAGGGATTTTACGGTAATATCCTCGTCAAGGTGTGATAGGATATAGTCCCGCACCTCGTACAGATGCGGCTTTGCCTCCTTTTTACGCTCTGCAATCAACAGGGAAAGCGTCTCGGTCAATATCTCAAACAAACCGTTTTGATCAGGGTGCCATTGGTCATCAAGCCGCGTGCAAAGACCGTGTGTCCCGATGTCTCTGCTCTTGAGCAGCCCAAAGGTATCGTACAAGATATCGTCAATCAGGCGCAGCGTGCGCGCGTGCTGGTGGAACTGCGACAGCGACCCGGTGATATTGCCGTTTTGGGGCGGATAGATTTGATCTGCGGCGGCGCGAAGCGCTTGCTCGTCCATCAGCTCCAACGCACGCACAACCTCTTGGCGAACTGGCGGCGGCACCATAGCGCTGCCACGCAATGGGCAATCCCGATACAAGGCATCCATCTCGGTCTTTAAGTCCTCAAAAACATCTTCGATCTCCTGACGATTCAGCGGCTTGAGTAAGAAATGCCGCACCTTATTATGTAAAGCCTTCTGTGCGTATTCAAAATTACCATACCCGCTCAAAATCACAAAACGGGCGTTACACCCTGCGCGACGCGCCTTTTCAATCAGCGCAAGACCGTCCATGTTCGGCATGCGGATATCGGTCACAATCACATCAGGGCGATAGCGCAGAATATCAGCCCATGCAGTCTCTCCGTTATCGGAGCTTCCGCAGATGGCATACCCCGCGGCACTCCAGTCAATGAGCAAGCTTAGTCCCTCTATGACAGACGGCTCATCGTCAACAATGTATAGTCGGTACAGCATTGCGTTATCCCCCTTTAGTTCAACAAATCGGGTTCTTTACGTAACAGGATGGTAACCGTCATCCCTTTTCCGGGCACGCTATCCAACGTCAATGTCGCGTTGTTGCGATAGTGAAGCTTCATCCGTCGGTAAACGTTTCGCAGCCCGATTCCGATGCGGGCATCATTATTCTCTCCCGGATTTCTCAGGTCATCCCATATTGTTTTTAGGGCGTTTTCATCCATGCCAATCCCGTTGTCCTCAACGACAATTGCAATTTCATCGTTTTCTTTTTGGTACGCAAAAAGTTTGAGTATGCGCTGTCTGCCACTAACCGACTGCAGCCCGTGTATGCAGGCGTTTTCTACCAGCGGTTGAATCAGCATGCGGGGAATTGTTAGGTGCTCTGCTTTTGGGGCAAGCGTTACGTCGTAAATAAACTTATCCCCGAAACGAAACTTTTCAATCATCAGGTACTTCTCAATAAAATCGAATTCCTCCTTGATGGGAATCAGCTTATCGCCCGAATCCAAAAGCCTGCGCAGGAGCTTAGCAAGGTTTTGAATCACCTCAACCACTTCAACATACTCTTTTTTTACGCAAACGACCATAATGGCGTTGAGCGTATTGAACAAGAAGTGCGGGTTGGCCTGACTTTGCAGGTACTGAAGCTCAGCACGGACATTTTCGATCTCCATCTCCTTCTGACGAACCTCCAGCTTATACACATCGTTTATCAGAAGGTTAATTTCGTTAATCATGTTATTAAAAAAGCGAATAAGCCACCCTACCTCGTCGGTGCCCATGTCCTGATAATCCAGTGGCGAGAAGTTTTTACCCGTAATCTTCTTCATGTGCTTTGTTAAAAGGGTGATTCGCACCACCACCGAGTTTAGTACAAGAGATAGAATCACCACCGAGATAATGGCAAACAGGGCAGACCAACCAATGATATATAAAAAGGTGCCGTTGCGTTGTCTGACCAAAAGGGAGCGGTCATATACCCCAAGGATACGCCAGCCTTTAAAGTGCGATATCTCGCCCAGCGGCAGGCTAACCCAGTATAGGTTGTGCTCGTTTGATAAGGATAATGCCTCGCCGATATTACCGCGTTCGGATATGGGCGTCCGATATACCACCTTATCATCCTTTAAAATATATATCTCCATATCGCCTGCTTGGGAAGCAATCTCAGAAAGAATGCGGTCGGTCTTTAAATCTACGGTAATCAGCTGCTCCTCCATGTTGGGCTCTGTGCTTCGTCTTACTTTTTGTACAATTCGAAGATATCTGGAATGGGTTGACAGAAAGGCAGATGCATCCATAGGTGCAAGCGATACATGACTGCCGGAGGAAACATGGGTTTTATACCACTGCTCCTCACGCACGGTCCGATTGATATACTGAAAGTACCCGCTGTTGGAGTGGTTTGGGTTGGATGTAAACATCGTAATATTGGCAACATACGGATTGCTGAGCAGGTACATATCAAACCGTGTGCGAAAATTCTGGTAGAAGAACTCGTAATAACTGTATGGGTCATTAAAATTCTTCTCCAGGTCACGGCTGAGCGCAATATCGGTGGAGATCTGGTTGGTTACGTCAACGGAGTTTTGTATAATCTGCCGCACGTCAGACACAATTCGGTCCGCCATATTGTCAAGCTGCTGGGTCTCTCTGGCATCCATTTCCTGACCGGTCACCGTAATCCAGATAATGCCGCCAACAAGAGTAGGCAGCATGACACAGCTTATGTATACAATAATGAGCTTGTTGCGAATGCCAATGTTGTTAAACCAACGAAGCAGCCGTTTCATGAACAATCCCCCAGTCAGACAAAAAGACATTTATATTCGGATGGCAGCATCCCTGTTAACTGCCTGAACTTGTTGGAAAAATAGGCGTTGTCCCGATACCCTACCTCGCTGGCAACATCCGACAGTTTGATATCCGATGTCGCAATCAGCAGCTTTGCGTTTTCAATCTTTATATCGTTAATGAGGTCGTTAAACTTCATGCCGCTGCTTTTGCGTATTATTTTGCTTACCACAAGCGGGGACAGCGAAAAAACGTCTGCCAGTACCTGAAGGGAAAGATCGTTTTTGTAGTTTTGTCGGATATAGTCCACAATGCTCTGCGCAAGATCATGATGTGTCGGTGCGGTCTGGTTGTTTGCTTGACCGCAAAGCCGGGTTAAAAGTTGCTCCGCCTCCTGCTTGCATCCCCGCAGGTTACCGTCCTTAATCCCGCTAATCAATTGGGACAACTGTTCTCTGACGTTAATACTGTAAAAGGAGGATAGGTCCTCTGTCAGCAAAACCAGCCGGTACTGATACAGATACAGCTCGCGTGCCGAACACCGCGACTTGTGCAAAAGCTGGTAGAACTGCTCAATCAGCAATTCGGTCTCCTCCACCGAACCCGCCAATACGGCCTGCGTTAGCTTTTGATAAGGGAGATCCGGCCATATATTCTCGCGATAACCGGGCGGTTCGGGGGTTTGACCGTATAGCAACAGGTCCTCGTCCACGCCATAATGGTACCACAGCTTCAGCTCCTCAATCTGACGGTATAGCGTTAGGATGTCCGAAACCCCGCAGCCGTCGCCGCTGGCGAACAGAACTGTTGCGGGGGTAAGTGTTTTGGCAAGACGATGGAACGCGCCTGCAATATCCTCGTAAGCGACCGCGTCGTCCCGGACGACGGCAAAAAAAAGCCCCAGACCACGATAAAATACGGCTTCCGGCTGCTTTAGCCCGAAGCCCTCGGTAAGCCGCATCAGCATACCGCTGATATCAGGCTGTTGGTTTGTTTGGTAATAGTCTTTGATCATCAGGCAGACAATCCGAAATCGCACACCCGGCAGCAGCCCCATCAAAAACATAAGCTTGTCGTATAGTTTTGGGGTGGCGGTACTGTGTATGATGCGGCCGATATAGTAGTTTACCATATAGCGCGAAAGCTCCAGTGTTTCATCCTCCCGCACCCGCTCATCCTGTATCTCCATTGAGATGGTGGAGAATGCCTCTGTGAGCTCTGTGGCATCCAGCGGCTTTAATATATAACTGCGAACGCCGTAGCGAAGGGCAGAACGCGCATATTCAAATTCACCGTACCCGCTGATGATAATGAATTTAGGCGCCCCATGCTGACCGGCATAGCGTTTGACCAACTGCAGTCCATCCAGTCTCGGCATACGGATATCGGTTATTACGATATCGGGTTTTAGGGCTTCAATCAGTGCAAGCCCCTCCACACCGTCGGCGGCCTCACCGCATAGTTCTAGACCCATCGCATCCCAATCAACCATTAATCGCAACCCTTCCAATACCGACGGCTCATCATCAATAGCAATTACGCGCAGCAACCGCGACCTCTCCTTTCAATGGTACTGTACAAAAAAACAATACCGTGTTCAAGACTTTGAACACAAGTTTTAATTTTGTCCCACATTCATACGTAATTTCTTAATGTATTTAACAAAACATTCATAATATAATGATTATACACAAAAATACAGTGTCAGTCCAGACAGTTTTTGTGAGACTAAAAGAAGGAGTGATTGTATTTCATGAAAAAGAAATTGGTTTGCCTTTTGCTGGCTGCAATGATGATTGCTACGCTGGCAGCGTGCGGAGGTACCGCACCGGCACAGGAGTCTTCTCGTGCGGTCGCGGAGGAGCTGCCTACGGCTTCGGCAGATGACGGCAAAACGTTGCCTGTACTCAGCCCGGAGGATCCCACGACCTTTACCGTTTTTGTTCCTACCGCTAAGCCCGCCCCGTCTTCGGACAACAAGATTGCGAAGAAGCTGAAGGATGAGCTGGGTGTTACACTTGAGCTTGACATCATCTCCAGCAACTACGACGAGAAGATCGGCGTTATGATCGCAGCCGGCGAGTATCCCGATATTATCGGTAACTCAAGCCAGCATGCTCGCTTTATTGAAGCAGGTGCGCTGATTCCGTTTAATGACTACCTGACCCCGGGTCTTGCTGGCAACATCCTTACCCATGTGGAGCCTTATCTGAGCAGGCTCTCCTATCCTGCTGACGGAAAGATCTATGTTCTTCCCAACTACAATCGCTATTATGGCGAGATCTCTGCGGGAACCCATTGGGGCCCTGCCTTCTGGATTCAAAAGGCGGTTGTTGAGGAGTTCGGTTATCCCGAGATCAATGACCTCGAAACATATTTTGACCTCATCGATCAGTACAAAGCAAAGTATCCCACAATCGACGGACAACCCACAATCGGTTTCGAAATCTGCGCTGCACCTGGTAAAGAGTTCTGTCTCACCAATGCTCCGCAGCATCTAATCGGTCACCCGAATGACGGTGGCGTGGTTGTTGATGTTGAAACCAAGGTAGCAGATATTTTTGCAGACAAAGAGTATGCAAAAACCTACTACAAAACTCTCAACGAGATGAACCAAAAGGGTCTGGTTGACCCCGAGACCTTCACACAGAACTATGACCAGTACCTTGCCAAGCTGGCAAGCGGTCGTGTTCTTGGTATGTTTGACCAGCGCTGGAACTTTGGTAATGCTTACGATGCACTGACCGCCGAAGGTCGCTACGAGCGTCAGTGGATTCCTGTAATGCCCGTATACGACGGCTACGAGCCTTACTACCGTGATCGTGATGTTATGAACATCAACCAGGGCTTTGGCGTTAGCGTAAACTGCAAGGAGCCCGAAAAGGCTGTTGCGTTCTTAAACACCATTCTGGAAGAAGAGTGGCAGATCCTGTTTAGCTGGGGCGTTGAGGGCGAAGACTATCTGGTTAACGACGCAGGTCGTTACTATCGTACCCCCGAGATGCGCACAACCCAGGACGATCCCGTTTGGAAGACCAAGAACAAGTACGAAGCATTCTGGGATATGATGCCCAAGAAACAAGGACAGTACTCCAACGGCAACAACTATGACACAGACGGTCAGCCCGAAGAGTTCTTTGATACCCTGAAAGAGTACGACAAAAAGATTCTTGAGGGATACGGCAAACAGACATGGGTACAGTTCCTCAATCAGCCTCCGGAGAATCCTCCCTACTACCCCGCATGGAATATTGCACTGGTAGACGGTTCTGACGCGCAGATGGCAAATACCCAGCTTAACGACCTTGCGCTGCAGTACCTGCCCAAAGCAATCCTCAGCAGTCCTTCCGAGTTTGACGCCATTTGGTCTGAATACACCGCTAAGATTCAGGAGACCAACTACAAAGCGTATCTTGAAGTGATCAACAAAGAGATTGCATGGCGCATGGAAAACTGGGGCTAACCAACCCACATGCTGGAAGGGGTCGGCGTAAGCCGTCCCCTTCTTTCATACTTATACCAAAATAGGGGGGTACAATTCTATGGGGAACGCTGTTGCCGAACG
>JAEZQD010000027.1 GCA_023413185.1 Bacillota bacterium
CGGAGATTAAGCTGCGCCACCTAAACCGCGAATACATCCTAAACCGCACCAAAGAGCTTGACCAGCTGCAAAAAGAAATTGCCGATATGGAGGATATCCTCGCTAACCCCAAACGCATCGGGCGCATCATGATAGACGAGCTGACCGAGGTCTCAAAGAAATACGGCGCACCGCGTAAAAGCCTGATTGTGTTTGCCGACGACGAGCTGGAAGTGCCGGAGGAGGACATCCCCGACTACCCCGTCCACCTGTTCTTTACAAGGGAAGGCTATTTTAAGAAGGTTACCCCGCAGTCTCTGCGCATGAGCGGCGAGCACAAGCTTAAAGAGGGCGACGAGGTTGTGATGCAAGGGGAGAGCACCAACTCCGCGGAGCTGTTGTTCTTCACCAATCGGTGCCAGGTATATAAGGCGCGCGCCTGCGATTTTGAGGACACCAAGGTCAGCGTGCTGGGAGATTACATCCCCGCCAAGCTGGGCATGGACGAGGGTGAGTCCGCCGTGTTAATGGTAGTCACTAAGGACTATTCGGGCTATATGCTGTTTTTCTTTGAAAACGGCAAGCTTTCCAAGGTGCCGCTGGCAAGCTACCAGACCAAAACCCGCCGCAAAAAGCTAATTAACGCGTACAGTGCAAAAGCCCCAGCCGCCGCGATACTGTATACCCCACAGGACAGGGAGTATATGGTGACCAGCACCGCCGGGCGCGTACTGCTTGTACACTCCGGCGCGGTGGCTGAAAAGAGCACCAAGGACAATCAGGGCGTTTCGGTCATGATACTCAAAAAAGGACATACCGTCGCTGTGGTCAAGCTGTTTGAAGAGCAGATGCTGGGCAACGCGCACCGCTTCCGTACGAAGACGTTACCCTCGGCAGGCGCTATCCCCAAGGAGTCGGATCTTGGCGAGCAGCTCAGTTTTTAACGCACAAAAAACGGGCAGCATCACCAGAATGCTGCCCGAACGATAATCGTATCTCAGTATACATTATACCTATCATGCAAACGCTTGACCTTGCATACCGCAGTCACAACTATCGTGTTATTATTATGGCTGCAGGCGGCTTGGTTATCACAGGAAATCCGTGGTAAATTAAGATGCGCACTATGGTTATCCATTCAGACCGCCCTGCCATTTGGTAGAGCGGTCTGACCTGCGTACAGTGTTGTCGAATGGCTGAAAATGAGCTAAATCAACAGCCGCATCTTCTTGTGCGGTAGGAGAATCCTGCACCAAGGTTTTTGCATCGTACGAGGCTCACCGATTTTTGCGATAATTTTGCGGCGCAGATGATGGTATTTTTCTGTCATTTTGCAGGAATAAATTCTTTTCCTATTGATTTTTTTGTCGTATGCATATAATATAATGATTGTAATTATGCAATTTTTGTTTTGGCTGCCTGCATATATCCGGTGGCGCTTAACGATTCTGTACGAGAAGCAAACTTCAAGCAAATCGCAAAAAAAAGCAAGCGGAGTTTTGATTTCTCAGTTTTTTATCGGCATTCGGACCAGCGCCCTGAAAGAATAAAAACGATTTATAACGAAGGATATGGTGAAACTTCATGCAAGGTAATCTGCTGCAGATTATTGGGTCGAAGATGAGTAAGTTTTCTAAAGGTCAGCGCGCCATCGCCGCTTATATTACAGCGCACTACGATAAGGCGGCGTTCATGACAGCGTCTAGGCTGGGCGAGGCGGTGGGCGTCAGCGAATCCACAGTGGTTCGCTTCGCGTCGGAGGTCGGTTACGAGGGATACCCCGAGCTGCAGCATGCGTTGCAGGAGATGATAAGAAACAAGCTGACCTCGGTGCAGCGTATGGAGGTTGCCAGCGAGCAGATTGGTGTGCGCGACGCGGGCGAGGTGCTGGATAAGGTTCTGGGCGCCGACATCAACAACATTCGCCGCACGCTGGAGCTGACCTCTAAGCAGTCGTTTTCGGATGCCGTGAGCACCATTATTGCCGCCAAGACCATCTATATCATGGGCGGACGCAGCGCATCTGCGCTCGCGAACTTTTTGGGCTTTTATTTTAACCTTGTTTTTTCAAACGTCCGCGTGGTGGGCACAAGCAGCTCCAGCGAGGTTTTCGAACAACTTCTTCGCATCGGCAAAGGTGATGTATTGATAGCCGTCAGCTTTCCCCGTTACTCCAAGCGCACCGTTCGCGCGGGCGATTTCGCATCTAAATCGGGTGCGGATGTCATCGCCATTACCGATAGCCCGTCCGCACCCCTTGCGGTATGTGCAACGCACCTGCTCATTGCGCGCAGCGATATGGCAAGCTTTGTGGATTCACTCGTTGCGCCGCTGAGCCTGATTAACGCGCTGATTATTGCCGTCAGCTTAAATAAAAAGGAGGAGGTTTCAGACACCTTCTCAAAGCTCGAAAGCATATGGGATCTATATAACGTATACGAAAAAAGCGACGCCGCATCCGCAAACGAACTGATTGAAGACTAAAGAATGTGCGGCACGATTAACCGCATACTAATTGTGCCGCGCCTGCACCACACAAACTGACGCACCGTGCGTGCGGAAAGGATATGGAATACCTGTTTTGTACAACAACTACGATGTCATTGTAATCGGTGCGGGTGCCGCGGGATTGATGGCGGCGGGCACCGCTGCGGCACAGGGTAAAAGAACCCTGCTGCTTGAACGAAACGACCGCCCCGCCAAAAAGGTGTTAATCACCGGCAAAGGGCGTTGCAACGTCACCAATAACTGCACTCAGGACCATTTTATTACCCAGGTTAAAACGAACGGACGATTTTTATACAGCGCGATTGCCGCATTTTCGCCGCAGGATACGATGGCGTTCTTTGAGCGTCTTGGTCTTGCGCTGAAAACCGAGCGAGGCAACCGCGTTTTTCCGGTTTCGGATCAGGCTGCCGACGTCGCCTCGGCGCTTCTTCGCTACGCAAAAGCACAGGGCGCACAGCTTGAGACCGCCCGCGTAAAACAGCTTGTACTCGAAAACGGCGCGGTCAAAGGCGTCACCACCTATCAGGGCAACACGTACACTGCGTCCGCTGTTATTATTGCAACAGGCGGGCTGTCCTATCCGGGCACAGGGTCAACCGGCGACGGATACCGCTTTGCAGCCGAGGCGGGGCATACGGTACTGCCCACTTCGCCCGCGTTAATCCCTATTGTCACCCACGAGGATTGGTGCAAAAGCGCAATGGGGCTGTCGCTTAAGAACGTAACCCTATCGGTTGAGGATAATAAACGCGGCAAAACCGTATTTTCGGAACTGGGCGAGATGCTGTTTACCCACTTCGGCATATCGGGTCCGCTTGTTTTAAGCGCGTCCTCGGTTATGGACAGCACACATCTGCCCGACTACCGCATGTCCATCGACCTTAAGCCTGCGCTCTCTTCTGAGCAGCTGGACAGACGCATCCAACGAGATTTTTCGCTAAACCTGAATAAGGATTTTCTAAATTCTCTGGGTGCCCTGTTGCCTAAGAAACTGATTCCTGTTATAGTTAACCTATGTGATATTCCGCCCGAGGAAAAGATAAACCAGATTACCAAACAACAGCGTGCACGACTCGTGCAAACACTAAAAGCGCTTACCGTCACACCGCGCGCGTTTCGCCCCATAGAGGAGGCAATCGTCACGTCGGGCGGCATAAAGGTAAGCGAGATTGACCCCAAAACGATGCGGTCTAAGCTGTGCGATGGGCTGTTCTTTGCGGGCGAAGTCATCGATGTGGATGCCTATACCGGCGGCTACAATCTGCAAATAGCGTTTAGCACCGGGTATCTCGCAGGCTTGTACGCGTAGAGAGATGAAATATACATCGGGGAGAGGGGCTGCTTTTATGAGCACTAAGGCGGTTGCGATAGACGGGCCGTCCGGCGCGGGAAAAAGCACCATCGCAAAGGCGGTGGCAAAACGGCTCGGTTTTATCTATGTAGACACCGGCGCACTGTACCGCGCGGTGGGTCTTTATATGCTCGACCACGGCGTGGACACCGACAGTGAGCAGCAGGTAGTGCCGCGTTTGACCGAGGCAGAGGTTTCGCTGCGTTTTGTAGACGGCGAGCAGCGCGTGTTTTTGAATGGTCGGGACGTATCGCTTCGCATCCGTGAAAACGAGGTGTCGATGGCGGCTTCCAACGTGTCCCGCATCCCGCAGGTACGCACGTTTTTGTTTGACCTGCAAAAGGAAATTGCCAAAGAAAACAACATCATCATGGACGGACGCGACATCGGAACGGTGGTGCTTCCCGGCGCGGATGTGAAGATATTCCTGACTGCGTCGCCGGAGGAGCGCGCACAGCGACGGTATGAGGAGCTGCTCGCGCGTGGGCAGCAGGTATCGTATGACACGTTGCTGCAAGAGATTAAGCAGCGCGATTACAACGACTCGCATCGGGAGATTGCCCCGCTGAAGCAGGCAAACGACGCGGTGCTGGTCGACACCACGGGCAATGAGCTCGAGACCTCCATACAGCTGCTGGACGAGCTGATTACAAGCAGGCTCGGGCTATAAACAATTTATAACAGTTAAGTTTTGTGCCGCCGCAAGCTGTGCGGCACTTGAAAGGCAGGCGGCAGGATATGAGCTTATATCCCCTGGGCATTGCTTTAATGCGTGCAATTACTGCAATCGCGTTTCGCGTTAGAATAGAAGGCACCGAACATCTTCGCCGCGAAGACGGCTTTATTATCGCCTCGAACCATGTGTCGGGCTACGACCCGGTGTTTCTTTCGCTCGCCGCATATCGCGTAAAAAAGCGAATAAACTACATGGCGAAGGAAGAACTCATAAAGATACCGCTGATTGGGCGTGTGTTGCGGGCACTCGGCGCGTTTCCGGTGCGCAGGGGTATGGGCGACCGCGGGGCGTTGGACACGGCGGCTAAAATCGTAACCGACGGCAAGATTTTTGGCATCTTCCCCGAGGGGACACGTTCGAAAACGGGCAAGCTGTTGCCGGGCAAATCGGGTGTTGCGGTCATAAGCGCACGAACCCGGTGTGATGTGGTTCCCGCCTCGATCTACATCGAAGGGGCAAAGCTTAGATGGCTTACAAAGGTTACCGTACGCGTTGGTAAGCCCATCGCGTTTGAACAATTAGGCTTATCCGAGAACTTTACCACCCCCGAGCTGAGGGCAGCCAGCGCCCTTATTATGCAGAAGATTGGCGAGCAGTACAATAAAGGTACGCTGGTTAAAGCGTAACTATGCGGGGTTAGCTGTAAAACCTCTTGGCGAAACGGAGTATTCCGATGGAGATTAACGTTGCAAAAACCGCAGGCTTCTGCTTTGGGGTGGACCGTGCGGTGAATATGGTGCATGACCTGTTGCGTGAGCATGCAAGCATTACGGGCAGGGTGTGTACGCTCGGTCCCATCATCCACAATCCGCAGCTTGTGGAGGAGCTCAAAAAGCAAGGCGTGTGTATTATCGAAGACCCCGCGCAGGCGCTGCTCGGAGACACGGTGGTTATTCGTTCCCACGGGGTATCCCGCGCGGTGTATGAGCAGCTTGCTATAACGGGTTGTCGGGTAGAGGACGCCACCTGCCCATATGTTGCCCGCATCCATCGCATTGTGCGCGAGCATTCGGCAAACGGCGTGATTATTGTGGCGGGCGACTGCAACCATCCCGAGGTGCAGGCTATCTGCGGTCACTGTGAAGGTACGGCATACGTGGTGGGTGACGAGAACGAGCTAAATGCGCTGCTAAAAACACATGGGTATTTTTGCGAAAAAAAAGTGCATCTTGTTGCACAAACCACATTTAACAAGTTTATCTATGAATCTTGCGTTGAAACTGCAAAAAAAGTGTGTACAAACCTCGCGGTTTTTGATACAATATGTAAGGCTACTGCAATGA
>JAEZQD010000074.1 GCA_023413185.1 Bacillota bacterium
TAAAGCCCTTCTCTTCGTAGAAATCCTGCTCACTAGCGGTGAACACGAAATCCTGTCCGCACTCTTTGCATGCCAGCGTCTTGTCCTGATGATTCAATGGAAATACCTCGATTAAAAATATTATGCCAGAATATACTTCAAGCATTGAAATAAAGTATACATCACATTATGCGCTTTGTCAATCAGCATTTATGATTTTTTTATTATAAAGTAACTTTTTATTATACAAACTGAATAAAACCCGCAAGCATGGCTGTAAATGACGGTTTTCTAATTACCTTTATCAGATAGTAGGGAGCATTCTGCCCTGGTTTTCGGGGAATACTTCTAAATAACCCCTTCCATTTTGCAACGACATGTAGTATACTGTGATGGTATACTTTATATAAGAATAAAAGAACAACAAGGGGGCTGCGGCGGTTATGTTTAAAGGATTGTGTTGTGCCGATAAAAACTTTAGGAATTTGTATGACGGTGGATGGGTGGAATCCTCCTCCGGTAGTGCGATAGAGATATTCTCGCCGGTTGACGGCTCCTTTGTGGGCAGGGTGCCATCCATGACCAAAGACGAGGTCGATATGGCAATCGCCAACACCAAGGCAAATTTGCAGGATTGGGCTAAGACGCCTATCTACGAACGTGCCAACATCTTTTATAAGGCGGCTCTTCTTTTGGAACAGCACGCGAAGGAGATTGCGCAGGTTCTGGTGATGGAGATCGCAAAAGACGAAAGGTCGGCGCTTTCCGAGGTTCTGCGCACCGCAGACTTTTTACGCTACACCGCCGATGTGGGTAAGGGTATGGAGGGCGAGGCAATCAGCGGCGAAAACTTCCCCGGCGGTACGAAAAACAAGATGTCCTATGTTACCCGTGTTCCGCTTGGTACCATCCTCGCGATTTCCCCGTTCAATTACCCAATCAACCTCTCGGTATCCAAGATTGCCCCGGCGCTAATCGGTGGCAATGCCGTTGTGCTGAAGCCGCCGACTCAGGGAGCGGTCAGTGCGCTCTATCTAGCGCAGATTCTAAATGAGGCAGGACTGCCAAAAGGAATCCTCAACACGGTAACGGGACGCGGCAAGGAGATTGGCGACTACATCGTTACCCATCCCGACATCAACTTCATCAATTTTACCGGAAGCACCGAGGTAGGCAGGCATATTGCCGGTCTTGCCGGGATGGTTCCGCTGATGCTTGAGCTGGGTGGTAAGGATGCCGCCATCGTGCTGGAGGATGCCGACATTAACTTTGCGGCGGAAAACATTGTGTCGGGCGCATACTCCTATTCAGGACAGCGCTGCACGGCGGTTAAGCGCATACTCGCTCCCGATGCCGTAGCGGATATGCTGATTCCAAAGCTGCTTGAGCGCATTGAAAAATTGACGGTTGGCGATCCGCGCGACAATTGCGTGATTGTGCCGCTTATCAACAAACCGTCTGCCGATTATGTTCAGTCGCTAGTCGATGACGCGGTGCAAAAAGGTGCGCGTGTGCTTGCGGGAGGCCGCCGCGAGGGCAATCTTATTTATCCAACCTTAATTGATAATGTTACCACGGACATGAAGCTTGCTTGGGAGGAGCCGTTTGGACCTGTGCTGCCTATTGTTCGTGTAAAGGATATGGATGAAGCGATTGAGATTGCCAACCGTTCGGAATATGGCTTACAATCCTCGGTATTCACCCATGATATCAACCGTGCGTTTTATATTGCCAACCGCCTGGAGGTGGGCACCGTTCAGATTAACAATAAAACGGAACGCGGACCGGATCATTTTCCGTTTCTCGGCATCAAGGCGTCTGGTATGGGAACACAGGGCGTGAAATACTCCATTGAGGCGATGACCAGACCCAAGGCGGTGGTCGTTAACCTCGAGAGCATTTAGCTGATACGATATCGTATGGCTGCCGCAAGGCAAACGGTGCAAACTGGTTTAGGATGCTTCACTGTTTTGCGGCAGCCTCTCTATATATAATAAGTAATACATTTAAGGGCGAACCGCCTAAAAGTACCGAGTTAATTGGGCTTTACCTAACGGCAACAAAACAAATTAAAAAACCTCAAAAAACCTGTTGACAAGGGAGGGGGGGTATGGTATTATAAATAAGCCGCTTGACGCGGGGAAGACGAAAAAACGGCTTCACTAAGCCAAAAAAGCGGAGCAGGGCGGATAAAAAACCGACTGCGAAATGAACCTTGAAAACTGAACAACATGATAAATCATATCGAGAGATATGATAAAAACAAACCCTAACAATTCCGCTTTTGAGTGTCTGCAAGGATGCTTAAAAGTGAGAATCACAAAAAGCGGCAAGACGAGAAATCGTTTTGCAAAACGCAAGTATTCGATTAGAGCTAAGTAAACAGCTTGATTGAAGAAGGTTTGAAGCGGGCAACCGCTTTAGATACAATTTGATTAAGAGTTTGATCCTGGCTCAGGACGAACGCTGGCGGCGCGCCTAACACATGCAAGTCGAGCGGAGTAATGTCCGACACAGAGCGCTGGAACGGATAAAAGCGAA
>JAEZQD010000082.1 GCA_023413185.1 Bacillota bacterium
AGAGATTGTGTTTGAGTAATATAACCCATCTGTCCCCGCAAAACAGATACAGGAGGGTATCAAGCAATGAAGATAGGTTTTGTAAGCGCCATCCTTGACGGGTGGACGTATGAAGAGATGATGGATGTTGCGGCAGAGCAGGGCTTCTTGTGTGTTGAGGTAGCCTGCTGGCCGTCGGGCAAGGCGGAACGCCGCTACGCAGGCGTAAGCCACATCGATGTGGACAGGGTACTGACCGACGATGCGTATGCAAGCCACATACTCGCGTATGCAAAGGACAAGGGCATCGAGCTTTCGTCCCTTGCCTTTTACCCCAACACCATGGACGGCGACCTGCAAAAGCGCAGCGCGAGCGTCGCGCACCTAAAAACCGTCATCCGTGCCTCCGCACGGCTTGGCATCAATCTGGTTACGACGTTCATCGGGCGTGACCAGACCAAAACGGTGGAGGAAAACCTCACCCTGCTTATGGAGGTTTGGCCCCCGATTCTGCAGCTTGCCGAGCAGGAGGGCGTAAAAATAGCGATAGAGAACTGCCCCATGCTGTTTGGTGCCGACCAGTGGCCGGGCGGGCAGAACCTGATGACGACCCCCGCCTTGTGGCGCAAGGTGTTCTCGCTGCTTGACAGCGACCATCTCGGCATCAACTACGACCCCAGCCATTTTGTGTGGCAGGGCATAGACTACATAAAGCCGATGTATGAGTTTAAGGACAAGATCTTCCACGTGCATTTTAAGGACATCAAGCTCTACCCCGACCGCCTAAACGACGTGGGCATTATGGCGTACCCCCTCGAGTTTATGAGCCCCAAGCTTCCGGGTTTGGGCGATGTGGACTGGGGACGTTTTGTATCTGCCCTCACCGACATCGGGTATGACGGCTATGCGTGCATCGAGGTGGAAGACCGCGCGTTTGAGGCAACCAAGCAGAAGGTGCTTGATTCTTTGGCGCTCTCCAAACGGTACCTGACACAGTTTGTCATCTAACCATGAGTGCTGCCGCCCCGCGCCGGCTAACGCCACAGCGCGGGGCATCTCTTAGCCAGCCGAGCTATGCAACTATAACCCCTCGTGATATGAAAGGTCACGCTTTGAAAAAAGCTGTGTGCCGCAGTCACGCGCAAACCCGTTAATCAAAGAGTTTGGCGCATTTTTAATCGGGCAGTGGGATAAGAATATGAAGGAATAACGGATGAAGTATTTAGTAACGGAAAAGCAATTCTACAAACGGGCATTTGCCATCGCGGTGCCTATCTCGGCACAAAGCATGATTACCATCGGCGTAAATATGCTCGACACCATTATGCTCGGCGCAGTGGGCGAAACTTCGCTTTCGGCGGCGAGCTTGGGCAACCAGTTTATCACCTTTTTTCAGATCTGCTGCATGGGCATCGGCATGGGTGCCTCGGTGCTTACCGCCCGCTATTGGGGCTGCAAGGACACAGTGTCACTCAAAAAGACCATTACCATCGCCCTGCGCTTTGCCTTGCTCTTTGCCACGCTGTTTACCGTGGTAAACTTCTTTTTTACCGAGCAGATTCTCGGTCTGTACAGCAAGGAGGCAGATGTTATATCGGAAGGCGTGGCGTACCTGCGCTGGAGTACCCCCACCTTTTTGTTAATGGGGCTTACGCTCGTTTCCACCAACATCATGCGCAGCTTTAACCAGGTTCGCATCCCACTGTTATCGTCTATCTGCGCGTTGTTTGTAAACCTTATCTGCAACTACGCGTTTATCTTTGGTAAGCTCGGTGCGCCCAAAATGGGCACGGCGGGTGCCGCGCTGGGTACCGTTATTGCCCGTGTGTTTGAGCTTTTGTTTGTTTGCGGCTACTTCTTTTTTGTAGATAAACAGATCGGCTTTCGCATCAAGAACCTGTTTGACCGCTGCGGCGACCTGATTAAGGAGTACATCCGCGTGGGTATTCCCGTGCTCATCAGCGACGGGCTGCTCGGGCTTGGCACCAACGCCCTTGCCATGATTATGGGGCACGTGGGCGCGGCGTTTGTATCGGCAAACGCCATTACAATGGCAACCCAGCAGCTTAGCTCGGTATTCATACAAGGGCTGGCGTTTGCCGGCAGCATCGTAACCGGGCAAACCCTCGGCGAGGGGCGCAAGGAGGATGCACAGAAGCAGGGCTACACCTTCTTTTGGCTTAGCCTTATCATCGGCTGTATGGCAGCGTTAATCATCTTCCTTGTGCGAACCCCCATCATCAGCGCGTACAACGTCTCGCCGTCTACCGCAAAGCTCACCGAGCAGCTGATGGACGCAATCTGCATCATCGTCATATTCCAAGCGTCCAACAGCATGCTTACCAAGGGCGTACTGCGCGGCGGCGGCGACACCCGCTTCTTAATGGTGGCGGATATCATCTTCTTATGGGTGGTCTCCATTCCGCTGGGCGCGCTGGCGGGGCTTGTTTGGCATCTGCCCCCGTTTTGGATCTATATGTTCTTGCGCATTGACCATATCATTAAGGCGATCTGGTGTGTGTTCCGCTTGCGGAGCATGAAATGGATTAAAAAGATCAAATCGGCGCCCCAAACGGAGTGCTGACAACCGAAGTCACCCAATCATCAGCCAAAGGAGAAATGAACATGAAGGACCATTCTTGTGCCATCGTGGGTCTGGGCGGCATGGGCAATTGGCACCGCGAGCTCATCTGCGGTCAGGGCAACTGGAACAACCACGACTGCGGACCGATTGAGCACCTGAGTCTCGCGGGCAGCTTTGACATCAGCGAAGAACGGCAGCAGTTTGCGCGCAGCGTAGGGGTGCATGCCTACGAAAGCTTTACCGACCTATTGGCAGACCCGAAGGTGGACCTTGTCATCTGCGCCACGCCAAACGACGCACACAAGCTGGTGGTGATAGAGGCGCTGCAGGCGGGCAAGCACGTGGTATGCGAAAAGCCCGCGGCGCTCAGCTCCGCCGAGTTTGCGCAGATGGTGGATGCCGCAAAGCTGTGCGGCAGGCTGCTTACCGTGCACCAAAACCGTCGCTGGGACGAGGACTATCTGACAATCAAGAAGCTGTACGACGAACAGACACTCGGCGAGATGTTTCGCATCGAAAGTCGCGTGCAGGGCTGCCGCGGTATACCGGGAGACTGGCGGCAGGACCCGATGCGCGGCGGCGGCATGGTGCTGGACTGGGGCGTGCATCTGCTCGATCAGGCACTGATGATGATACCCGAAAAGGTGCGCACCGTGTACGCGACGTTTACCAACATCACCAACGAGCTGGTGGAAGATGGCTTTACCGTAGAGCTGACCTTTGAGAGCGGGCTGAAGTTTATAGTCGAGGTGGGCACCAGCAACTTTGTGTCGCTGCCCCGTTGGTATGCCCTCAGCCGCGACGGCACCGCCGTGATAGAGGACTGGAGATACGCGGGCAAGATGGTGCGTATCACAAACTGGGATAAAAACGACGCCGTGCCCATCCGCACCGCGGCGGGGCTTACCAAGACCATGGCGCCCCGCACCGACGACACCATAGCCACCCAAGCCTTGCCGCTGGTATCGGCGGATATCCGCGATTACTACCGCAACGTCATGGCTGCCATAGACGGGGAGGAAGCGGCGATTGTTACGCTGCCCCAGGTCATGCGCGTCATGAAGCTGATGGAGGCGGTGTTTGACTCGGCGAGGATCGGTCAGGTTGTGCCGTTTGAAGGGTAGTCTGTTATAACAAAAAAACGCTCCGCTGCCCGTTTTAGGGTTATGCGGAGCGTCTTTGCATCACAGGGGGTTTGATTTTGGGGCAATACTATGTGCTCAACAGACTGCGGCACTCTGCGCGCGGCTGCCATCCCAAACCCGCACGGGTTGCTCTTGCAGGATTGTTATGCTCGGGGCTTAGATGGTAATAACCTCACCGTCCTTTTCCGCCCACACCGTAACGGCACAGGGATTGTAGACGCGATTAAGCTGTGCGTCGTACACCAGCGACCGCACCGCCTTGCGATAACGGCAGTACTCAAGGTTTGTGGTGTACCAGATGTCGTCGTGCCCCGCAAGGCGCTCGCACACACGCTCCATGTCGTCCCAGTTTTTGCGCATCTCAAACTCGTAGCTGTGCCCCCAGATGTACAGCAGCTCGGGACGCATAAAGAAGGGCGGGTTTAGGAACATCTCAATGAGCTTGTCGTCTTCAATCAGCTTTTGGTGGTGCGCGGTGGGGTGCCAGCGCATAAAATCGTTTGGCGCAAAGAAGTTGCCGGTGTCCTCAATGGTGCGTGCGTACTCAATGCCAAGCATCTCGGCGGTTTGCACCACCTGGTCGTTATACACGCCAAAGGCGTAGGAAAGCCCCGTCACAATGCCGTCGTTTAGCCCCTCGAGCGCGCGGCGATCCTCGAAAAGCTCGTGCACCAGCTCCGGCTGCGAGATCTGGTTTAAAAACAGGTGCTTTACGCCGTGGCACGAAACCTCATGTCCGGCATACAGCGGCCGCACCTCCTCGGGGTTTAAAAAGTCCTTCTGCCCAAGCCTGCCGGAGTTGAGATGAAACGTGCCCTTGAGCCCGTACCGGTTAAACAGCTCCACCAGCCGTCTGTCGTGAACCTGCCCGTCGTCATAGCTGAAGGTAAGCGCCTTGGTTTTGCCTTCGGGGTATAAAAATTTCAGCATCGTTTGTCCTCCTGTTCTATTGTTCGTTGTTTATTTCTTCATTAAATCATCTGGGCACACCCCCTGTACAGCCCCGCCGGACAGAATTGATTAAAAACGAAATAACTTCGCTCATTTTTAAAAGTGCTGCTACCCCCATTTCTTTATGATATGAGTAGGGGACTTTTTACACAGAAAGGATCGTGAGAAAATGTCATTTGAAAAGCTTCAAAGCTATCTGAATTCGCTGGAAAAAGAGTTCGGTGTACCCGCTTGCGACTGCGTCATTATGCACGACCACAAGACGATATTCCGCCACGGCGCCGGATTCTCGGATACCGCGCGCACAAAGCCGATGTCGCCGGATGACCTGTATTTCATCTATTCCGCCACCAAGGTGATTACCTGCACCGCCGTGATGCAGCTGCTCGAAGCGGGGCGCATTAAGCTAACCGATACGCTCGACACCTACCTGCCCGAGTTTGCCGAGATGCAGGTGCTCACCGAGATGCCCAAGCCTCCGATGTTCTTGATTCCGGACGATGCAACGCTTGTGCCTGCCAAGAACAAGATTACGATTCACAACCTGCTCACCATGACCTCCGGGCTTTCGTACAACACCCGCTCCAAAGAGATTGCGTCGCTTGCGGCTAAGACAAACGGCGAGGCCACCACACGCGAGATGGTAAGCGCCATCGCCAAGATGCCGCTGGTTTGCGAGCCGGGAAGCCATTGGGTATACAGCCTGTCCCACGACGTGCTTGCCGCGGTGGTAGAGGTGGTTACCGGCATGAAGTTCTCGCAGTATCTTACGCAGCACATCTTTGCGCCGCTTGAGATAACCAATATGCACTTTGCCCCAACCGAGCAGCAGATGGCGCGGCTGTCCGCGCAGTATACGGGCAGCTTTACCTCCAAGGAGATTAAACCCACCGAGAGCATTAACACCTACCGCCTTACCAAAAACTACGAGAGCGGCGGCGCGGGCATAGCCTGCACGGTGGACGCCTACGGTACGTTTGTGGACGCAATGTGCAACAACGGCGTGGGTAAAAACGGTGGTCGCATCCTGACTAAGGAGAGCATCGACCTGATGCGCCAAAACCATCTGACCGACGTGCAGCTCGAGGACTTTAAGCGCGGCGGCAAGGCGGGCTACGGATACGGTCTGGGTGTTCGCACCATGATAGACAACGCAAACGCCAAAAGCCCCATCGGCGAGTTCGGCTGGGACGGCGCGGCGGGCGCGTATGCGCTCATTGACCCCGATAACAAGCTGGGCATCTTCTACGCGCAGCATATCCTGATGTTTATTGATGTATACGTCAAGATTCACCCGACCATCCGCGACCTGACCTACGAGGCGCTGGGTCTATAACAGAATACGGAAAGGAACTACTTAAAACAATGAAACGAACAGAATTTCTACGCGTCACACCCGAAAGCGTCGGCATTAAAAGTGCCGCCATTGAGCGCTTTTTAGACAAGCTGGAGAGCGGCTTTACCGAGATGCACGGTCTGATGATTATGCGCCACGGCAAGATATGCGCCGAAGGCTGGTGGAGCCCCTATGCACCCGGTCTTCGCCACGGGCTGCAGTCGCTGACCAAGACCTATGCCGCCACTGCGGTGGGCATTGCATACACCGAGGGTCTGTTAAAGCTGGAGGACCGCATCATCGACATCTTCCCCGACGAGGCGCCCGCAGACCCCAGCGAGAACCTGAAAAAGCTGACGGTACGCGATGTGCTGTGCATGGGCTGCGGAATGGACACCATGCCGAGACCCTCGATGGACTGGATTCGCGAGTTCCTTGCAACCCCGGTAAACCATCTGCCCGGCACCACCTATATGTATAACAGCACCGGCTCCACCCTGTTGGGCGCGATTGTAAGAAAGCTCACGGGAGAAGGGCTGCACGAATATCTGACTCCCCGTCTGTTTGAAAAGCTCGGCATCGACCCCGACAACCTGCGCTGGATGTGCATGCCCGACGGCATGGAGGTAGGCGGCGGCGGATTGTACTCCACCACCGAAAACAACCTTCGCCTAATGAAGCTGTACGCCGACGGCGGCGTGTGGGAGGGCGAGCGTATCCTCGCCGAGGATTACGTGAACAAGGCGACCACGCTGCAAAACGAATCCGCCACCGAGGCAAAGGGCAACCCCGACGCCAAGGATAACTTTGTGGGCTACGGCTTCCAGATGTGGATGTGCCGTCCCAAGGGCGTGTACCGTGCCGACGGCGCGATGGGACAGTTCTCCATCGTTGTGCCCGATAAGGATATGATCATCTCGATTAACGAGACAGCGTCGGGCGCGCATTGGGCGCAGACCACGCTTGATACCGTGTGGGTGTTCCTTGAGGAAATCGGCGACGAGCCTGCCCTGCCCGAGGACGAGGCGGCAAGCGCACACCTTGCGCGCCGCATGAAGCACCTTGCCATCGAGGCACCCAAGTTTGCCCCGTACAGCGAGATGGCAGCGCAGGTAAGCGGCACCCGCTACGAGATGACCGGCGGCCGACTGGGCTTTGATAACGCAATTATCGCCATGATGACCGGCGGCAAGGTGTCCGCAGGCATTAACAGCTTCCGGTTAGATTTTGCCGCCGACTGCTGCCGCATGCAGTTTATGCAGGATGACAGCGAGTACAATGTAACCATAGCTACCGACGGTACCCGTGCGGTAAACGAGCTGGTGCTCGGCAGCTCGCCCACCACCAAGCTCTGCCTCAACGGCTACTGGAGCACCCCCGACACCTTTACGGTGGTCGCACGCTGGATTGAGACCTGCTTTGAGAAGGCGCTTTCCTTCACCTTCCACGACAAAGAGGTAACAATAACCGACGCACCTACCGTGGGCGGCTTTGGTCCGATGAAGCGCCCCGATGCCCCGGCAATCACCGCAAAGTCCATAGGCTGATAACAAGCAACAGAGCAAGACGGCGCCCACATGGATATGCGGGTGCCGTCTTTTTTGGTTGGCACATAGCATCCTGCCCCGGGCGGCGCTTACCGGCATAAGCGGATAGCAGCCGGTTTACGGGGGGATAATCATGGGGTTTTACGGCGCAGCGCGGCGCGATTGCGCGCTATGCATCCCGCAAAAAAACGGTATAAACAAACACAAACACAACCCGCCGTAATGTACCGGCTGGATTTATTTCGATTATTTGTACATAAAGTCATAATATTGCAGCGTTTTTCATCATTCTACGCATTGAATAAATATTCAAAATCACATATAATTACTCGGAATACTCTTATGGAGGAGAATAACGAATGACAAAACAACAAAACCGATGGATACCGGTTATCGCGGGGATTGCGATACAGCTTTGCCTTGGTACCGCCTATATCTGGGGCGTGTTCCAAAAGGGCGTGGCTAGCTACCTGTTTGACGGCAACAACGCGGATGCAGGGCTTGCGTTTTCCATCCTGCTTAGTATGCTTACACTGGGCAGCACCATAGGCGGCTACCTGCAAAATCGCTTTAGCACCCGCCCCGTCGTAATAACGGGTGGGCTTATCCTCGCACTGGGCTTCTTTCTCGCGTCGCTTACCCCGCCCTCTGCGGGATGGCTGATCTGGATTACCTACGGCGTGGTCGGCGGCTTTGGCATGGGCATGACCTACTCGACCACCATCGCCTGCTGCCAGAAATGGTTCCCCGACAAACGCGGCTTTATCACGGGCATTATCGTGTCCGCGCTGGGCTTTGGCGGTGTGGCGTTTACCCCCCTTGCCGAGACGCTGATTAAAACCTACGGCGGCGGAACCCCGGGTGTGGGCGAGCTGGTATCGTTTCGGTGGTTTTCGGTTATCTTTCTTATCGTATGCACGGTGGGCGGTCTGTTTGTAAACAATCCACCCAAGGGCTACATCCCCGAGGGCTGGACCCCTCCGGCACCCAAGGCGGGCGTAAGCAAACGCGATTTTACCCCCAAAGAGGCACTAAAGACCCCGCAGTTTTATGCAATAACCGCAACCCTGATGCTCGCCTGCCTGGCGGGGCTGATGATGATTGCGTTTGGCAAGACGATAGCGGGGTACCAGCCCGAGCTTAAAACCGTTGCGGTGGCGGGCGTGTTTGCCGTAACGCTGTTTAACTCGTTCGGTCGCCTGTTCTGGGGCTTTGTATCGGATAAGATCGGCTGCAGAAAGACCGTAATCATTCTGCTTGTTGCCACTGCGGTGCTGGTTTTACTTGTAAAGCTTGTGGTTACAAACGTATTGTTCTTTGTGCTGGTAGCCGCCATCGGCTTCTTGTACGGCGGATATCTCGGCACCTTCCCCGCGTTTACCGCCGACTACTTCGGCGCGAAGCATGTGAGCATGATATACGGCATGATACTGCTCGGCTTTGGAATCGGCGCGGTTGCGTCCTCCTACCTTGGCGGATACTTTGTAAACCGTGCTACCGCGCTGGACCCCGCGGTGCTTGATATCAACATCCTGTTTACCGCGTTTGTCATCGCATCGGTCGCCTCCGCGGTGGGCGCTGTGATAATGCTGGTTACTAAGCCCCCGAAGGCGCTCGCGGAATAAAGGCGCTTATTGCCCCATACCGATAAGCAAAACCCGCACAACGGTTCTGTTGTGCGGGTTTGTTGTTTGGCTTTAATTCGTGTAGGGCTGAAATACCAAATTAACTTATAATGTCTACGAAAAAATCTCCATAAAAGCCATAAACGCAAGCATT
>JAEZQD010000090.1 GCA_023413185.1 Bacillota bacterium
TGGAGACAAAGGCTATGACTGAAGTACTTAACTTTCCCGGTTTGGGGCTTTCGTTTACCCTAAACCGAGTGGCATTTCAAATTGGCCCGTTTACGGTATACTGGTATGGCATTCTGATTGCGATAGGCGTGGCGCTTGCGCTGACCTACGCGTTGACCCGCGCAAGAAAATCCGGCGTACATCCCGACCGCTTTATCGATGTAATAATGGGTGGCTTTGTGGGCGGTATCGTCGGCGCGCGCCTGTACTACGTCGTATTTGAGTGGAGCTACTACAAGGATAACCTCGGCGAGATCTTTAAGGTCTGGAACGGGGGTCTTGGCATCTACGGCGGACTCATTGGCGCACTGCTGGCAGCCTACCTAATCTGCAAACTGCGCAAGGTGAAGGTTCTGCCGGTGTTTGACCTTGCCGCCATGGGCTTCTTAATCGGGCAGAGCATCGGTCGCTGGGGCAACTTCGTCAACGTCGAGGCGTTTGGCGGCAACACCAACCTGCCGTGGGGCATGACCAGCGAGCGCATTATGTACTACCTGCTTGCGAATGTGGATAAGCTGCAGGCGCAGGGCATGAATATCGTCGTAAACGACCCCGTACACCCCACCTTCCTGTATGAATCGCTGTGGTGCGCGTTGGGCTTTGTGCTGCTGAATTTCTTCTTTAAGCGCCGCCGTTATGACGGCGAGATCTTCTTGCTATACACCGCATGGTACGGCTTCGGGCGCTTCTTTATCGAAGGACTGCGTACCGACAGTCTGGTTATCGGCGCGGTGCGTGTTTCGCAGGTGCTTGCCGCCGTGCTGATGTTTGCGGCTATTATCGTTGAGATTGTACTGCGCTACCGCATTGCCTCCGAGCACGACCCCGAGTACCTCAAGCCCTACGGTCAGACCGCTGAGAGCGCATTGATGCTCGATGAGATTGACCAGCAGTTACTAAACAAGGGCAAAAAGGCTTCGACCGAGCAGGCAAAGACCGAAGGCGACGAGACTATCGAAACCGATGGAGAGGCTATGACCGACGAGACCGAGGGCGAAGCACCCGAAACCCCAGCCGAGCAGTCGGACGAGACCCAAGCAGCTGATGCCTTGGAAGAGCCGGAAGAAACCGAAGAGAAGTAATTGAATCGTTTCAATGCAGACCGTGTGCGCCTTTGCATACGGCCTGCATTCGATTTTTGTACAAAGGTGAGGAGAAGATGGGTATGGCAAAACATATTGACGGCAAGGCCGTTAGCATGCTTGTGAAGGCGGAGGTTGCCGCCGAGGTAAAACAGCTGGGGGAACAGGGCATCGCCGTAGGGCTTGCGGTTGTTATTGTGGGCAACAACAGCGCCTCGCGCGTCTATGTCAACAACAAAAAGAAGGCGTGCGCCGAGGCGGGCATCCTCTCGCTTGAGTACGCACTGGACGAACAGACCACGCAGGACGAGCTGCTCGCTCTGATATCTGAACTTAACACCCGCAGGGACATCAACGGCATCCTGGTTCAGTTGCCGCTGCCTGCGCACATCGATGAGAAAACGGTCATAGACGCAATCTCCCCGCTTAAGGACGTGGATGCATTCCACCCGGTTAACGTGGGCAAGATTATGATAGGTGATTATGACTTTTTGCCCTGCACCCCTGCGGGCATTATTGAGCTGCTGGACCGATCGGACATCGACCTTTCGGGCAAGGAGTGTGTGGTTATCGGGCGCAGTAACATCGTCGGCAAGCCCATGTCCATGCTGCTGCTGCACCGCAACGCGACGGTGACCGTCTGCCATTCAAGAACCCGCGACCTTGCATCGGTTACCCGCCGCGCGGATGTGCTGGTGGTTGCCATCGGCAGGGCAAAGTTTGTCACCGCCGACATGGTAAAACCCGGCGCGGTGGTTATCGACGTGGGCATGAACCGCGACGAAAACGGCAAGCTGTGCGGAGATGTGGACTTTGATTCGGTCAGCGAAACAGCGGGCATGATTACCCCCGTGCCCGGCGGCGTGGGACCCATGACCATCGCGACACTGCTCAAAAACACCGTATCGGCTGCCAAGCTGCAAAACGCTTAACCAACAGCGAAAATGCACCAATGAGCGGTTGACTAATTTGACAAACTGTGATAATATGTTTAATGCCGCATGCTGCGGGCTTTTAAGCGGGGTTACCCCGCCTGACGGCAGCGAGTTTAATAAAAAAGGCAGGTGCCTCCATTAATGTACGCAATTATTGAGACCGGCGGAAAACAGTACAAGGTTTCTCAGGGCGATGTACTTTATATCGAAAAGCTGACTGTTTCGGCTGACGAAACAGTGACCTTTGATAAGGTTATCGCAGTATCCGACGACAACGGCGCTAAGTTTGGCAACCCCACCGTAGCGGGTGCTACCGTAACCGCAAAGGTTCTTAAAAACGGCAAGGCAAAGAAGATTACGGTGTTTACCTACAAGGCGAAAAAGGGCGAGAAGCGCAAGATGGGTCACAGACAGCCCTACACCAAGGTGCAGATTGAGACAATCACCGCGTAAGCTTGTTTGGCACGACGCCTTTACCCAAAAGGCTTAAGGTGGTAATTTGATATGATTACTGCAAGGTTTGCAAAAGACAGCGGCGGCTATCGGTCGTTTACGGTATCGGGGCACGCGGGCTGCGAGCAGTATGGCTTTGATGTTGCGTGTGCCGCGGTTTCCTCGGCGGTACAGCTTACGGCAAACGGCATTACCGAGATTGCCGGCATAAAGGCGCAGGTACAGGTCGAGGGCGACACCATCGGGGTAACACTCCCCGAGGGCGAGCCGGACGAAAGCGTTAACGTGCTCATCGGCGCGCTTCACCTTCATCTAAACCTGCTAAGCGAGGAATACCAAAACGCGATAATCGTGATCACCGAGTAAACAAAATACAGGTTAGGTTTTGTGCTGTTCAACCAAAGGTTGAATCTGTGGCAAAAAAGCCGCACAATTACCCGATCCTCCATAGGAAAGGAATGGTCAACGTTATGATTAAAATCAGTATGCAGTTTTTTGCGCATAAAAAGGGAATGGGATCGACCAAGAACGGTCGTGATTCCGAGTCCAAGCGTCTTGGCGTAAAGCGTGCAGATGGTCAGTTTGTACTCGCGGGCAACATCCTTGTTCGCCAGCGCGGCACCCATATCCATCCCGGCGAGAACGTGGGCATCGGCTCTGACGACACCCTGTTCGCAAAAGCAAACGGCAAAGTGAAGTTCGAGCGTATGGGCAAAGACCGCAAGAAGGTCAGCGTTTACGCAGTCGAGCAATAATCTGTTGCGCAATGGTTTTTGTGCGTCTCGGGTTTTCCGAGCGCCTGTGTTTGATCTGCAAAAATCCCGAGCCGCATCGCTCGGGATTTTTTGACTGTTTCGCCCGATTGGTTTTTTTTACATCGCGGGAGGGGCATACTTTAAGTATCGGCAGATTAACTTATAATGACTGCCAAAAAGCTTCGTAAAAGCCATGAACGCAAGCTGTTGCTCGGCTTTATTGGTACATTATTACGTTGGTTTGCTATGAAAAAGAACAGGGGGCTTGCAGCAATGTTCATCGATAAAGCAAGAATTAGCGTGCGTGCGGGAGACGGCGGAAACGGTGCCGTGTCCTTCCACCGCGAAAAGTACGTTGCGGCGGGAGGTCCCGACGGCGGCGACGGCGGCAAAGGCGGCAATATTGTGTTTGCCGCAGACAACAACCTAAACACGCTGATTGATTTTAAATATAAAAAGAACTACGTTGCGCAGAGCGGTGCACCGGGCGCCACCAAACGCTGTACCGGCAAAAGCGGCGACGACCTTGTGCTGCGCCTGCCCAAAGGCACCGTGGTTAAGGATGCCGCTACCGGACGTGTTATCGCGGACATCTCGGGCGACGAGCCGGTTGTCATCGCGCGCGGCGGCAGGGGCGGCTGGGGCAACTCGCATTTTGCGACACCAACCCGCCAGATACCGCGCTTTGCAAAGGCGGGTATTCCGGGCGAGGCGCTGGACCTTGTGCTCGAGCTCAAGCTGCTTGCCGACGTAGGGCTTGTCGGCTTTCCCAATGTGGGGAAGTCCACGCTGATTTCGATTGTGAGCAACGCAAAGCCCGAGATTGCAAACTACCATTTTACCACACTGGTTCCGGTGCTGGGGGTTGTGCGTATCTCGGAGGGCAACTCCTTTGTTATGGCGGACATCCCGGGGCTGATTGAAGGCGCGTCCGAGGGTGTGGGGCTGGGGCATGACTTTTTGCGCCATGTCGACCGCTGCCGCTTAATTGTTCACATTGTGGATGTTTCCGGCTTTGAGGGGCGCGACCCCAAAGAGGATTATGAGAAGATCAATTACGAGCTTGCAAACTTCGATGCCGAGCTTGCCAAGCGTCCGCAGATAGTCGTCGCGAACAAATGCGACCTTGCTACCGAGGAGCAGATTGCCTCTTTCCGTGACTATATCGCGCAAAAGGGCTACCCGTTGTATGCCATCTCGGCGGCGATGAGCACCGGCATTGATGAGCTGAAGTACGCGATTGCGGCACAGCTCAAAGAGCTTCCACCCATAAAGACCTACGAGGCGGAGCTTGCGCCCGATGTCCCGCTAGAGCAGGAGTACGCGTTTGACGTTACCGTCAAGGACGGCGTATACCATGTTGAGAATGCACCGTGGATTGTTCGCATCCTAAACAGCTGCAACATGGATGACTACGAGTCGTTGCAGTACCTGCAGCGCATGCTAGTTGAAAAGGGCATCATCGGTCGCTTGGTTGAGATGGGCGTGGTGGAAGGCGACACCGTAAACATCTACGGCTTTGAATTTGACTATGTAGATTAAGCGTATGCCCGCCCGCTGTTTAGAAACGGAGGAATGCAACACGCGACTTCAACTGGAAGAGAACGCAAACCCAAAACTGAAAAGCCCGTTGGCGCTTGCCTTTTTGGGCGATGCCGTGTTTGAGCTGATGGTGCGCGAGTATCTGTCCCGTCAGGGGAATATGCCCGCCCATACCCTTCATGTCAAGGCGGTGACGATGGTTCGCTGCTCTGCCCAGGCAAAGGCGGCGGGGCTGATTGCACCGCTTTTGACCGAGGAAGAAACCGCAATCTATAAGCGCGGGCGCAATGCCAACAGCACCACCGTTCCAAAGAACGCAACCCCTGCGGACTACCGAGCCGCCACGGGGCTGGAAACGCTGTTTGGCTATCTCCATCTCAAGGGCGAGCACGGGCGCATTCAAACCTTGTTTGATATGATCTGCGCGCAGCTTACCGAGCCGGAGCAGGCATAAAAACACCTCTCCCTCTGAAGAATCAGGGGGAGTTTTCGCGTTTAGCCATTTTTAGTAAAAGGATAGACAAAATCTGCAAAACACTATATAATGGAACTAAGTCAGACACAACCCGGCAAATATCGCAATATATTGATGTGCAAATGCTACTGGTTGTGTCATGGATGAAAGAGGAACCCGATGGAGTTTGGATTATCTACAGCCTGCCTGTACCCGCAGGAAACCGAAACAACACTGGCATATTACTGCAAAAAGCAGGTTGAGATATGCGAGTTGTTCATTAACACCTACTCGGAGCTTGCGCCCGCGTATATCGATAACCTGCGCAGGATGTGCCAAGACGCAGGGTTGCGGGTGGTCTCCGTTCATCCGTTTACCAGCGGGTTTGAGCCGTTTATGATGTTTACCGATTACGAGCGTCGTTTCGAGGACTTTTTAGAGCTGCACAGACAGTATTTTGAGGCGTGCGCAACCCTTGGCGCCACGGTGTTTGTTCTGCACGGTGATAGAAGACAAAGTGTTTGCCCCGACGAGCGGTATTTTCAGCGCTATGGTCGGTTGCGCGAATTGGGTAAACGCTACGGGGTAAGGGTTGCGCAAGAAAATGTGGTGCGCTGCCGCTCTCACTCAGCCGAGTTTATTCAGGCCATGCGCCGCGCGCTCATGGATGACGTAAGCTTTGTGCTCGATATCAAACAGGCGGTGCGCACGCAGCAGGATGTGTTTGCGATGATAGAAGCGATGGGCGAGTGTCTCGTTCATGTGCATCTGAGCGACCACAGCGAGCGTGCAGACTGCCTGCCCATAGGAGAGGGGACGCTAAATATCAGCAAGCTGTTTTCCGCTTTGGGCACGGTGGGGTTTGACGGCAGTGTGATCCTTGAGCTATACAGGGAGAACTTTAACGAACCAGACGAGCTGTTTACTTCACTGTCCGCCCTGAAATCGATTGTGCAATCAGCCAAAGGAAACGGGCTAATCCGACAGGGATAAACCGGCTAATTAACATAACAACAAGAAAAAGCGCTTTTCACGCGTGCTTCTGTAATGACGGTGTCGAACTATAACGTATCATGTGTTATGAATTTTCTTCCAATCACTCCGTGTTTTTTGTACAATTATGTTGTTTCGCGAAACAAGGAGTGTAAATTTGGAAGGAGATTAAAGACGTGCAAGGAACAGTATATCTGGACAAGCTAGACACAGAACTGGTGGAGGACATGCGCCTGATCTATGAGATTGTTGAAACACGAATTGACCCCGCTGTTGCCGAGCTGGGAGACGGGACCCTCACTACATACGGCGTTTCGGTTACAAAGCTTTACGAAAACCAGACGGAGAATGTGACGGTGGTAGACATCTCTACCGACCTTCGGGTGGTGCAACGCCTGATTGCCGCGCTTCGCCATGGCACGGTTACCCCGGTTGCGGTGCCAGACGTCATTGACGACTACATGGCACTGTTGTTCTGGGAGTAGCGCATTCCGTATAGCTTTATGTACCCGGGCAATTGCATTTTATTGTTGTATTGCCATTTCGCTCATGATATGATAGATAATACAGGCCGCGGTTGTGTTTTAGGCGAATCATAGGTCTTAAACACTTATCCAATTACAAGGTGTAATATAATCGTGTAAAAAGTTTTAATGTATGGGCTTTATACACATAGTATCGGTTACACTTCTATCGGAGTATCGTATCGACACGCAGGCCAAGACCAATGGCAATAAAACCTCGGCGCCAGCGAAACAATATGGAGGGTAGACAACATGAGATGTCCTTTTTGCCTGTACGAAGAGAGTAAGGTAATCGATTCTCGCCCCACCGATGAAGGAAAGAGCATCCGCCGAAGACGAGAGTGCTTAAAGTGCGGCAAGCGGTTTACCACCTATGAGATTGTGGAGACCCTACCACTCATTGTGATAAAGCGGGACAAGTCGCGCGAGACGTTTGACCGTGACAAACTGATTAACAGCTTTTTGCGCGCATGCGAAAAGCGTACCGTTTCCATTGACATGATTGAGACCGCGGTCAACGACATCGAATCTGCGCTGCAAAATTCCTTGGATAGAGAGGTTACCACCGAGCGCATCGGCGAGCTGGCGATGGAAAAGCTGCGCACCGTGGATGAGGTTGCGTATGTGCGGTTTGCCTCGGTATATCGTCAGTTTGGCGACCTCACAACATTCATGAACGAGCTTAAAGCAATGATGGAACGAGATAAATAAGCGCAAATAGTAAAAGGCTTCCGTTAACGGGAGCCTTTTTTGCTGCGATGAAGGAACGCTATTCACCATCTAAAAGACGCTGCGCAGTTTGGGCTGCTCACTATCCCATAGCGAGCCAATCCGCTCGCGTATCCGCAACAGCTCCGAAAGTATTTCCGCGTCCTCATGGTAAATGATATACGGGGAGAGCCTCGCGATCGATTCGCTCAGCTCGTCGAGCTGATGCCGACGAAAAAACAGCGCCAAGGTGGTATGGATGCTGCCCCAGTAGGTAACCAGCTCCTGGCTTTTTTCATACGCGGTGCTGTAATCTCCGCCGGTATAGGCGGTGTGAATCTCGTCTGTCAGCATAAACATCGTATCGCGCGCATCGGTTAAAAACCAAAGCGAATGCCCCGCCATTACGCATACGCCAACGAGGAGAGCCAAGGCGACAATCAATCGTTTCATGCCGAACCCCTCTGTTTTTGCACAATATATACAGACTTCGCGGAGTCAAGCGTCATAATAAAGACATCCGAAACACTCAGCTCCTTGCCGGCTAAAATTTGCTCAATCCATGTCCGATTCACTCCGCACAGTGCCATACCGCCCTCCAGAAAGTTCCCGTCGCTGATGACCAAAACGGGTGGGGACGCATTGTCAACGGTTAGCCCAAGCTGTTGCGGGGTAACAGCCTCCAGCTCGGTTTTTTTATATACCGAAACAACCCCGCTGGTTTCTACAATGGCAAGCTGAACATCCTGCAGCGAGAAGATGCTTTTTGCGCGAAGCTCCTCCATCAGGTCGTCCACCGAGAACCTCAGCTCCCGCAGTGCGCTTTGGTCTATTTCGCCGTTTTGTATGACAATCTTTGCGTTGCCCGACACAAATTTGCGGAACTTTATGCTTTTTAAACACAAAACCGAGATGAGAATTTCAAACGAAACAAGGGTTAAAATCGGTACGGCACCGGCCATGAGCGGAATGCCTGTATCTTCTATGGGCAAAGAGGCAATATTAGAGATGAGGATGGTAACAACCAGCTCGCTTGGCTGCAACTCGCCAAGCTGCCGCTTGCCCATCAACCGCAGCGAAAAGATGATGAGTATGTAGAGTAAAATGGTTCTAAAGAAGACGACAAACATTGTAACCCTCCGTCCGATAACAGGTTTGTGTAAATGAATCCCTCTAAAATATGCCCGCAATAAAAACAGTATCTGCTTTTTTGCCGCTTTTATTCGGCGATTTTCACCTGCCGTATAGCGCTAAGCAACCAATGGGATTTGCCGCCGCCTTTGTTCGGTTGCAGGGATGCTATCAAACCAGCGTGGTTGCGCTCACCTTTAAGCGGCGGACTGCCGCATCCCAATTAACACAGATAGTTTGCATTAATTGCACCAAAGCCGAATTGGCATTATGGTGAGAACAAACAAAAATTAACGCAGCGGCATGCAGATGTTCTGATAAAAACACTGTTAAAATATTAACAATATTCTATTGACATTGTTATATTTTTAACATAATATAATAGCAAGAGAAGTTTTCCGCACCATTGTAAGCACGACAACCGATTATTCTTTAAGGGAGGATTTATTATGGCTGCCGTACAAAAAGAAAAAACAGATACCGTAAAGATCGACGAGATGATCAACCGTCTAGTGGAAAATGCACAGGAAGCACTCGCATCCTATATGAGCATGACGCAGGAACAGGTGGATAGGGCCGTTCATGAGATGGCGCTTGCGGGGATGGAAGAGCATATGCACCTTGCAAAGCTTGCCGTAGAAGAAACGGGCAGAGGCGTATATGAGGATAAGATTATAAAAAACATCTTTGCCACCGAATATATCTGGCATTCAATAAAATACCAAAAAACCGTCGGCGTTGTGGACGACAACGACATGGAAGGATATGTCGAGGTTGCCGAGCCGGTGGGCGTTGTGGCAGGCGTCACGCCGGTAACAAACCCAACCTCCACCACGCTGTTTAAGGCGCTGATCTGCGCAAAAACAAGGAACCCGATTATCTTTGCCTTCCACCCCTCGGCGCAAAAATGCTCGGCAGAGGCGGCGCGTGTGGTGCGCGATGCCGCGGTAAAGGCAGGAGCCCCCGAGCACTGCATCCAGTGGGTCGAGGTTCCGTCTATTGAGGCGACCGCACAGCTGATGAACCACCCGGGGGTATCGCTTATCCTCGCGACGGGCGGTTCGGGTATGGTTCGTTCGGCGTACAGCGCGGGTAAGCCCGCACTCGGCGTCGGTCCCGGCAATGTCCCTTGCTATATTGACAAAACGGCGGATGTCGAACGCGCCTGCACCGACCTGATGCTGTCCAAAACCTTCGACAATGGCATGATCTGCGCTTCGGAGCAGGCGGTCATCGTCGATAAGGAGATTAGGCAGCGCTTCGAAGACTACATGAAGAAGAACGCCTGCTACTTCCTAAATGAAGAAGAGACCAAAAAAGTCAGCGATTATGTCATTAACCCGCAAAAGCAATCGTTAAACCCCGACGTAGTGGGCAAAACCGCGGCATGGATTGCAAAGCAGGCGGGTGTGACAGTACCCGACAACACCAAGATTCTGCTCGCTCTGCTGCCCGATGTCGGTCCCGAGTACCCGCTCTCGCGCGAAAAGCTCTCGCCCGTGCTTGCCTACTTTGTGGCAAAAAACAAGGAGGACGGGTTTGACAAGGCACTCAAGATGCTCAAGCTCGGCGGGCTTGGTCACTCGGCGGTCATCCATTCCGGTGATGAAGCGGTGGTGCGCGAGTACGGCGAGGTGATGAAGGTCGGGCGGGTAATCGCAAACTCTCCGTCCTCGCAGGGTGCTATTGGCGATATCTACAACACAAACACCCCGTCCCTTACACTGGGCTGCGGGTCGTTTGGCAGAAACTCGACGACATCCAACGTATCCTCCGTCAATCTCATCAACAAAAAGCGACTGGCAAAGAGGAGGGTGAACATGCAGTGGTTCAAGGTTCCGCCCAAGATCTACTTTGAAAACGACTCCATCCAGTACCTTGAGAAGATGCCCGACATCAGCCGCGCGTTCATCGTAACTGACCCGACTATGGTAAAACTCGGGTATGTTGATAAGGTTTTGTACTACCTAAGAAAGCGTCAGGAGTACTGCCATAGCGAAATCTACTCGGACGTTGAGCCAGATCCGTCGGTAGAGACGATTATGAACGGCGTAGAGGCGATGAAGAACTTCCACCCCGATGTCATCATCGCGCTGGGCGGCGGCTCAGCCATCGATGCCGCAAAGGGCATGTGGCTGTTCTACGAGCACCCCGAGACCTCGTTTGACGGGCTGCGCATGAAATTCCTGGATATCCGCAAGAGAACCTTCTCTTACCCGCGTTTGGGTGCAAAGACACAGTTTGTCGCCGTACCCACCACTTCGGGAACGGGCAGCGAGGTGACGGCGTTCTCGGTTATTACCGACAAGCAAAACGGCAACGTCAAATACCCGCTTGCCGACTATGAGCTGACGCCCGACGTGGCGATAATCGACCCGCAGTTTGTTATGACCGTGCCAAAGGTCATCACGGCAGATACCGGCATGGACGTACTCACCCACGCCATTGAGGCGTATGTTTCGGTGCTTGCATCCGACTACACCGACGGTCTTGCCATGAAGGCGATTGAGCTGGTGTTTAAATACCTGCCGCGTTCCTACGCAAACGGCGCGGGCGACCCCGAGGCAAAAGAGAAGATGCACAACGCGTCCTGCATCGCGGGCATGGCGTTCACCAACGCGTTCCTTGGTCTGAACCACTCGATGGCGCATAAGCTGGGCGGCGAATACCACATCGCGCACGGTCGCGCAAACGCAATTTTGTTGCCGTATATCATCGAATACAACGCCCAGCTGCCCACCAAGTTTGCCACCTTCCCCAAATACGGCAAGTTTGTGGCAAACGAAAAGTACGCGGAGATTGCAAGATACCTCGGTCTGCCATCGGCAACCACCGAGGAGGGTGTCGCCAGCCTTGTAAAGGCGGTGCGCGACCTTGCCGCTAGCCTGGGTATTCCCAAAAGCCTAAAAGAGGCGGGCATCGAAGAACAGACCTTCTTTGCAAACCTCGCGCTCCTTGCCGACCGCGCGTTTGAGGATCAGTGCACCACCGCAAACCCCAGATACCCGCTGGTCAAAGAGATTGAGACAATCTACACCAAGGCGTACTACGGTAAGTAACAGGACTTCTTCTACAGTAAAAATACAAAGCGGCGGGAACCGAGCTTTTGCTTCGGTTCCCGCCGCTTTGTTATTGCGAGCAGAGAAGCTTAGCCCCCTATTGTGGAAAACACAGATAACGCCTAGGACATATTTTACATATGCGACATAAGATAGCTGGTTGCAAAAATGGCAGGGAAAGGCTATAATTAAATTCGTACGAAATTGATGTTACCTGCTGTGAATGTGATTAAAATGTATGTGTTTTAACTACAGAAGCTGCTGTCGGCGTATAACCTTCCTCCCGCGGAGAACCCGCATCGCAATTTTTTAGGCGTTTTGTGCCTGTTGGGCGCTTGGTGCCGCAAAGGAATGGTCACAAACATGAGAATGAAAAAACGCTTGGCATATGCGCTTGCTGCGGCGGGTTTTTGCATCTCCCTTTGTGCGTGTGCGCTGCAGGGAGACGGCTACTTACATACCGTGGCGGGTGACGAGCCATCCCTGCCCGCAGAGAAACCCGTTGAGCTTCGTGTCTTCACCCTGTTTGAGGAGAAGGAATACCGTGCGCTTGTTGACGAGTTTACCGCGCAAAACGCCGGCGTTACCGTCCAAGACCAATCGCAAGGGTTCAGTGACGCCGCTGCCGGTACACTCACACAGCTGATAGAAAGCGACAGTCCACCCGACGTGGTGTTCTACCATACCGGCGAGGGCGCCCAAGCGTTTATTGGGCAAGGTCTTTTTGTTCCGCTTGATGAAATCAGGCAGGCATACCCCGATTATGCCGAGGGCATTCTGCCCGTAGCAATCGGCAGTGCGGCAGGGGATAACGCCGCATACGCGGTGCCCGTCCGCGGCTTTTACGAAGGGCTGTATGTTCACACAGGGCTCTTTGAGCAGTACGACCTTCCACTACCCACCTCGCTTGAGTCATTTCTAAAAGCGGTGGAGGTATTTGCGGCGGCGGACATTCTGCCCGTTGCTGCTTCGCTGTCTCAAACACCGCACTTTCTACTTGATCACCTGATGCTTGCGCAGGGCGGTGTCGCCGACTTTGCGGCAGTCCCCACGTCGGCACAGGCGGTTCCCGAAAGCTGGATTATCGCGCAGGAGCGCCTAAAAACGCTGTATGAAACGGGTGCATTCGGCAAAGATGCCAACACAATGACCGACGCCGAGGCAACCGCACTGTTTTTAAACGGGCAGGCGGCCATGCGGGTAGACGGCTCTTGGCTGACCGCGCGCATTGAGGATGAGGGCATTGCCTCCGATATAATGGTTTTGCCGTTTCCCGATGCACCTGACGGTGAATTGATTGGTGGGTTTTCCTCCGGCTTTTACATCACCCGCAGCGCGTGGGAGGATACCGAAAAACGCGGTGCGGCGGTCAAGTTTGTGAACGCGATGACCGACTCAGCGGCTGTGGCTAGGCTTTGTGGCGCTCAGCACCTGCCTGCCGCAAAGGTTTCTGCGGCTCAAGGCGGCACTACCCTTTCCGAGAGCGCGGACAAGCTGATTAGCGGCATTCGCACCGTAACCTTACCTGCCGATGCGCGCCTGCCGCTAGAGATTTGGCGGGCAGTTACAGACAAGACCCTTGCCGTGGCGTCTGGCAAAGCGGATGTGCGCGAGGTATTCGCCGCAGCGTTTTCGTAAAGCATTCTCCGTAAGGATTTAATATTTTAGTGTAAGAACCGTTTGGTTGTTGATAGCAGCGGTGCAATAAGCACCCATAACACAATTGGAGGAATAATCATGGCACAAAAACAACATGTGCGCAGTTTACTGCACGCAAGCTTTGAACCCGACAACAGTGACAACTTTGCATTTGTCATATCACTTGACGCGGAGGAACTCAGAAAGACAAAATGTGACATACATATCTGTTTTTCTGACACGCTGACAAACGCCCCCCTTACGGTGGGAGATACGGGTATGTTCACCCGCTTTACCAACGACGAAGGGGAGATCTGTCTGGTCATCCCCCTAAAGCGCGAGGTGTTTTCCGGCAGAGGCATGCGTATCAATGTGCCCTACACCATCTTTCCGCGCCTTTTACCGGGCGATCGCGTCACCGCGACGGTGTCGCTTGCCCTTCGTGACGAGCAGTCGGAGGTTGACAGCAAAAGCTTTGACCTAATGGTCAACCTCGGCAAGAAATTTACCCTGTACACACTCGAAAAGCACATAAAAAACGTCAGATCCACCGGAACCGAGGAGGAGAAGCTTTCGTTTGCACAGCAGCTCCTCGCCACCGAGAATCTGGATAAGGATGCCTTGGCGGCGCTTGTGGAGCTAATGACCGAGCTTGCGCAGGCGCATAACGTTGTTGCCCAATACGAGCTGTACAATATCTATAAAAACGATAAGACCGGGATGTTTGACGCCATTGCCGCGCTAAGCTGGCTTAAGACTGCCGCGCAGAACGAATATCCGCCCGCAGTAAAGGAGCTAGCCGATACAAAGAACATCGAGCAGCTCGAGCGCACAGGTCTAAAGAAATCCCTTGAGGTTTATCAAACGGCGGCGGAAGAAGGCAACCCCGACGCGCAGTTTACCATGTATGAATACCTATCGCGTCAGGGAGAGTATTTTGATGAGCAGCAGGCGACGGATTGGCTCAAACGCGCAGCGGCGAGCGGTCACGATGAGGCCATAAAAAAGCTGTATGAACATTACCACGATGCGTTTGTGTCCCAGTCTTCCGTCAACAAATACCTAGCCATCCTTGAGGAGGCTGCAAAGCATGGTAGCTCGCAGGCTCAGCTTGCGCTGTTTGAGGCGTATTTTACCGGCAGCTGCATGGGGCGCGAGGTGCGTGTGGATAAGAAGTATGCATCCGACTGTCTGCTCAGTGCGGCAAACAGCGGGTGTGCGCAGGCATGCTATCGCATCTGGTCGCTGTATATTGGCGGCAACGATATGCTGATGGACGAGCATACCGCGGTAAGCTGGCTGAAAAAGGCGGCGGACGGCATGGTTCCCGCTGCGCTCAACGCACTGGGCGACCTGTACGTGTTGGGTGAAAGCGTAGAAAAGGACAACGAGAAGGGACTGGAATGCATCCGCAGGGCGGCAGACCTGAAAGACCCCGATGCGCAGATGCGTGTGCTTGCCATGCACCGAGACGGACGGTATCGCGACGTTTTGGTGGAGCAGGATATGGACACCGCGCTTGACTGCCTGATGAACTACGCAAAGGACGGTAACCCCCTTGCCCAGCTTACCCTGTGGGTGCTGTACCAGGAGGGCAACGATCTGCTGCTAACCCGTCAGGAGGCCATTGACTGGCTGACCAAGTCTGCCGAGCAGCAGTATTACCCCGCCGTATACGAGCTTGCCCGTGTATACCTAATTGGCGACTACACCGATGTCGATACCCAAAAGGGTCTTGAGCTGCTCGAAAAGGCGGCGAAGAACGGCGAGAACCGCGCGCAGTTTGCCCTGTATGAACTGCATTACACAGGAGAGTACTACGCACTGAAGTCGGATATCAACAAAGAGCGTTCGTACAAATGGTTGTCGTTTGCGGCGCAGAGCTACCATCTTGCCCAGTACCAGATGTGGCTGCTCTACAACGGCGATAACGAGATTGGTCTCGACAGCGATGAGGCGCTGCACTACCTGTTTGAATCGGTTAAGAATCAAAGTCCGGCGGGCATGTATGAGCTGGGTATGTTATATATCGAGGGCAAAAAGCTCCCCAAAAACGTACAGAAGGGCATCCGCTTCTTAGAGCAATCCAAGAAGCTGCGCTACCCCAAGGCGATCTATACCATCTCTAAGATGAAGGCGGAAGGGGAGTGCGGCGGCGAGCCGGTTCAAAAGGATGAGCAGGAGGCGTTGCGTCTGCTTAAGCTTTCTGCCGAATTCGGATACGCCCCCGCCTGTTATGAGATATGGGAGCATTTCACGCATAGAGAGGGCTTCCCCATAGAAGAGACATGGGCGAAAAAGCTGCTGGAGAGCGCGGCATCTCAGGGCTATCAGCCTGCCGTTAAGGCGCTAAAAAGCCCAAAAGACGACAAGTGATTGACTGACATCCCCAAACAGAAAAGGAGGACGGACTAAATGAGCGACATTACCAAGGAGAAAAGCGAACAAGCGCAACAACCCGCAGAACCCAAAGCGGCCGATGTGATTGAGATTAACCCCAATCTGACCAAGGTTACCGATATGAGCGGTCTTCAGGTAAAAAACATCATGGAAGACGTGGTGTGGCAGAAGATCGAGTCGGTTCTCGGTCATATGGATGATTGCTGCAAATGCACCAAGTGCAAAAACGACATCATGGCCATTACGCTCAACAACGTGCAGGCGAAGTACGTTGCCTCCAAGCAGGGCGAGATGTATTCGAAGATAACCGCGTACGACCTGCAAAACGACACCCGTCTTTCCGCTATCATTACCTCCGCCATTCTGTTTGTAAAGGATCACCCAAGACATTGAAGAAAGCCCCTTGTTGTAGCAGGGTGTATGCTGGCTTTGTACCCCATTGCAAAAATGCAGCCGGTTTTGCCTCATGTGTCGAATAACTAGAGAATTATGTCAACATACTCGTCACAAATGCACAATAGAACCAGTATTTTGGTGTGCAGCGTGTCTACTTTTGGCAGGATAACCATTGACGAAGTGCGGTAAAAAAGATAGAATGACAATGCACTGGAACACAAACGGATTATTCGGTTCTTTTCGGTGCAATACTTGTATCGTAGATCCTATCGCATATACGGAAGGGTTGTATGGATGAGGTTGTTGTCAGCAGTGGTCTGGGGCTCGTTTGAGTTCGCCGTATTGTGGGCAGAGGCAAAAACCGTTTTGATTGGCTATGTAATTCCGGTCGTTGTATCCATTGGCGTTATCCGAATTATTCAGGTAATCACCCATCAAATCAAGGGGTACTTTGAACCCCGCCAACCTATTGCAAATCAAAATACACCAAACGAGCAAAAGGCAAATTGAATTGTTCGCAAACAAATCCCGCCCTGCATTGCAGGGCGGGATTGTACGTTATACTGATATACATAACAAACAAAGATTCGTATTAGTACGGCTTGGTTACTCAAACCTTTCTTTCATATATTCTATAGGGTTTATATATTCATCGTCAATACGTAGCTCAAAGTGCAGAAGCGGGCCGGTTACACTGCCGGTATCGCCAACCTTTGCAATCACGTCACCAGACTGCACCTTTTGACCGGCCTGTACAAGCAGTTCGTCGCAATGTGCGTAAACCGTCTTCACCCCCGCGCCGTGGTCGATGATGATGTGCCGTCCGTATCCGTGTTCGGGGCTTTCAGCAAGTACGACAACCCCGCTTGCGGCGGCTAAGATTTCCGTGCCCATTTCCGCCGAGAAATCAACGCCCATATGCCCGGGATATCCATTAAACGGGTTGGAAATTTCACCAGCAATCAACGGCAACCGCAACAGGGCGTCTTGATCCAGACTCGAAATCTGCTGCGACGCATCAACAGATTGGCTGCTGTCGCTAAATGAATCCGAAGTTTCTTCACTGCTGATATTATCTAGTTCTGAGTTTGCAGCAGAAGAAAACCCGTTGTCCAAGGTCAAATCGTTCTGCGTAGGCGGTTGAGATAAGAGTCCATCGGTATCCCGAGTGGTGACCTTCGGCGCACAGGCTGCCCCTAACAGGCATACCGCGGCAACCGCAGTAGCTGCAAGTACGTTGATGAAAGGACGCTGCGTGTTTTTACCCATAATGGAATAAACCCTCCTTTTTAATAACCCTTTACCGATACCCAAACCCATGAATAAATGCCCACCTAAAGTGTTACAAGGTTTGATTGCGGTTTCAATAAGCAGCTCACAATAGCACTTTCTGTTTTCGTCGCCCAAGATTTTAACGGTTTCGTAATCGCAGTTCAGTTCACAGGCTGCGTCCATGTCGGCAGCCAAACAGTGCGCAAGCGGGTTAAACCAATGCA
>JAEZQD010000001.1 GCA_023413185.1 Bacillota bacterium
TACAGCAGTTAACGCGCAACTATATTCTAACCTGCGCAGTTCTTTCGTGGATTATTGCGCAGATTATTAAAACAATACTTACCCTGATAACGACAAAGCGTTTTGAGGTGGAGCGGCTTACAGGAGCTGGGGGAATGCCCAGCGCGCACTCCGCACTTGTTTGCTCGATGACACTTGCGGTAGCCCGAAAAGAGGGCTTCGATTCCGCTTTGTTTGCCATTGCCATCATGTTTGCCGCAGTGGTGATGTACGATGCCATGGGCGTTCGCCGTGCGGCAGGTGAGCAAGCTAAGGTGCTAAACAAGATTGTTGTTATCTTTAAGCCTCACGACAACAAAGCCGTGACCGAGCAACAGCCAAACAAGGATAAGATACGTGCAAAACGCGATAAGGGCAAGATACTAAAGCTTGACGATATGCAGTTTAAAAAGCTAAAGGAATACTTGGGACACACCCCGCTTGAGGTGTTGGCGGGTGCGCTGCTAGGCATAATAATTGCAATGGTCATACCGATGCGGTGATGATCACAGAGTTCTTTTGAAGGAGTAACATACACATAATGGATGATTATTCGTTGCTGACTCGGCTCAATCTCCCCGGGGAACTAAAAAAGCTTAGCGGCAAGGAACTGGATATTGTTTGTAACGAAATTCGTGCATTACTGGTTGAAACGCTTTCTCGAACAGGCGGACATCTTGCATCCAACTTCGGCGCGGTGGAGCTTACGGTTGCGATCCATTCCGTGTTTGATTCGCCAAACGACACCATCTTGTTTGATGTTGGGCACCAATGCTATACCCATAAGATTCTAACCGGACGGCTAAGTGAGTTTCACACCCTGCGACAGGAGGGCGGAATCTCCGGGTTTCCGAAGTCAAAGGAGAGTGTGCATGACGCATTTATTAGTGGTCATGCAGGCAATGCCATCTCTGCCGCACGCGGTATTGCATACGCCAAGACCTTAAAAGGAGAGCAGGGCAAGGTGGTAGCCGTAGTTGGCGACGGAGCCTTTACCAACGGTCTGACCTTTGAGGGGATTAACAACAACGCGGGACGCTCTGCGGAAAACCTGATTGTTATTCTTAACGATAACGCAATGTCCATCTCTAAAAATGAAGGGGCATTGGCCAAGCACCTAGCAAAAATCCGCTCCAGACCCAGCTACTTTGGGGCAAAGGATGTCACAAGGCGTGTGCTTAGACGAATTCCATTGGTGGGCAAACCTGCTATTAGGCTGATTACAAAGGCAAAGACCGCCCTCAAGGAGTCTCTGTACCACAGCAACTACTTCGAGGCTTACGGCTTTACCTACCTTGGTCCCGTGGATGGGCATGACGTTGCAAACCTGAAAAATGTGCTTGCGCGGGCAAAAAGCCTGCATGAACCTGTTTTTATTCATGTTGATACTGTAAAAGGCAAAGGCTTTACACATGCCGAGGAGAATCCCGGTGCATACCACGGCATATCTGCCGCCGACTTACTGCATACCGATAAGGCTGTGCAGTTGAATGAGGATAATTTTTCGTCATTTTGCGGTCGGTATCTGACCGACCTTGGCGATTCGGACAATCGCATCTGTACCGTAACCGCAGCGATGAAGTACGCTACCGGGCTGAATTATTTCAGTAAACGTCATCCCGAACGCTTTTTTGATGTCGGCATTGCAGAGGGTCACGGCGTAACCTTCAGTGCGGGGCTTGCCTCTAAAGGGCTGATTCCCGTATTTGCAGTTTACTCTACCTTTCTTCAGCGCGCCTATGACATGGTGTTGCATGACGCCGCGATAGAAAATACGCACCTCGTACTGGCAGTGGACCGTGCCGGGCTTGTGGGTGACGACGGAGAAACGCATCAAGGGCTGTTTGATGTTTCTCTTTTATCCTCGATACCCGGGGTTACGGTTTACTCACCTTGTTCGTATCGGGAATTGTCCCTTGCGATGTACGAAGCCATCTATCACACAAAAGGCGTGGTTGCCGTACGGTACCCCCGCGGTGGCGAGGCAAGTGTCGTCAAGGAAAAAGAGCCTGTACTGGATTATTCTCTTGATAAATCGGAGGATAAAAACGCAAACACACTTGTTGTAACCTACGGAAGGCAATATGTACAGGTATTGGGTGCTAATGCGCATACCGACATTGCGTTTGATATCCTTAAGCTGACTCGCGTGCATCCGATTCCCGACGAAGTTGTTGCGCTTGCGATGGGATATCGCTGCGTTTTATTTGTCGAAGAGGGGATATTAAACGGCTCGGTTGCTGAGCATTTTCATACCCTACTTGCCGAAAACGGTTTTTGCGGACACTTTGCCATACGTGCCGTGAACAACCAGTTTGTTCCTCAGGCAAGCGTCGCCTCTCAGCTCAAAATGCTCGGGCTGGATGCCCAAGGTGTGGCAGGGTTTATTACAGCGGAGAGTGAACGGTAAACAGGCATTATCCAGCCCGAGGGATTTGAACCCCTTCCGATTATATTAACAGGAGAACAACTGGTGAGTGAGCAAAAGCTTCGTTTGGACTCCCTGCTGGTGGAACGCGGTTTTGCGGCAAGCAGAGAGCGCGCCAAGGCGCTGATTATGGCGGGCATTGTGTATATCGATGAGCAAAAGGTCACAAAGCCCGGCGAAACAGTGAATTCACAATGTGCAATTCGTGTTGCCGGCAGTGATATTAAATATGTCAGCCGCGGCGGACTTAAGCTTGAAAAGGCGCTAAAGACCTTCCCGATTTGTTTAAACGGCAAGGTTTGCATGGATATCGGCGCATCCACCGGCGGTTTTTCCGATTGTATGCTGCAAAACGGTGCGGAAAAGGTGTATGCGGTGGATGTCGGTTACGGTCAGCTTGCGTGGAAGCTGCGAACGGACGAGCGTGTAATTAACCTGGAGCGCACCAACATACGCTACGTAACACGTGAGCATATTCCCGATGAGATCTCGTTTGCGAGCATCGACGTGTCCTTTATTTCGTTGACGCTGGTGCTTCCCGTCGCGCATTCTTTGCTTGCGGATGGGGGCGAAATCGTCTGCCTTGTTAAGCCGCAGTTTGAGGCAGGCAAGGGGAAGGTGGGAAAAAAGGGCGTTGTGCGTGAACCTGAAATCCACCTTGAGGTTGTAAACAGGATTGCCGAATTCGCGGTGCAAAACGGCTTTTTACTAATGGGCGCCGATTACTCACCGATTAAGGGTCCGGAAGGAAATATAGAATACCTGTTTTACTTGAAGAAATCTCAAAACCCCGAGTTTTCACCGGATATCAATTTACAAGGGCTTGTAGAGCGTTCTCACCGACAGTTTAAAGAGGAATGAAGCTTGAAAGGAGCGCATATGAAGGCGTTTGTTATACCAAACCTCAACAAGCGCAGCGGGCTATCCTGCACGCGGGACGTATGCGCAGAGCTAAACCGCTGTGATATCACCCCCTGCATGGAGGATTGCGCGCAAAGCGAGTTTGGAGATGTGTGTTCCTGCTTTGCACCGTTTGATCTGCTCATTCGAGAATGCGATGTGGTTATTACGGTTGGCGGTGACGGTACGCTTTTGCATGCGGCAAAGAAAGCGGCGTTTAACGGCAAGCCCATTATTGGGGTTAACGTCGGCAGACTTGGCTTTATGACCATGCTGGAGCCTGCAGAGCTCAGCTTGCTTAACCAGCTTGCACTCGGCACATATCAAACCGAAACCCGCATGATGCTAGAGATAACAAAGGTGTCACAGGACGGCACCAGTCAGCAGTATCACGCCTTAAACGATGCGGTTATATCAAAGGGATTATCCTCTAACATTATCGATCTCAAGCTTTGTTGCAATGATATATTGGTTAGCAGCTATCGTGCCGACGGCATCATCTTATCTACACCAACCGGTTCTACGGCATACAGCATGTCTGCCGGCGGACCCGTGATATCGCCCTGCATCGAGTCGATTGTTATGACGCCAATCTGCCCGCATTCCTTGTTATCCAGAACCATACTGTTTGCCCCCGACGATATTGTAAAGGTCACCGGCTGTTACGATAACGGACATTTTAATGCCGACATGAATATCGATGGCGAAATCGAGGTCCCCATTCATCCAGGGGACACGGTAATCGTCCAACGGTCGGATATCACGGCGGAGTTTATCCGTCTTGACGACAAGAGCTTTTTTAGTGTGTTTAACAAGAAGATATTACTGCGCAGCTAGTGCGCGGCGTTCCGTGGCAAATCAACTGTGATGAAGGGAAGTACTGTTATGAAGACCAAACGCCACGCAAAGATTTTGGAGCTTGTTTCCGAAACCCCCATCAACACACAGGAGGAGCTGCTTACTCTATTGCGCGAGGACGGCTATAATGTGACACAAGCAACCGTTTCGCGTGACATCAAAGAACTGAAGTTGATTAAGACCATGGGGGATAGCGGAAGCTACCAATATGCGGCCTCCGCGCGAGAAAAGGATCTCGACATTCAATACAACTTCCACAACCTGTTTGTCAAATCAGTGATTGGTATGGATTATGCGGGAAACATCGTATGCGTGAAGTGCTATACCGGTATGGCAAACGCCGCGTGTGCCGCATTTGATTCGCTGGACTGGCAGGGCGTGGTGGGCACCATAGCGGGGGATGATACCATATTCATCCTTACCCGTTCAGAGCAGATAGCTGCTGGGTTAAAAAAGGAACTGACTAAGCAGCTGGAGTCATAGGTTTTTGTAGTAATCATTAATCCAAACGGCAGGTGACAACCATGCTTTCGGAACTGTTTATTGATAATGTTGCAATTATTGAGGAAGCCTCTATTCGGTTTGAACAGGGGTTTAATATCTTTACGGGCGAAACGGGCGCCGGTAAGTCTATCCTAATCGATGCCATCAATGCGGTTTTAGGCGAGAGAACCTCACGCGACCTCATCCGCACAGGGGCGTCCAAGGCAAACGTAACCGCACTGTTTACAGATATTTCGGAGGCTGTGCGCTCAAAGCTAATCGAGCTTGGGTACGAGCCGGAGCAGGATGGTTCGCTGTTAATCACCCGGGAGGTAACCACGGACGGACGCGCAAACTGCCGCATCTATTCAAAGCCCGCAACTGTTTCGATGCTGAGAGAGCTTGGCGAACACCTTATTGATATCCATGGGCAGCACGACAGTCGTTTTCTGCTCGATGCCGACAAGCATACAAGATTTATCGATGCGTTTGGCGGGCTGACACCACTGCTTCGCGAGTATATCGACAGCTACATAGCCCTGCGGGAGCTTGAAAAGCGAATGCACGCCATCTCAACCGATGAATCGGAGAAGGCGCGTCGCATCGATCTGCTTACCTACCAGATTAACGAGATTGAGGAAGCGGCGCTGGAAGCCGGTGAAGAAGAGGCACTGATCTCCGAACGCAAACGCATTAACAATGCAACGCGTATATTGGAAGCGTTAAGCACAGCCTATGAATCGCTTTCCGGCGCAGACGGTGCCGAAGGTGCGACGGGCTTAATCGGCGAAGCAGGACGCGTTTTAACCGAGATTGCCCCGGTGTGTGAGGAGGTTGCGGATACAGCCCAGCGAATTCAGGAGATGTCTATGGAGCTTTCGGAGTTTGCGCATGACATCGGCTTAATGCTTGACGAATTTGAGTACGACCCGCGCAATCTGGACAAGATAGAACATCGCCTTGACCTTATCTATCGTTTGAAAAAGAAATACGGCAGCAGCGTGGATGAGATTCTTGGGTATCTTGACACAATCCGCGCAGAGCTTGAGGAGATTGAGCTTTCCGACGAGCTGCTGCAGAGATTATCGGCGCAAAAAGCGCAAAAGCTTGCCCAAGCGCAGCAAGCGGCGGACAGTCTTTCTGTACGGCGCGATGAGGCGTCGGCTGAGTTTGCGCGACGGGTGAAGGAGGAACTGCGGTTTCTTGATATGCCAAACGTCGAGTTTACGATACATAATGAAAAGGGAACGCTTCGGGAGAATGGGATAGACAATATTCAGTTGCTTATCTCCACAAATCCGGGCGAGCCGCCCAAGCCCATAGCGAAGATTGCGTCGGGCGGTGAGCTTTCTCGCATTATGCTGGCGATTAAAACCGTGCTTGCGGGCACCGACGATGTGGATACCATGATTTTTGATGAGATTGATACGGGTGTCAGCGGCAGAGCGGCGCAAAAGATTGGGTTGAAGCTCAAGGAGATTGCATGCGGCAGGCAGGTTATCTGCGTGACGCATCTTGCCCAGATAGCGGCACTTGGCGACCATCATATGCTCATAGAGAAGAAGGTGCAAAGCGGCAAAACCTTTACCGAGGTCACCGCGCTGGAGCGCAATGCCCGTAAAGCCGAAATCGCCCGCATAATGGGCGGTGATGTCATCACAGAGCTAACCCTCTCGGGCGCGGACGAGCTGCTTCGGCTGGCGGGGCACTGATACACGCATCATCCGGCGGTACCTTAGATAAATAGCCTTGCCGGTCTTGACAAAATGGGGCGACTCATTTATAATTCATTCAAACAAATGCATTGATAGGGATAGTAGCATCGGTTCTTGCAGCGCAGAGAGCCTCCGGTTTGGTGTAAGGAGGCGTGTAACC
>JAEZQD010000014.1 GCA_023413185.1 Bacillota bacterium
ACCTCGCCTTTCCACCCTTACCAGCCGAAGCTGGCGGTATATCTCTGTTGCACTTTCCCTAGAGTCGCCTCCGGCGGCCGTTAGCCGTTATCCTTGCCCTGTGGAGCTCGGACTTTCCTCACACGCGGTTTATAGCGCGCGCCACAGTCTGGTTTACTCGCACTAAGTATTGTAACGTTAATTGGGCGGCTTGTCAAACAAAAAGCACCGGAAGAATGTTTTCCATCCTCCGGCGCCTTGTGTTTATTTTAACTCGTGTGTTGCGCAAATTATTCCTTAAGCGGAATACCCTTAGCGTCTACGTTCATGCTGCCTGTAAGAATCATAATGCCCTCGATCAGACCCCAAATAGCCGATACGGGAGAAAGTATAAAGCAGGAAAGCACCGAGATAAGCAGCTGCGCAAGTGCCTTGCCGGTAAAGCCGAGGTAGAAGTTATGTACGCCGGCAAAGCCAAGGAAAATACCCAAAAGGCCCGCAACGAGTTTGCTCTTTTGCTCTGTTCCCGTGGGAGCCATCGGCTGACCGGAAAGCTGATAGCCGCACTTTACGCACACGACAGCAAGCGGATCGCACTGTTGTGAGCAGTTGGGGCAAAAGCCTGAGCCTCCGCCCACAGAAGCGCCACATTGTGTGCAAACACTCGCACCCTGAAACAGTTCATTGCCGCAGTTTTTGCAATACATGATCCATCACCCATTCCGCCGCTGTGCTGCGGCATTTGTATTTTTATCAGAACAAGGGCTTGTCATCGCACAGTAGCTGACAGCCCTCCGCACTAAGAGTACCCATAACAAATTACAGCTACCATCCGTGCATTTTATGATTTGAATTATAGCACATTAAACCCCCAATATCAATATCGCCGGTAAAAAGTTTGCCATATATTTATGTGCGATTTTTGGCTCGATCACTGCTGTTTTGCAGGATTTATAATCAAATCATGCAGTTTCTACTCGGTTACAGTTGTGTCAAATATTAGTTTTTTAATTCTATATTTACCATTAATCGTAATTTAAAGTTAAAAAAAGTTAAATGATATTCTTGCAAATGGTCAGCAAAACAATTATACTAAAATTCGGGTTAAGTTTGTAAAACGTAAAAATCGTAAGTCAAATACTTTGTAAAAGGCTTTGCTTAAGGTTTTTCCTTGATGAGGAGAGACCGATGAAGTCCGACTGGTAATCATCACACCATGTCGGGTACGCATGAAGGTCGTATCGTCTTACAAACAAGCTTAGTAAATATTGGGGGTAATAAAATGTTTAAAAACGCGTATGTTCAGGGCGTGTACGACAAGGTCGCCGCTAGAAATGCGGGCGAGTCGGAGTTTTTGCAGGCTGTCAAAGAGGTTCTTGAATCGCTTGAGCCTGTTCTTGAAAAAAGACCCGACCTTGTTAAATCGGGAATCGCCGACAGAATCGTTGAACCGGAGCGGCTAATCTGTTTTCGTGTTTCTTGGGTGGACGACAGCGGCAAGGTACAGGTAAACCGCGGCTACCGTGTTCAGTTTAACTCTGCCATTGGTCCATACAAGGGCGGTCTTCGCTTCCATCCTTCTGTAACGGCTTCCGTTATCAAGTTCCTTGGTTTTGAGCAGATTTTCAAGAACAGCCTGACGGGGCTTCCCATTGGCGGCGGTAAGGGCGGCTCGGACTTTGACCCCAAGGGCAAGTCGGACGGAGAGGTTATGCGCTTTTGCCAGAGCTTTATGACCGAGCTTTCTAAGCACATCGGCGCAGACACCGACGTGCCCGCAGGTGACATCGGCGTAGGCGGACGCGAGATTGGCTTTATGTACGGTCAGTACAAGCGTCTTCGCAACGAGTTTACCGGCGTTCTGACCGGCAAGGGGCTCACATACGGCGGATCGCTTGCAAGAACCGAGGCCACCGGCTATGGTCTTTTGTACTTCACCGACGAGATGATTCGCTGCATGAAGAACGAGACGATGAAGGGCAAGACCGTTGTCATCTCGGGTTCAGGCAACGTTGCCATCTACGCGACCCAGAAGGCAACCGAGCTTGGAGCAACTGTGGTTGCGCTCTCCGACTCGGGCGGATACATCTACGACAAGAACGGCGTTAACCTTGATGTGGTAAAGCAGATTAAAGAGGTGGAGCGCGGTAGAATCTCCGAGTACCCCGCTCGTGTGCCCGGCTCTGAGTACCACGAGGGCTGCATGGGTATTTGGAATATCAAATGTGACATTGCCCTGCCCTGCGCGACCCAGAACGAGCTGGACGGCAAGGCTGCCGAGACACTGATTGCAAACGGCGTTATCGCGGTTGCCGAGGGCGCAAACATGCCCAGCACCCCCGAAGCGGTTGAGGCATTCTTAAAGGCGGGCGTTCTGTTTGGACCGGCAAAGGCAGCAAATGCAGGCGGCGTTGCTACCTCGGGTCTTGAGATGAGCCAGAACTCCATGCGTTACTCCTGGACGTTTGAGGAGGTTGACGCAAAGCTTAAGGGTATTATGGAGAACATCTTCCATCATTCGTTTGATGCTGCAGCCGAATACGGCTTTAAGGACAATCTGGTGGCGGGCGCTAATATCGCCGGTTTCTTAAAGGTTGCCGAGGCCATGAAGGCACAGGGCATCGCGTACTAGAGCCACAACAAACAGCAAAACGGCGGCTTTGGGTAAAACCCAAAGTCGCCGTTTTTATTAAAGTCGGTAGGATTACGGTTCAATTACTGTTGCAAAATCAAAATCGACGTTGCCCTGCGCAACATTAACACCTGAAACAATGACGGAAATCGTATCGCCAACCCGCAGGCGGCGACCGCTCGCAAGTTCCGTAAACTGCATGCGCCCGTCATACTCGTAATTGCCCGGCGGAAAACGATCGACATGAATGAGACCCTCGGCGGTGTTTGCAAGCTCCACATAGATTCCGTGCTGCGCCGCAGAGGAGATGACGCCGATAAACTGCTCGCCGATATGCCTGCGCATATATTCCGCCTTGTAGCAATCGTTGCAGCCGCGCTCGGCCGTCATGGCGCGCAGCTCGCTGTTGCTGGAGGATAGGCTCGCAGACTTGACATAACGGAAATACCGTTTTTCAATATCGGCGGACGCATAGCCAGCAGTATGCGCGCTTAGTATGCGGTGGATGGCAAGGTCGGGATAACGCCGGATGGGGGATGTAAAGTGCGCGTAGTTTTCAAGAACCAGCCCAAAATGCCCTATCGGTTCTTCGCTGTAACGCGCCTTTGCCATTGAACGCAGCACCTGGTTGTGCACAATGCGCTTGATTGGCTGGTCGTCTACCCGCTTGAGCACCTCCGCAAGCGCCTTGGGGGAAACGCTCGTGCCCATTTTAGGCACATTGACGCCGAGCAGACCCAGCGTCTGCATCAGTGCGTCTATCTTTTCGGGCGCAGGACTTTCGTGCACACGGTAAACAAAGGGCAGCTTTTGCTGCTGGGCGAGGGTTGCCGCCGCTTCGTTTGCGCACAGCATAAACTCCTCAATCAGTTCCTCTGCAAAGCCGCGAGTGCGAGGCTCAAGCCCAACCGCTGTACCATCCTCACCGATAATGATCTTGGTTTCGGTGGTCTCTAGCTCGGGTACGCCCCGCAGCGCGCCCTGACGCATGCGCAAAACGGCAAGCTCCTTCATTGCGGGCAGGCTTGCGAGAACGGGCTCATACTTTTCTTTTAGCTTATCGTCCGCCGTGTTATCAAACAAGCGGTTGATTTCGCTGTATACGCCCTTTACACGGGAGCGGATGATTGTTTTGGCAAAGCGAAACTGCTTCATCACACCCGATTTATCCATCTCCATCAAACAGGAGAATGCAAGACGGTCCTCTTTCTCGTTAAGCGAGCAGATGCCGTTTGACAGCTCCTTGGGCAGCATTGGCACCACACGGTCGGCGTAATAAACCGACGTACCGCGCTCAAACGCCTCGTCATCGAGCGGCGAGTCTTCGGTTACATAGTGTGAAACATCCGCGATGTGAACGCTTAAAGTAAACCCGTGTGCGGTTCGCTGTACCATTACCGCATCGTCAATGTCCTTTGTGTCGGCGCCGTCTATCGTAAAGATCGGCTCATCACGCAGGTCAAGGCGGGATGCGATGTCTTGCTCGCTTATCTGCGTTTGCGCAACCTCTCTCGCTTGCGCGAGAACCGTTTCGGGGAAGTCAATCGTTATCGCGTTTTCGGACAGTACTGCAAGCGCACATGCAGCCGCCGTATCGCTGCTGCCAAACACCGTTTCTACCTTGCCGCGGTGCTCGGAATGACGCGCGCCGCGAAAGACGATGGAGATACCCACCTTATCCCTTTCCCTCGCATCGCCCGCACCACCCTTTACAATGCGAATGCCAATATTTGGCATAGAGTCGGGGTACACAAAATTGCCGTCCTTCTCCTGACGGAACACGCCGCTGAGCAAACCGTTGCCCTCAGACACGACGCGGTACACCTCCGCCTCGGGGGATTCCCCGCGGGACTGCATGGGCTTAAGGAGTACGCCGTCACCCACAAGCGCTCCCATAAAGGCACGCCCGGGAACAAAATAATCGGTTTGATTATCGAGTTCGCGCGCAAAGCCAAACCGCCCTGAGAGCTTGACGATGGTGGCCGGTATCAGCCCAAGCTTGCTCGAGAGCGCAATCTTATCCTTTTTTTCGATAATCTCGCCGCTTTGAATCATTGCGTCCAGTTGATCGTTAAAACGCTTCACATCACTTTTTGCAATGCCAATTCGCTTAGCGAGCTCCATGCGCGGAATAAAGCTTTTGAGCTTGGATAATCCCTTAATAATTGAGGTTTTTATAAAATACACTTCCTTTTGTCAAATCACATTTTTGCTGTTCTGCCGACGGAAGACCCTAAAAACTCCGATTAAGTCTACCGGTTATAATATATTAATGTGTGCGGATGACCCAGTTATGCGTCAATATGCACCCAGAAAACCTTCTGATAACAAAACACAAGCCCTGCGAACATCGCAGAGCTTTCGTTTACCGATATTCTTCAGCGGTATACAGCCTACTTAATAAAGATAAGGCTGATATTTACCGCAAGCACAAGCACAAAGAACACAATCGCAACAACCTTGGTCCAGCGACCCAGAACGACATCAAGTGTTCTGCCACGGTTTTTACCGAGGTAAGAATCGCTGCTGGAACCGCCCATGATTGCGCTCATTCCGTCTGACTTGTCATCCTTCACCAGTACAAGTAAAGTTAACAGTATGCTTGCGAGAATTAATAGGATCGCGCCCGCAATTTCAATTCCGCCCAACGAAAGGCACCTCCGATATTGTTAATAAGACAGGCATAACACCAGTCAAAAACATCTTCGATTATGATATCACAACCATGCCAAATTTGCAAGTTTTTTTACCTTTCCCCACACAAGTTTTTGCGTTTGGGCGGTTTGATTGCATGATTTCAGGTTTTTGTAGATTTTTGCAGCTCTTAAACAAAACACTTTTCATTTGATCGTAACTATGCTATACTAATCTTCGTTAGAAATGTAGACAAAAAATCTTCGCAAAACCGCATAAATCAAAGCTTTTGCTCGATTTTTTGTACATTTCTTAAACAAAGATAAGTATCATACTATTTTGTGCGTCAAGCCTTTTACACGGTTTGCGTTTATCATATGCGCCTGTAGCTCAGCTGGATAGAGCGTTAGACTCCGACTCTAAAGGCCGCTGGTTCGAATCCAGTCGGGCGCACCAAAAAGCATGGTTTCCCGTTTGAGGGGAGCTGTGCTTTTTTCATTCTAAAATGTGTGGTGCATAATATAATCCGCTACACCTACACCGTTTGGGGCACTCGTATCACCTCTTGATTGATTGCTTCTTCTAGGCAATACTCTTCATACTGCTTTGTAAAATATGCGATTTTGTGAGAAACCCGCTCAAGGTGTTTGTTGGTTTCGGCTATGTGTTCTTCCACCTCTTTTTGGTGGGCTAACAGCATGGCGCATCGTGCCTTGAGGGTTTGAGGGCCTTGTGTGCTTAGATTCACAAAATCGCGAATCTGTTTGATGGACATGCCCGTGTTTTTTAAGCAGCAGATCAAACCGAGCCATTCCAGGTCGGCGTCCGTATATTGACGGATGCCGCTCTTGGTTCTTTTTATGTGGGGCAAAAGCCCCTCCTTCTCGTAATATCGCAGGACATGGGGGCTTAGATTAGTCATCTCAGCCACCGCTTTTACTGTGTAACCCATACCGGGCACCTCCGTGTATCGATAATTTGGTATTGACTTAGAGTTGACGTTAAGGTTTATGATTATCGTACAGCATCTTTTCGGACGATGTCAATAACTTTTAGGGAGGATTAACATGCAATATACTTATTTAGGGAGAACCGGTTTAAAGGTAAGCCGCCTTTGCCTTGGCACCATGAACTTTGGACCGCGCACGGACGAAAAAGAGGCCTTTGCCATTATGGACAAGGCGCTTGACATGGGCGTGAATTTCTTTGATACGGCAAATGTTTACGGTAATCCGAACAACGGTCACAGCGGCTGGACGGAGGAAATTATGGGTCGCTGGTTTGCCCAGGGTGGCGGTAGGCGTGAAAAAGTGGTGCTTGCCACAAAGGTTTACGGCGACATGAACGACGAAAACGACGGACCCAACGGAGCGCGCGGGCTTTCCGCGTACAAGATTCGCAGACATCTGGAAGGCTCGCTCAAGCGGTTGCAGACAGACCGTGTAGAGCTGTACCAGATGCATCACATCGAGCGTCATGCACCGTGGGAGGAGATCTGGGGCGCCTTTGAGGCGCTCGTCAATCAGGGAACGGTGTATTACGTCGGCTCGAGCAACTTTGGCGCGCGTCATCTCGCGTATGCGCAGGCAATGGCCGAAAAGCGTAACTTTTTGGGGCTGGTCTGCGAGCAGCATAAATACAGCCTTGTGTGCAGACTGCCCGAGCTTGAGGTTCTACCCGCCGCACAGGAGCTTGGTCTTGGGTTGATACCCTGGAGCCCGCTTGGCGGAGGCTTACTGAGCGGCAACGCCCTAACCCCTGTTGCCGGCGGGGCGCGTTCGGCAGAAGCGGCAAAGAACCTGACCCAGCAGCAGCGCGCCCAGCTTGCGGCTTACGCGGCGCTGTGCGAGGAGCTTGGAGAAAGCCAGTCCAACGTCGCGCTGGCATGGCTGCTTTCTAATCCCGCGGTAACGGCACCCATCATCGGTCCGAGAACCTTGGCGCAGTTTGAGGATTCCCTTCGCGGGGTTGAGATTGTACTGAGCGACGATGTGCTTCGCAGGCTGGACGAGATATTCCCCGGTCCGGGCGGCGCCGCGCCGGAAGCCTACGCGTGGTAAACAATCGGTTTTTAGAACGCCGTCGGTGAACTGCCCTGCCGCTTCACCGAATGCAAGCGCAAGAAAGGAGCGGTTACAACGATGAAATACAACAATCTTCCGGGCACAAGCCTTAAGGTATCGGCACTCAGCCTTGGCACGATGATGTTCGGCGGGCAGACAGAGGAAGCCGACAGCCTTGCCATCATGGACTATGCGTATCATCAAGGTGTGAATTTTTGGGACACCGCAAATGTATACAATCAGGGCGAAAGCGAGCGCATCGTCGGAAAGGCGCTAAAAAACCGGCGCGACGACATTGTTCTTGCCACAAAGGTCTTTGGTCAGATGGGCGACAAGCTCAATGACAAGGGGCTTTCCCGCCGCAATATCCTGTCCGCCGTGGATGCCAGTCTCGCCCGCTTGGACACGGACTATATCGACATTTACTACCTGCATGCCCCGGATTATGAAACCGAGATTGAGGAAACACTCGAGACGATGACGAGTCTGGTACGGGCGGGTAAAATCAGGTACGTTGGGGTAAGCAATTTTGCCGCGTGGCAGATTGCGGATATGCTGGCGGTCTGCGATAAGCGGGGCTATATCGCGCCTGTCATCACCCAGAACGTGTACAATGCGATTACGCGCGGCATCGAAACCGAGCTAATTCCCTTTTTGCGGGCACACAAGCTGGGTATGGCGGTATATAACCCCATTGCGGGCGGTCTTCTCGCCGGCAAGCATCGTCCGGGCAAGCCCGCGGAGAATACCCGATTTGCCAGTAACGAGATGTACTATAAACGCTATTGGTCGGAGGATAACTTTGCCGCCGTGGAAAAACTGACCGAGATTGCGGCAGCACACCACATGAGCGTGTTACAGCTCGCCATGAGATGGTGCGCAAGCCGCTCGGATGTCACCAGCATCATCAGCGGCGTAAGCAGACTGGAGCAGCTCGAGCAGAATATTGCTTCGCTTGAGGGGGATGCTCTGAATCAGGAGGTCTTAGCGGCATGTGATGCCGTGTGGGGCTCTTTGGCAGGCACACGCTTTGGATACAACCGATAATAGAATTGGAGGAATACAACCATGCAATACAGAAGATTAGGCGCAACCGGACTGAAGGTTAGCGAGATTAGCCTTGGCAGCTGGCTGACTTACGGCAACGCGGTGGAGAACGCTACCGCAATTAAAACCATCGATACGGCGTACGAGCTTGGCATCAACTTCTTTGATACCGCCAACGTTTACAACCGTGGCGAGGCCGAAAAGGTGGTGGGTGTGGCACTGGGCAAGTACGAGCGAAGCTCGTATGTTTTGGCGACCAAGGTCTATTTCCCCATGGGCGACGGACCCAATGACCGGGGGCTTTCGAGAAAGCATATCATGGAATCCGCGCACGCCAGCCTCAAACGATTAAAGCAGGACTATGTGGATATCCTGTACTGTCACCGTTACGACCCCGAAACGCCGGTTGAGGAGACGCTTCGAGCATTCGACGATCTGATTCGTCAGGGTAAGATTTTGTACGCGGGCATCAGCGAGTGGTCGGCAGTGCAGATTGAGGAAGCGATGCGCATCGCCGACAAAAACCTAATCAACCGTTTTGTTGTGAACCAGCCCCAGTACAGCATGCTGAACAGGAGCATTGAGGCGGAGGTCATACCCGTCAGCGAACGAAACGGCATCGGACAGGTGGTGTTCTCACCGCTTGCGCAGGGACTGCTGACAGGAAAGTACAAAAGCCTTCATGACATCCCCGCCGATAGCCGTGCCGCCAACGACAAGATGAATTACTTTATTAAGGGGTTCCTGAACGAAACGACCTTTGAGAAGGTAAACAAGATCTCGGCTATTGCGGACAGCCTCGGCATCCCAATGGCTCAACTGGCGCTTGCATGGGTGCTTCGCCTGCAAAACATTTCTAGCGCGCTCATCGGCGCAAGCAGACCGGAACAGGTTGTGCAAAACGTAAAGGCCTCCGGCTATGCCCTCTCTGATGATATTCTTTATGATATTGAGGATGCGCTTGTATAGCTAACGAGATATTTAATAACGTGGTTTTGCAGATAGCATGGATGCAGCATGCCTATGCCTGTACAATTTGCGTCAGGCGTTGATCCCTGCTTCTATTTAAGCCACTTAATAAAACCGTATAAAAAAGAAGTCGATTCTAACAAATCGGCTTCTTTTTTTGCAAGTCTCTGTTATCACCACACGGGTTACCAAGACGAACACACATTATTATTGACATATGCCATAAACAGTGGTATCTTATGGTTAGTTAATGACATATGCCAGTAATTCATTGTGTAAGGAGGGGAGAACAATACCCAGACCGAGAAAAGGGCGACGTGTCTGTCGTATGCCAAAAAGCCAAAGTTTTGGTCCGTTGGATGCCGAAGGAAACGAGCGCAAGGTTGTGGCAATGTCCGTGGATGAATTTGAGACCGTCCGTCTGATTGATCTGGAAGGGCTTAGCCAAGAGCAGTGCGCACAAAGCATGGGGGTTGCACGCACAACCGTACAGGCTATTTACAGCAGTGCCCGCATAAAACTAGCACATTGTCTGGTTAACGGGCTGGAGCTATCCATTAGCGGGGGCGATTATGTTCTGTGCGACGGGGGTGCCCACGAGTGCGGACACTGCCACAAAAAAAGATGCCATTGGGAGCAGGAAAAAGCATAACAAGCAATCCTTTGTCATCTCTGTTTGCTAATTGGTTAGGCAGCTTTAGGTAAACGGCATGTTGATTGTCTTTTACAAACAACATGCTTACCCCGAAGTATAGAACACCCATGCAAACACTTTTTGATTTATAGAAAGAGAGGAAAACCAGCATGAGAATTGCGGTGACACTGGAAAACGACCAGGTCTTTCAGCATTTTGGACACACGGAGAAGTTTAAGATTTATGATGTAGCGGAGGGTGAAATTAAGCTAAAGACAACAGTGAATACCAACGGAAGCGGGCACGGCGCGCTGGCGGATATTCTGAAAAAGCTGGAGGTTAACGTTTTACTGTGCGGCGGAATCGGAGGCGGCGCAAAGCTTGCTTTAAGCGAAGCGGGCATCGCTCTATACGGTGGTGTGTCAGGCAACGCAGACGAAGCCGTGGAGGCTTTTTTAGCAGACCGACTGGATTACAACCCGGAGATTACCTGCGATCACCACGGCGAGCACCACGACGGGGCTTGCGGCGACCATGGCTGCGATAACCATGGTCATCACTGAACAATCACGCACTGCTTAATATCTTGCAGACCCCCCGGTTAATAATCGGGGGGTCCGTTGTATTATTCTAATACTAAGTAATTCTCAAACACATGCGTTATCCATCATTACACGCATGTTCTTACTAGTTGGTTCTAGCTTTAATACTATGTTTTACGCCAACTGATATAAGGTGATATCCACACTGTTTGGCTCACTGCCTGCCGTTAATTCCCCCACATATACGCCCGAATTCAAAAAGCCGTAGGGGCTTTGGCTGCTTACCTCAAAGCGCGGCACCGTTTTGATTCGCGCGTCGGCAGAAGCATCGATAACCCCTTCGTTTTGCACGCTAATCATTACACCATCGTCCGTTTTAATCCAGTACTTCGCAAATACGTGAGAACGCGTCGTTGAGATGCGCGTGTTCCAATCCGCCCCGCCTGCACAAATCTGTCCGCGCAGAAGTGGCCCCTCAAATCGTCCGCCCGTAATGGGAATGATGCACAGCTCGCGCCCGGGTGTGCCCCCCACAAACTGTACTTCCCCGAGCGTTACATGAAGTTTCATTAATAAGCTTGCTTCTAGCTGCATATTTCATCTTCCTTTCTTTATTCTCGTTGCGCCAAAATTTGTATGGTTGATAGATACACTCTATGGCATCCATTATAAACAGTTTTTCGCTTATGCGCTACTGATAATGCGTGGTTTTTAACAACCCTGTGCCTAAAAACAAAAAAACTGCGCGGTTAAACAAATGCGGCTACTCAAGCAGTGCGGTATAGTGAAGATATTAATAACAGAAGGGGGCATCACTTTTGAATCAGACATTTGACAAAGCACGCGTAACGGTTAAGCAAGGCGTTTTGCAGGGCACAACAGAAGGCGACCTCAAGGTATTTCGCGGGGTTCCTTATGCAGCGCCGCCGCTTGGGGATAGGCGTTGGAAGGCACCCCAGCCGCCGGCACGCTGGTTTGGTGTGCGCATGGCGGATCGTTTCTCCGGCGGTGCGTTGCAGGCAGACGGACGGGCACACTGGCCCAGTGATGATTTTGAGCTTTCGGCTAAAATGGACAGCGAGGATTGCCTGTATCTGAACATATGGACGCCCGCCAAAGCCCCGGACGAAAAGCTCCCCATCTTTGTTTGGATTCACGGCGGCGGCATGGTAGCGGGTACCGGAATGGCACCCTTTTTTGAAGGGGAGCACCTTGCCGAGCAAGGCATGATGGTGGTTACCATCAACTACCGTCTGGGACTGTTCGGGTTTTTGTGCCACCCCGAATTAACCGCCGAGGCGCCTTACGGCAGCAGCGGCAACTACGCTATTTTGGATATGCGTCAGGCGCTAATTTGGCTGCAGGAAAATGCCGACCGGTTTGGCGGCGATGCCAGTCGCATCACCGTAGGCGGACAATCGGGCGGTTCGGTTGGTACCTCCTGCCTGCTGATGTCGCCGCTGGTTGACGGGCTATGCAACCAGGTTATTATGCAGAGCGGCTGTCCGCTTTTGGGTGGTATGATGGACGCTAAGCCCCGCGAAGAGATGGAGCAGGAGGGTGAGGCGTTTGCTAAGTCAGTTGACTGCAAAAGCATCGCCGAGCTGCGCGCGATGGACGGCTGCGACCTGATTGAGGCAAGCCTGCGTGAACGCTACACCCCCAACTACTGCATCGATGGCTATGTGCTGCCCGACTCCCCGTTTGAACTGTTTGCGA
>JAEZQD010000120.1 GCA_023413185.1 Bacillota bacterium
TCCGATGACCACACCCATTACGGTGAGCAGTGTGCGCACCCTGCGGCGGAACAGGCTGCGAAAGCACATGGATATAACGTCAAATATCCTCATCGTCCAGCTCGCTCCTCTTTTTCTTGACCGCCTTTATCACCACCACCGTCACGATAACCGCAACCAGTACGCCGCCGCCGATAATGACCCACAACAGCCACGGTGCCATGCCCTGTGGTTCTTCGGGCATCGGCTCTTCGGGGAATGGCTCCATGGGTGGCTCTTCGTATACGGGCATCTCCATGACGCTTACCGTAAAGTCGCGCGTCACTTCGCCTGCTTGGAGCTTCTCGTTTTCGTATGTAAGCACAAACTTTAGGTTCTTTTCACCCGACACATCGAACATGATTGGCAGATAGGGCTGGCTCGCCGCCTTGGACGGCTCGAGGCTGCCCACGTAGGCATACGCGTACTCGGTACCCTCTTCGTCTACCACCTTGATCTCGCAGTTATACAGGGTGCTAAAGCCCGCGTTGACAACCGAGTAGGCAATCTCCTCCTCCGTGCCGGGGTAGAGCATATCGGGCAGCTCGACCTTTTGGATGCGTACCCGCTCCACCTTATCGGTTGGGATGGAGATTGAGATGCTGTCGCCGCCTGCGACGGCATTCTGCCCTTCGATGTCGAAGTACTCAAAGGTAGAGGATATCGCAATATCCTGCACGTCGGCCTGAGCGCCCGCGCCGAGGAAGAAGTTCATCGACTTTGTAATGGTCTTGCCGGGCTGAATGCTGTCGACAAAGATGGTGTCGGACGCGCTTTTGATGCGCAGGTCGCCCGAGGGCTTTACGGTAAGCACCACGTTGCGGATGGTCTTGCTTACGCTGGTGTTCTTGAGCGTAAAGGTGACGGGCACGTCCTTACCTGCCGATGCCTCGCCGTAGGAGTAGCTGTCCACGATGAGGTGGGGCTTGAGGGCGGCGATGGGGGTTTCTTCTTCATCCTCGTCGTCATCACTTGGGGTCGATGATGAAGATGGCAATGATTTTATGTTGAAGTTTTTGTTTAGAGTGAAATTTCCTCCACTGGTATGTATAGTAAATGAAATAGTGTTTTCCCGATAGACGGTATATAAGTTCTTAAATTTGATATCTAAAACCTTAAATGTGTCGTCATCAGCAGTATCGGGATACTTGACTCCTGTACCAATATCCGCAATAAAGTCACCAACCTCAGGGTCTCCACCATCTCCGTCACGTTGCTGGAACGTACAATCCGTTAACCGAATGACGCTTCCTTCAACTAAATCTATCATCGCCTTTGGCGCCATTACATAAACTGTAATATCGTATAGATTTTTTTTGCTATCGATTTTATCGTATGTAACATCAATGATAACCGGCTCATCATCCTCCGCCGCATACAACGATAACACCGGCATCACTATTAAGCTAAAAACCATCATAACGCCAGCAAGCAGCGCCATCCATCTTCTATTTTTGCATCTGTTCATTTGTAACCTCTCCCTGCTCATTTATGTCGACTTCGGATATTTTGATTGGCTCTGCTTGTTCGCCGACGGGCTGCGTCTGCTTTGCCCGTTTCGTAAACAGCGTTTGCCATGCGTGTTTTGCCTTTTGGGGTGGTGCCGCTTCACTGCCGCTGTGTTCTTTCGGGGGCTTTTTGCGTTTTTGCTTTTTGTTTTGCAGCGCCTCGGCGCGCTTCTTTTTACGCTCCTCCCGTTCCTGCGCCTCCTGCGCCGCCAGCTTCTCTTTTTCTATGGCGAGTTCTGCAAGCTGGGCGTTTAGCTCGGCGCGCTGCTCTGGGGTGACCTTCTGGTCGCGCTCGATACTACCGTCGATGATATGTATGACGCGGTCGGCAAACAGGCTGATCTCCTTATCGTGCGTAACAAGGATGAAGGTCTGGTTGTTCTCGCGGGACATGGTGACCATCAGGTTCATGACGTCGAGGGTGGTTTTGGTGTCGAGGTTGCCGGTAGGCTCGTCCGCAAATACAATCTTTGGTTTTGCGACAAACGCGCGCGCAATGCCCACGCGCTGCTGCTGACCGCCCGACATCTGTGTCGGCTTGTGCTTTGCTCTGTTTTTTAGCCCGACCTCGGCGAGCATCTTCAGCGCAAGGCGGTTGCGTTTTGCCTTGCCAATGCCCCGAAACATTAAGGGCATCGCGACGTTTTCGACCGCTGTGAGCGAGGGCATGAGGTTGTACGACTGAAAGATAAACCCGACGTGCTTTTGCCGAAACAGCGCAAGCTTGTTCTCCGTCAGCTTGCCTACATCCGACTTGCCGATGAGTATGGTGCCGCGTGTCGGCTTTTCCAGCCCCGCGAGCATGTTAAGCAGCGTCGATTTACCCGAGCCGGAGGTTCCGAGGATGCACAAAATCTCGCCGCGCTCGATATTGAGGTTGATATCATTGAGGGCGACCACCTTTTCGCTGCCGATGCGGTAAACCTTGCGCAGATTTTTTATCTGTATAAAGCTCAAGACGGATACCTTGTCCTTTCTTTTGCGTTTTGCTTCCTGTTGTCCTGCGCGGCGTGGTCGCAGTCCCAACCCGATATAGTATCAGTGCGCGCTATCGCCCTGTTTATTGCAGTTTTTTTCACAAAAAGAAGAAAAAGCAGACTTTTTATCACGTACTTTACATGCCTTGCAAAGATGCTGCGTCCGGCAAACAAAAATCCGTCATACAACGGTTATTGTATGGTATAATTAGGTATAACAACATCGGGAAGGGCTGAGGGTTTATGATAATCCTGCTGTGTATTGTGTATGCCATATCGCTTGTTTGGTACATGCGCCGCTCGTTGCGCCAAGGATTTGCCGCACAGCTTATTCTTAAGACCGTTACAAGCACCCTGTTTGTGCTTATCGCATGGGCGTGCTATGCAACCGCCCAGGGAGACCCCGGCTACTTTGTGCCGATGCTGCTTGCGTTCGTCTTCTCGCTCTTTGGGGATGTGTTTATCCAACTGCAGCGGCGCATAAACGCGTTTACACGGTACGCGCTTGCCTGCGGGGTGGGTGCGTTTTTTGTCGCCCACTGCCTGTTTGCGGCGGCGTTTTCGAATATCGCGCCGTTTTCGCTTATTGACCTTGCGGTGTACTGCGTGGTGTTTGTGGGCTTGTACCTTATCATTCGGTCGCTGCACCTTGACTTTGGCAGGGTGGCACCGCTGTGTATGTTGTACCTTGCCGCCATTGTGCTTATGTTTACCAAGGCGCTTTCGGCGTGGTACGCCGGCGGATTGCCTATTCTCGCCGTGCTGCTGCCCTGTGGCGGCGCGTTGTTTATTGCGTCTGATTTTATGCTGACGCTAAAGAACTTTTACCCACCATGCAACCGGAGCGCATTGGTAGCATCCGGGGTGACGCTCACCTACTATCTGGCGCAGCTTGTGTTTGCACTGAGCCTTCTTTACGCAGCGTGATAACAGGGCTTGTTTTTCAGTTTGTGACTATATATGCTTTAGAAACGGTGTTTATGCAGGTGCTTGCTTGAACCGAACAGGGGTTGCTTGTAAATGAAAACCCAGTTCGTTCCCTCTGCAAGCATGCTAAAAAAGGCGGGTGTCATTCCCGCCTTTTTTGCGTGTTGCGTACTAGACCACGTAGTCGCATACAATACGCGACGTGGCAACGTTGGCGACAAAATCCTTGACCTTTTGGTGGGCGGGGTGGCTTTGATACACTGCGAGCGCCTCGGTGGACTCCAGCTCCGAATACAGGCAGCATTCGTAGCCGCTGGGGTTGATACCCTCGCCGACCTCCGCTTGGAGTAAGCCGGGTACGACACCGACGAGTGCCTCAATGTCGTTCTTCACCTTCTGAATAATCTGGTGTTTATCCATCCCTCCAAAATTGTCCTTGAAGTTCCAGCATACAATGTGTTTTACCATTGCTTTAACCATCCTTTCGCTACGTATAGTATAGATTCTAAGTTGCTGTCGTTTCACTTTACAGCCTATGCTGCCAGTACTTTCTGTCCAGACTGCGGTACTGTATTGCCTCCGAGATGTGCTTGGTATCTATCTGCGCGCTTTCGTCCAGATCCGCGATGGTGCGCGCAACCTTTAGGATGCGGTTGTGGGCGCGGGCGGAAAGACCCAGCCGTTCAAACGACCGCTCCAGCAGATGCTTTGCGTTGTCTGTCAGGGTACACACCTCGTTTAACACCCCGTCAGGCAGACGCGCGTTGCAGGATGCCCCTGTAAGCTCATAGCGGGTTTGCGCAATCTCACGCGCGCGGTTTACCCGCCGCCTGATATCGGCGGAGGATTCCTCGCTGCCGCCTGCGCCGGAAAGCGACGTGTACTCCACCGGCATCACCTCCACGTGGATATCCACCCGGTCAAGCAGTGGTCCCGAGATGCGGGAAAGGTAGCTTGCCACCGATTTATCCGAGCAGCGGCATGGGCGGGTGGGGTGACCGAAAAAGCCGCAGGGGCAGGGGTTCATCGCCGCCACTAGCATGATGGCACACGGGTACGAAAGCGTTCCGTTTACACGGGCGATGGTGACCGTGCCGTCCTCGATGGGCTGGCGCATAACCTCAATGGCGATGCGGTTAAACTCGGGCAGCTCGTCCAAAAACAACACGCCGCAGTGCGCAAGCGATATCTCGCCCGGCTTTGGGATGCTGCCGCCGCCCGACAGCGCCGCGGGGGAAACGGTGTGGTGCGGTGAACGAAAGGGTCTAGTGCGTATCATGGGCTGACCCTTGGGCAGAAGACCCGCAATGGAATGCAGCTTTGTTACCTGTATTGCCTCGTCAAACGTCAGGTCGGGCAGAATGCCGGGCAGTCGTTTTGCAAGCATGCTTTTGCCCGCCCCCGGGGAGCCGACCAATATGACGTTGTGCCCGCCTGCCGCCGCAACCTCCAGCGCGCGCTTCGCGCCCTGCTGACCCTTGACGTCGGCAAAATCGAGAAAGGGCGGCTCGGGCGGCTGGGAAAACGTCTGCTGCGATACCGGGGTAAGGGTGCATTCGCCCGATAAAAAGGATAATATCTCGGTAAAACGGGTGACCGCGTAGATCTCGATTCCCTCCACGGCCGACGCCTCCGCGGCGTTCTCGGCGGGGATAAACAGGCGCGCAAAGCCACTCTCCCTGGCGTATATTGCCATGGGCAGCACGCCGTTAACCGCCTTAACCTCGCCGGACAGCGACAGCTCGCCAATATACGCGGTTTTGTGCGGGGGCAGCGTAACGGCACCCGACGCACACAGAATACTGAGCAGGATGGGCAGGTCGTAAAGCGGTCCCGCCTTTTTTACGTCGGCGGGCGCAAGGTTTACCGTTATGCGCCCGAGCGGCACGTCGTAGCCGTTGTTCTTAGCGGCAGCGCGCACACGGTCACGCGCCTCGCGCACCGATGCGTCGGGCAGCCCCACGATATCAAACGACGGCATGCCGCGTGCGACGTCCGCCTCCACGCTTACGCCGTAGGCATCCACGCCAAAAAGCCCTATGCTGTCAAGCCTTGCAAACAAGCTGTCACCACCTTTGCGGTTGTCGCGCCTTGGGTTGTTATTCTACGTCTATGCAGACAGGTTATTTGTGATACTTGGTGTTTGCGTTGATGGAGAACGCACGATACACCTGCTCGAGCAGCATCACTCGCGCAAGCTGGTGGGCAAACGTCATGTCGGACATCGAAAGCCGCAGCCTGCACGCCGTCTTGACCTCGTCGCTTAGCCCAAACGAGCCGCCGATTATATACGCAAACGCGCTGGTGCCGTTTGCCGCAAGCGACGCAATGCTTGCCGCGAGCTGCTCGCTTGACTGTTTCTGCCCCTCGATACATAACGCAGCCGCATAGCAGCCCGCAGGTATTTTGGCAAGAATCCGCGAGCCTTCTTCGGCAAGCGCAGCGTCAATCTGCGCCTCGGAGGGGCGTTCGGGCAGCCTGGCTTCGGCTATCTCTACCACCGCAAGCTTGCAAAACGCACCAAGGCGTTTTTGATACTCGGCACACGCCGCGCGCAGGTAGTCCTCTTTGAGCTTGCCGACACATATCAGGGTAACACCTATCATCTAATTACACCTCAGTTAACCTGTGCTATCACAAAAGCATGGGGCGGCTTGGGGCGTTGCGGCTTGCCACCTCCAGCAGGTAGTCCGAGCCGAATTCAAACCCGCCGCAGGTAAGTGCCGCCTTAGCCGTTTGCAGGGCAAGCTCCGGCACGTTGTTCTCGCGGCTGAGGTGCGCTAAAAAAAAACGCGTGGTGCCGTTTGCGGCAAGGTAGCACAGCTCCTCGGCACAATGCTCGTTGGAGAGATGCCCCGTCTGCCCCAAGATGCGCCGTTTGAGGTAGTAGGGGTAGCCGCCGCATTCCAGCATGCGCTTATCGTAGTTTGATTCAAGCACAACAAGGTCGCTGCCACACAGGTTTTCGCGCACCTCGTCGGTGACAAAGCCGAGGTCGGTGGCGATGCAGATGCGCCTGCCGCTTTCGGTTTTAACCGCAAAGCCCATGCTTTCGGCGGCATCGTGCGGGGTGTGGAAGGGGGTGACGTGCATATCGTCTATGTACTGCCCTTCGGGGGAGATGACCGAGACCTCACATCCCGCAGGGAGATAATCGTTTTGCTCAAGAAAATCGAGTGTACCGGCAGAGGCAAACAGCGGAATGCGATTGTTTTTGAGCAGCACCTTCAGCCCTCTGATATGGTCGATATGCTCATGGGTGATAAAGATGGCGTGTATCTTGCTTAGGCACTGCCCGATGCTTTCCAGCCCTGTTTTGACTGCCCTGCAGCTGACACCGACGTCCACCAAAATGCCTCCGTCGCTGTTGCCCACAAAGGTGGCGTTACCGCTGCTACCGCTGTAAAGCGGGCAAACCATTGCCATTCGGGCACATCCTTCCGTTTCATAAGTAAAAAATCATTATTTAAAAGTATTTGATAAAGTTCTTTTGGTTCTTGCGGTCGGTATAGCCGCACGCCAGATAAAAGCCGTGCGCGCCCATACGGTTAAAGCCCGAGACCAGACGAACACCCTTGCAGCCGCACTCCCGCGCCCAATCCTCCGCCGCCGTGAGCAACAACTTGCCAACACCTCTACCCCGCACCTTTTCCATGACCGCCAGGGCGAGGATGTTCTTGAGCGGAGGCTGATAGATGCAGTCGTAATCCGCACAGTGGATATACCCGACAATGTCGCCATTAAGTTCTGCAACAAACAGGCGGTCGCGTCCGGTTGCAAGTACCGTGCTCAGACGCTCGCGGGTAAGTTCAAGCGGGAAATCGTAACCGAGCGCATCCAGGTTAATGCGGTACAGCGCGTCCGCATCCCGGGACTGCGCGGGTCGAATCGTTGCGTCAGTACTCATCGGTGTCACCCTTTATCAGTCAATAGTCCCCGCCAAGCAATACTGCCAAGACGGGTTAAAATATGCCAAAGGACCTAAGCAGTCTGCCCGGTCCTTTTTACAACTATTCTATAGGGCAGCTGGCAATGTATTGCCGGGGATATCGATCTTTTTAATGTCTGCGCCCAGCATCCGAAGCTTTTTTTCCATCTCTTCGTAGCCGCGCTCGACGTGTTGAATATCCTCAATCTCGGTAACGCCCTCCGCAGCAAGTGCCGCAATGACAAGTGCCGCCCCCGCGCGCAGATCGGTCGCCTTAACCGGTGCTCCTGTCAGGTAACCCCTACCCTCGACCACCGCGACCTTGCCGTCCACCTGAATGGATGCGCCCATACGGTGAAGCTCGTCCACATAACGAAAGCGGTTATCCCAAACGCCTTCGGTCACAATGCTCGTGCCCTTTGCCAAGGTCAGAAGTGCTGTCATCTGCGGCTGCATATCGGTGGGGAAGCCCGGGTGCGGGAGTGTTTTGACGTTGGTACGCATCAGGTCGCCTGAGCGTTTGACGTGAACCGATTCGTCGTATTCGGTGACATCCACACCCATCTTGCGCAGTTTGCTGGTAATCGGCTCAAGATGCTTTGGAATCACGTTCCTGACCACGACATCACCGCGCGTGGCAGCCGCAGCCACCATGTAGGTGCCCGCTTCAATCTGGTCGGGAATAATCGAATAATTGGCGCCGTGCAGACGCTGCACACCGCGTATTTTAATGACATCGGTGCCGGCACCGCGTACGTCGGCGCCCATCGAGTTTAAGAAGTTTGCGAGGTCTACAATATGCGGCTCTTTTGCCGCGTTTTCAATAACGGTAAGCCCCGGCGCACGAACCGCCGCGAGCATGATGTTCATGGTTGCGCCCACCGAGACCACATCTAAAAATATCGGTGCGCCCAATAAGGATTCGGACTGTACGCTGACAATACCGCCGCTTACAATCTCAACCTCCGCGCCAAGGGACTCGAAGCCCTTGATATGTTGATCAATGGGTCTTACGCCGAAATAGCACCCGCCCGGCAGCGGAACCATTGCCTTGCCAAACCTGCCAATCAGCACGCCAAGCAGGTAGTACGATGCGCGCAGATGACGCGCCATGTCGTACGACACAACGTGGGAGCTGATTCTGGCGGTGTCTATCTCTACCGTCGTTTTATCTAAATAACGAATTTTGGCACCCATCTCGTGAAGAATCTTCAGGATGATGGAGGTGTCGCGAATATTCGGAACATTTTCAAGTACGCAGGGGCCGGCAGCTAAGATGGTGGCGGGAATTATCGCAACTGCGGCATTCTTTGCGCCGCTAATGCTAACCTCACCAACCAGTGGATTACCACCGGTTACTACAAACTTTTCCAATCAGATGTTCTCCCCTTATAGCAGCGGCATAAATGCAACCGCCTGTGATAACGCAAAACGGTTGGTGACACAAAGATAAAACGCATTTGTTGTGCAAATGGTCAAACCTACCTTTATGTATTATACCACTAATAGTATTAAAATAAAAGTGTAAATTGCATTTGTTTTATGTCAATTCGTTTGCACAAAATAACGCGCAATGACAAGTATGGGTAGGTTCGTATGATATTTATGCATTTGCTACTATAAAAATCAAAAACAACAGGCTTTGCCAAAAATGACAAAGCCTGTTGCATTACAGTAATAGCTTAGTAATAGCGCATGGGGTTCATATAGCGACCGTTTACACGTATCTCGAAATGAAGATGCGTGCCGGTTACGTTACCGGTTCGGCCCATAAGACCGATGACGTCGCCCTTACTCACCTTTTCTCCGTAAGAGACATAGCGCCTGCTCAGGTGAGCGTACAGTGTCTGTATGCCGTTGCCGTGGTCAATCATGACATGGTTGCCATAGCCACGTGCGTTTGTTTTTGCGATAACGACTACGCCCGAATCCGCTGCGACAATCTGTGCGCCGTGGTAAAGTGTAATATCGGTACCCGTATGCCCCACATAGCCTTGGAAGCCGCAAGAGATGCGACCGCCACCGACAACAGGCCACATAAAGCGTCCCGTGCCGACCGTGCTTGAGGTTCCGTTGCCGGTGGAAACCTTAATCTCCTTGGTGCCGACGGTAACCTGTTCTGCAACCGGTTCCTGAACCACGCGAGAACTAAGGATGTTGCGCTGGATCTCAACGCCGTCTACCAGTGTAACCTCGGCGGTGACCTCCTGAATGCCGTTTTCACCCTTCTTGGTAATCTTGGTGTAACCGCGGGTGTAGCTGCTACTCTTGTTCTGAACTATCTCGTAAGGAAGAGAATCCTCATAGATAATTGTTCTGGTTACTTTAATGGGAAGAAACGGTTGGGCCTGAGAGATGAGAACATCCTGTCCGGGAAACAGCGACTTGTCGATGCCTGGGTTTAGTAGAAGCAGGTCGCTTACACCAACGCCAACGCTCTGCGCAATCTTCCACGGGCTGTCGCCCTCCTGAACGGTGTAGGTCTTTCTACCTTCCACCTCAGAGGTGATGAGCTGCTCTATCTCGTCGGGTTCCTTTACCGTTGTTTGCGGATACAATCCGTCAACGAGCTTGACCGATTGCATAAAGTTTACTTTCTCGGTCGGCTCACCCGTTCTGGACGCATCAAGCAATCCTTCCAGCGTCTGCTTAATGGACGCTCTGTCATAGGTTGCGCCGAAAAATTTATCGTCGATATACAGACCGGACGCCTCCACGATAACGCTGTTGGACGCCTTAATCAACTCGTCGCAGATCTGATCGACTCTTGATAGCTCTGACTGATCCACCACCGTGACCTTGTAGGTCGGGATGGTGTAGATCGGCTCTGCCGAGGCATCAGCCACAATACGCTCCTGCATCATCTTCTCCGCCTGTTTAAACTCAGTTTCGGAGGTAATATAGCCGAGCGTCTTTCCGTCATACTCTACCTCAAGCCCAAAGGTAAGTCCGGAAAAATACTGGATGGTCATAACAAGGAACAGGACACCGAGAACGGGCGCAACGTAATGGGATAACCCCACAATGCCGCGAAGAACCAGCAGACCGCCTCGTTTTACACACCCTGCGCATTCCTTTGTGGCTAGCCACAGGCTTCTTTTGCGCTTTTCTTTAATCCGCCTGACTGCGCGGAAAAACTTATTTGCGAAACTGATAAATGGATCCAGTACCTCTTGCGCAACATGCATCACGTACGCCCCAAGACGTTTACGGATAACCTTGCTGTGGAAAAACTCCCACACCTTGCTGCTGCGTGCATAAAAGCCGATGTTGCGCCGGTAGCGCTTCATCGTACGCATAAACTGAACCCCAACAAAGTAGCAAATTCTATATAGTCTGGTAAACAGTTTGCTTAGCTCTTGTAGTACAATAGAAGATAAAACTTCTTTCCGTGTTCCCCCAAATACGATTGGCGCCCCTTTTATCGAGCCGCCGGTGTCGTTTGCGAGTGCCACTTGCATCACTCCTTTATTTTCGGTGCAAAGGGGCTTGCATCGATGCCTTTGCCGCCGGGCGAACATCGCCTTAGGCTAAACCGAAAAACAGAATACCTATTTCGTGGATAAACTAATTATACACACCAAAGCCAAAAAAACAAGGCTTTGCTCGGTATGGATACAAAATTGTAATATATAATTTACAATTACTGAGACGGAAGAGGGGAGCTTTCGCACAAAAATATACAAATTGCTCCGATATTCGCCATTGTATCCACATCATATTATACGCCAAATCCGTCATGGGTTGTCATCAACCTGTCCGTAAAAAAGGCTTATTCGCATTGAGATGATTGTCTTTTACTTTATTATTCCAAAAAAGATAGCTGATTTTACATGGTAAATTTTTCATCGCTTGTGCCGTTACAATACCTTCGACAAAAACTCCCGCAAACGCTCGTTTTGGGGGCTGCCGAAAAACTGTGCGGGGGGTGCCTGCTCGAGTACCTGCCCCTCATCCATAAACAGTACGCGGGTCGCCACCTCTCTGGCAAAGCCCATCTCGTGTGTGACCACCACCATGGTCATGCCCTCGTGGGCAAGCTCCCGCATAACCTCCAGCACCTCGCCCACCATCTCGGGGTCGAGCGCAGAGGTCGGCTCGTCAAACAACATCACATCGGGGTTCATTGCCAGTGCGCGCACAATCGCAATGCGCTGCTTTTGACCGCCGGAAAGCTGGTTTGGGTAAGAATCCGCCTTTTCGGTAAGCCCGATGCGCTCGAGCAAGCGCAGCGCCTGCTCTTTTGCCTCATCCTGCGTCTTAAGCTTAAGCTTTAAGGGCGCAAGCATAATGTTTTCTAAAATACTCAGATGGGGGAACAGATTAAACTGTTGAAACACCATCCCCATCTTGCGGCGAAGCAGGTTGATGTCCGCATTGGGCGCTGTAATATTCTCGCCCTCGAACCAAACCTCTCCCCCGGTGGGGACCTCCAACAGATTGAGGCAGCGCAAAAAGGTGCTTTTGCCCGAGCCGGAGGGACCCACGACGACGACCTTCTCGCCTTTTTCAATCGTAAGGTCGATGCCGCGCAGCACGTTGTTGTCTCCAAAGGATTTTTGCAAATTATTAACGGTTATCACCCTTTGCAAGCCTCCTTTCCATCTTCTTTTGAATGGCGGTCATACCGATAACCAGCAGCAGGTAGATGCCTGCCACCAAGAACAGAGGTAACCCGATAAACGTTCTGCCGCGGATGCCGTCGGCCACCTTTGTGAGCTCACGCACTGCGATCATGCCCGCGATGGAGGTCTCTTTGAGCAGTACGATAAACTCGTTAAACAGCGCAGGCAGAATGTTTTTTACCGCCTGCGGCAGGATGATAAGCGACATGGTCATCGAGTTGCCAAGACCAAGGCTTCTGCCCGCCTCGTACTGCCCTTTATCCACCGACTGGATGCCCGAGCGGATGATCTCGGCAACGTAGGCGCCCGAGTTAATGCCAAAGCCGACAAACGCAACCGGCATGCCGTCTGTCGTAGAGGTAAAGACCACGGTGTAAAGGATAAGCAGCTGTACGAGCATCGGCGTTCCACGAATGATGGTGATATAGACATCGCACAGCTTGTCAAGCACCCATAGCTTTTTGTTGGTGACCGCAAAATACTTAATGAGAGCAACAACGGTTCCGATAACCACACCGATACACACCGCCACTGCCGAGATAAGCAATGTTTTGCCAAGACCCTCAAAATACATCAGCCAACGGTCTTCGGCGATTATGGAGGTGTAGAAATCCTGCAAGAATTTTTCCATCTGCTTTCCAATACCTTTCCGGCGGCAAGGATACACCCCCGCCGTCATAAAAATAATTGCACCAATACACTTGTTGTAAAGCGGCGCACCCGTAGGTGTCGCACACAGTATTGGTTGCGCCGTTTTACAACAAGCCATAGCGGGCAAAGCTGCCCGCTATGGCTCGCATTGATCGTTTGTGCCAGATAGAAGTGGATTACGCCAGCGCCATGTGCTTTACAACGAGCGAATCAATGGTGCCGTCCGCAATCAGCTTAGCGAGTGTCGCGTTGATGGCTGCCATCAAATCGGTCTGACCCTTCTGTACCGCAATCGCGTAGCTTTCCTCTGTCAGTGCTTCGGGCAGAACCTCAAGCGCACCGCCGGAGTTTGCGGCAATGGACTCTGCGGGGAGCTTGTCGATGATAACGGCGTCGCATTTTCCGCTGGAGAGGGCTGCGCCTGCCTCGATACCGCTCTTAAAGCGAAGCACCTCTTTGGCGGCGATGTCATCGGTGGCGTAGTAATCACCGGTGGTTGACTCCTGAACCGCGATGGTGAGTCCGTCGAGATTATCAGCGGTAATGCCGCTGCCTGCTTTGATGATAACGTGCTGCGCACTCATAACGTATTGATCCGAAAAATCAACCTGCTCCAGACGCTCCGGCTTAATGGTCATACCCGCAATGGCGATATCCGCTTTGCCGGACTTAACCGATTCGATGAGAAGGTCAAAGTTCATGTCAACCACCTCAAGCTCAACGCCAAGGTCGTCGGCAATCGCCTGAGCAACTTCGATGTCTACTCCTGCAGGCTTACCGTCCATTATGTACTCAAACGGGGGGAACGCGGCGTTGGTTACCATGACAATCTTGCCAGCTTTTTTGATGGAATCCAGTCTGTTTGTGTTGGATGCGCAGCCTGTCATAACAAACGCAAACAACAGAACAAATGCCAAAATCAGTGCTATCTTTTTCATGTTCTTTCTCCTCATATTACATATAAATTACCTGCCGGTTGCAGGTTGTAAAAATAATTATACACGTTTTTTCGTATTACGCAATCGGTACAATGAATAAATATTCCTTAACAATGAATAATTTTGCGTATAAAATCGCTGATTGGGTGATTATAGTGAATATTTATCCATCTTGTGGTATTTTCTTTCCGTTTGCTATCCAATCACACAGCCTCTGCATGTCCGCATGCAGAGGGGAGCATAGCTCAACCGAGCGCCCTGTCACCGCGTTTGCAAACCTAAGCTCTGTGCAGTGTAGCGCATGGCGCAAGATCTCGGTGCGGTCCCCCCCGTACATCGCGTCCCCCGCAAGGGGGTAGCCAAGGTGGGAAAGATGCACGCGTATCTGATGGGTGCGCCCCGTTTCCAGCGTAAGCGATATTACCGAATAGCCGTGCCCGCGTGCGAGCACCCGATAATGGGTAACGGCGCACTGACCGTCCGGACTGACAACGCGAATCTGACGCTCAGGGCAGAGCCTGCGAATCGGTGCGTCGATGGTGCCACTGTCGTTAGTAAGCTCACCGCACACGACGGCGGTGTACCGTTTTTGTATTTTGCCCGTAAGCGCAGACGCGATGTGACGGTTTTTTGCCGCCACCACAAGCCCAGAGGTATCCCGGTCAAGGCGATTGATGGCGCGGAACACACTCGCACATCCGTTTGTTTGACAATGCGCGGCAAACAGGTTGGCAAGCGTATCGGTCTGGTGTTTTTTTGATTCGTGCACCGCAACCCCCGCGGGCTTATCAAACACCACAATATCATCGTCCTCATAGACAATGGCAGCGCAAATGTCGGGATTGGGAACCGATTTGATGCGGTCGTCGGGCAGGCTCACGCACAGTACGTCTCCGGCTGCGACCCGCGCAACCACCGGCTGCGGCTGCCCGTTTACCGTAAGCAGACCCATCTCCTTGCGAAGGGAGGTCATCATGCGGGCGGAATAGCCATGTGCCTTTCGAAGGTAGTCGCATGCTCTCGTCTCTTTGCGTCCGTCTTCGACCGTATAGGTGATTATCCGCACAGTACTATCCTCCCCAGCCTAGCCAAACAAAACAACACAGATTATTTTACCTCAACCGTCCAGCCGAAGGTATCCTCTATCTTGCCCCACTGGATACCCGTTAAGGTATCGTACATCTTTTGTGATACGGAGCCGATTTTGCCGTCGTTTATAATCATGACCTTGTCCTGATACCGCAGATGCCCCACGGGGGAGATTACCGCCGCGGTGCCCGAGCCGAACACCTCTTTGAGCAGCCCCTTGTCAAACGCGTCGGATACCTCATCAATAGATATGCGCCGCTCACTGACTTTCATACCCCAGGACTTTGCTATCTCCATAACCGATTTTCTTGTAATGCCCGACAGGACGCTGCCGGTAAGAGCGGGGGTTACAAGCTCGTCGCCGATGACAAAGAAGATGTTCATTGCCCCTACTTCTTCAATGTACTTGCGCTCAATACCATCGAGCCACAGCACCTGCGAGTAGTTCTGCTTCTCCGCTTCCGCCTGTCCCTTCATGGACGCCGCATAGTTGCCGCCCGTTTTCGCCATACCTACGCCGCCGCGAACGGCACGTACGTAGTTGGACTCAACATAGATGTTCACGGGATTTAGTCCACCAGGATAATATGCCCCAACGGGCGATAGGATGACGATATACAGATACTGCTTACCCGGGTGTACGCCAAGGAACGGGTCGACAGCAATGACAAACGGACGGATATACAGGGAGGTTCCCTCCGCTGTGGGAATCCAGTCCTTCTCAACCTTAATCAGCTCGATTAACGACTTCAGCGCAAACTCCTCATCAATAGGAGGAATGACCATGCGCTCGTTGGACTCATTGAGGCGCTTAAAATTCTCCTGCGGGCGAAATAGCAATATCCTGCCGTCGGGGGAAGGATACGCCTTAAGCCCTTCGAAGATCTCCTGCCCATAATGCAGGCACATGGCGGCGGGGTCGAGCGCAAGGGGCGCATACGGCTCGATGCGCGGGCTATGCCAGCCCTTTCCCTCGTCGTAGTTCATAATGAACATGTGATCGGTAAAAAATCGCCCAAAGCCAAGCTTTGTTTGATCCTGCGGTTTTTCCTTTAACGTTGTCGTCAATTTAAGTTCCAGGTCTGCCACAAAATTCTCCCTCTTCCTCGTTGCATTTTTTGCTTTCGATGAATAAATATAAGATAGTATACCACGATATACGTCATTTTTCAACGATAGAATGAAGGGGCATGTCTCACCATTGCGGCACTGTGTATAAAAGCGGAATAATTGTCCATACTCGAAGCATATTATGCAAAGAGAGGCGGTAACATATGGATCAGACCCCACACACCCCTAAGGCGGCGTTTTGGTCGATTAAGATGCACAAGCCCGACCAGCAGGCGCAGTACGCCGAGGAGTTAGTGAAAATTTCACAGCGTATGCGCGAGGTGGAGGATCGATTTAACCTGTGCAGCGATCCCGATCTCACCGAGGCGCACATCTATGAGATGCGTGCGCTCACCGCACGATACAGCAGTGTGCTCAAACAGGCGCGCGGCGAGGGTGCTTCCCTTGAGTCTCCGACAATGTAATGGGTATTATGTGTGGTAATGCAGGCACCTTTTAAGTCGCAGCCCAAATTCACGGAAGCCTGACAACTAGATGAGGTGAAACAAAATGACAGCGGCACAGATTATCTGGCTAGCGCTGAGCGCTCTGATTGGCATCATCCTGATAGCGGGAGGAAAACGGCTCAAAGCCTCGTTTAAAGGCTGGCTGCTGAGCGCGATAATGGGCTTTGGCGGACTTTTACTTATCACCTATACCGCAGGCTATACCGGTATCGCCATGAGCGTGAACCTGTATACCGGTGCAGCCTCTGTTATCCTTGGTCTGCCGGGGGTAATCCTGATGCTGGTGCTGAACCTTATGCTGGTATAGCAGCGCATACCGATGAATTGGATTAACGTACAAAGCCTTTTCTCACTACGGAGAAGGCTTTGTTTTTTTGCCGTGCTTATGTAAAATCCCATACATCCGTTGCGGAGCGCGTGGGAATACGTTATAATTGTGACGACATAATACCCTCGCTCACTACTGCGCTACCGATTACAGTACAACTACGAATGGGGATATCATATGAAGCACGATATTAGATGGGGACAAAACGATGACGTATACCGGGACGCGGCGGCGCTGCGCACCGAGGTTTTTGTGGACGAGCAGAAATTCGAAGAGGAGTTTGACCAAATCGACGCGGTGGCGCATCATATGGTTGTGTACGACGAGAATGGCGCCCCTGTTGCCACGGGCAGATTGTTTGAGGAGCACGGCGGCACCTGGCATGTGGGACGCATCTGCGCGCTCAAACGCCTGCGCGGCACGGGTCTTGGACGGGTCGTGGTAGAGGAGCTTGAGAAAAAGGCAGTATCATTTGGTGCAAGCCGCATTATTCTTGGCGCCCAAACTCGGGTGCAGGGGTTTTACGAGACCCTCGGCTACCGTGTATGCGGCGATGAATACTACGAGGAGTATTGCCCTCACGTTCCGATGGAAAAACTGCTTTGACAGACCTTTGTTATGATAGAAACGAGGTAAGCTTATGAAAACAATCGGCATCATTGGCGCGATGGAAAGCGAGGTTGCTCTGCTGACCGAGGCGCTCTCTCACGGAGAAAAGAAGGAATATGCCCACAACACCTTTGTGGTAGGCGATTACGGAAGAAACCGGTTGGTGGTTGCGTGCAGCGGAATCGGCAAGGTTAACAGCGCATGCACCGCCCAGATTATGGCTGACCGATTTGACGTCGACTGCATCATCAACACCGGAATTGCGGGGGGGCTTGCGGACGAGGTAAACGTTGGTGATGTCATCATCTCCGACACGCTCACCTATCACGACTTTACGCTGCGTTTTTTAACCTATCGCTACCCGTTTACCGAACGGTTTGCAGCGGACAAGGCACTGATTGACGCTGCGGCAGGGGCGTGCTACGAGCTTCAAAATATCACCTATTATGTGAAAAACATCGTGTCGGGCGACCAGTTTGTGACCGAGAGTGCTGTAAAGAAACGCATTCGCGAAGCATCGGACGCGTACTGCGTCGAGATGGAGGGTGCCTCTATCGCACACGCCTGTGCCATGAACGACATTCCATTTGTGGTGATACGCACCGTATCGGACAATGCCGATGATGAAGCCGAGATGACCTTTGAGCAGTTTGCCGAGCAGACGGCAAGGGTCTCCGCCCGGATTGTGCTTGCAATGACTGATAAAATATCCTAACAGCGCGAACAAATTGAAAGGCAAGGTATTTTTACGATGAAACCAACCGTGTATACAAGAACACAAACAAAAAGCATGGTTCTGTGCGCTTTGTTTGCCGCCGCAACAGCGGTGCTCTCTCAGCTTTCCATCCCCCTGCCCTTTACGCCCGTGCCCATTAACCTCGCTACCTTGGCTATTTTTATCGCGGGCGGTCTGCTCGGACCGGTTTTCGGTTCAATCAGCCTGACCGTATACGTCATACTCGGCGCTGTGGGGCTGCCCGTTTTTGCGCAGTTTTCCGGCGGCGTCGGCATCATTTTAGGACCCACCGGCGGATATATACTGGGCTATATCGCGGCTGCCTTTTTAACCGGGCTAATCGCAAAACGACTTTCTCATGGCTTTTGGGGCAATATCTTAGCGATGACCGCCGGTCTTGCGGTATGCTATGCCATGGGCACCGCGTGGTTTATGATAAGCACCGGCACGGGGCTACTCGCGGCACTTGGGATGTGCGTGGTTCCCTTTTTAATCGGCGATGCGCTCAAGATTGCGTGCGCGGCGTTTCTTGTAAACCGGCTTGCCCGTCATGTGTAAACCGCTTACCCTGCGCCCGCACCATGTACTTTGCATCGCTCACTTTATCGGAAACGGATATGACGAGCGCTTCGTCCTTAACATGACCAAGATTATCGCGGCGTTAAACAACGATAACCCCCATATTACGCTCGCCGTGGGAGCGGATGCAATCTGCTCTGCGTGCCCACACAACAGCCAAGGCCTTTGCGATGAGCAGGAAAAGGTTGTACGGTACGACACCGCCTGCCTGTCCTTGTTGGGACTGGATAAGCAAGACACGCTACCATGGCAACAGCTGCGCCACTTAGCAGGAGAACGCATTCTGGATGCGGGACGACTGGTTGACGTGTGCGGCGACTGCGGGTGGTACGCACTGTGTGAAAGAATACGAAACGACCGATGAGTATCACGTTGTGAGATAAGATTTTTATCGGTTAAACATAAAGGGAGCATGGACGATAAACGCCATGCTCCCTTTATGTGCGACTAAACCTATAAGCCGAGTTCTGTATTTGACTGTAATCTGTCTGGGCCCCGCGTTGCCGCAGGGGCTCAAGCCACCCTTCTGGGAATGCCGGGCAGGCTTA
>JAEZQD010000104.1 GCA_023413185.1 Bacillota bacterium
CCACGTAACCAGCTTGGAAGGCTGGAATTCTACCATTGAACTACACCCGCGCACTTCAGCGACGGATTGTATTATAGCACACAATCCGCCGCATAGTCAATAGCTTTGTCTAAATTGGGGCGACCCGTAAAAAAACAGGTGACATTTGTGCCGATTCATCGGGCGCATGGCAGCGCACGACACAGAAAAATCAGCGCGTATTACCGAACAAAGATGTTCTCGCAGTCGATAATCAGGCTTATTTTGCTGCCGATGGTTGCCACACCCGCAATGAAGTCACTCTCGGCAGGCGGGGGCGAGATGTCTTCGTCGGGGATTACCACAACCTCCGAGATGCTGTCCACAATCAACCCGAATGGCGCGTCCTCTACCGAAAGAATCATAAAGCAGGTGGTGTCGGTAAAGTCCAAAACCTCAAGACCAAGGCGTCTGCGCAGGTTGATGATAGGGATAATCTTGCCGCGCAGGTTGGTAATGCCGTCTACATAGCTTGGAAAATCGGGCACAGGGGTAATCTGCAGCACACGGTTAATCTCAATCACATAGCGAATGGGTACGGCATAAGCCTCTGCGCCAAGGGAGAAGGTCAGGTACTTGCCCTTTAGGGTATCCTCTTTTTCTTCCTGCTGCATCTCAAATCCGATGCTCATGGTAGTCAAGCTCCTTTACTATACTCAGAATTTTAGCAAAAATGTAAGGTTTGATTCAGTGGAAAAAAGGAGACGGCGATTGATTACAGCCCCAATATGGTGTTTTCGAGCAGCCTGCTTTTGTAGTCGGGGCAGTCATACTTGTTCATAACAAGCTCTTTGGTCTGGATTTCTCGATAGAAGGCCTGTGCGCTTAGTCTATCTCCGGTGCAGTAATAGTAGCATCCGCTCAGGCGGGGTTTAAAAAACTCATGCTGCTTGAGCGAAAGGGGCAGGGTGCAGGCGGTGGCGGACTGACGTGCGATATCCATAATCGAGCTTAAAACAGACAGATACTTTCGGCTGTGCGTCGCCTTAACAATCATTTCGTCTGCAAAGCGAACCGAATCCAGGTTAAAATCGCTAACGATGTTGTAGCTGGTGTACATGCCGCCAAAGCCCATCAGCTCAATATCGCTGCTGATGCGCCGCAGACCCGAAATAAAGGTGTACACCGAGTGGTCGAACAGGCTGATGGTACGCGGCTCCAGTGCAAAGCCGAGTGTTTTGGGGTTGACCCCCTCCTCCTGAGAAACGCGGGTGAGGATAGAGAGTACCGCCTCGTTGGACAGAGACACAATGGGGATGGGGTAGGTAACGATGGTTTGGTGTGTGTTGAACTTCTCCACCGAGGTAACCGCCTGACAAACCCGACGGAAGGTGGTCTCAAGCAAAGACGATTGCTGATTGCTCTCCGCGGCAATCTTATAAATCTCATCACGGGTAATATCCGCATACTCCGGTATCAGGATGTCAATATCCGAGATAAACCGCACCGCACGGTTGGTACGGCTGCAATACACCGGCTCAAACGATACCGTCAGGATGTCGTTTTGTGCCATGTTGCGCAGGTGTTCGGCTACCACATCGTTCCTTACCTTCTCGTGGTTTAACGACGCGGTGAACAGGGTGTATTTGTTTTTGCCCTTTCGCTTAGCGCTGTACATAGCAAAATCGGCGTTGGCGAGCAGCTCCTTATAGTTTGTCGCTCCAAACTCAGACATCTTGGCTACACCCACACTGCCCGAAAGGCGGTAGGAGGTGCCCTCCTTCTCATACCCGCTTTGCAGCGCGGAAACAATCTTGTTGGCGGTCTGCTCCAGCTCGTCTTCGCTCGAGAACTCTTTGATGAACACGATAAACTCGTCGCCGCCAATGCGCCCCACAAGGTCATCGCCTGATACCATCTTGCAGATGCTCGAGGACACAAACTTTAGAATCTGGTCGCCAAACTGGTGACCAAAAGTGTCGTTGATAATCTTAAAGTTATCAAGGTCTATCATCATCAGCGCGCTCTGCGGGCACTCGGGCAGCAGCTCCTTAATGCGCTTTTCTATGGTGGCGCGGTTGTAAACGCTCGTCAGCTTATCGTATTCGGCAGAATGCAAAACCCGAATGTCATACAGCTTCTTCTGGGTAATATCCGAGATGGAGCCGATAACCTTTACGATCTTATCTTCCTTATTCTTTAGCGCGGTTGCAATGCTTTCCGCCCAAGCGGTATTACCGCGAATGTCTCGTGTTTCGTACTCCGCGCGGTACGTGCGCGACATGCCCGCAACAAAGCGCTTAAACTCGGCGTCACGGCGATCCTCCGCTTCGGGGTCGGCGGCATATGCCCACGGACAGTTGACCGAGCCGATATTCTCGACCCGCCTCGCGCCAAGCAGACCCTTATCCTTTGCCATAAACGTATACTTCTGAGTGGCAACGTCGTATTCCCACACGATATCACTCACCGCTTCGAGCGCGGTGCGGTAACGCTTTTCGCTTTCTTTTAAGTCGTCCAGTGTGTTGGTTATTTTGGTGTTGAGAAGATTAACCGATTCCGCAATCCAACCAAGCTCGTTGTCCGCTTCGTAGGTGCAGTACACGTAGCCGCTGTCCTTAAGCATACTGCCCAAGGAACGCAGGATGCGGGAGGCAGGGTACCTTACCGATAAGATGATAATGGCAGTCGCCGCAACGCACATCAGGCCCGTCACAAGCAGTAGGATGTTTAACAGGACAAGCGGTCTTAGATAGATTGCGCGAATCTCGTCCATAGACCGCACCGCCACCACATAGCCTCCGATGGGCTGGATAAAGTGGTAAACGCCGTGCAGCTCCAGCTGGTTGTTATATTCATACGTCAGCGTGCCTGTCTCCATGGTTTTGTCCGCGCGCATCTTTACAAGCTGACGATAGAAACCGTCTTCCATGTCATAGGCCGACGCGTTAAGCTGACGTTCGGGGTATCGATGGGCAAAGATGTTGTCGTTGTGGTCGATAAAGAACAGATACCCTTGGCTGCCGACTACGCCGCTACGAGTCAATGAATTAAAGAACGAGGTATCAAACTCAAACACCAGATAGCCCACTGCGCTTTCGTTTTGGTAAAGGGCTTGGCTTTGCGAAAAATATGTCTTGCCCTCCGGCGTATACAGAATGCGTGAAAAATGCGATGTGGACTGCATCAGCTCGGTTAGCTCCTCGCCCTGCGCGTACTTCTCGCCGATGCGCGTACCCGACAAGGAGGAGACCACCGTGCCGTCTTTGTCGAGTAGATAGGCACTGCGGCACTGAGCCAATGACGTTATCTGTGTTGCAAGCAGCTGCGAAACCTGCTCCTGCGGCACACCGCTTGGGGTGACAAGTGCCTGCTGATAGGTGTCGTTTTGAGAAATCAAATGCGTAGTTTTTGCTATCTGCGCAAGGTAGTTATCCACCTCGTTGCCGACACGAACTGCGCAGCTTTCAAGCACCTCATTGTTTTCGCTTAACGCATACTGTGTCATGTTAACGTTGAGAAGGATACCCAGTACGAGTACAGGCAGCAGAATCATTAACATGATAACCGCGGTGAACTTTGTAGACAGTCTCATACGCGTCCCTCTCCTTCGTTTTAATTTCAGCACGCTGTCGTCTTACTAAGGGGTCTTCATTTCGCCGGTGAGTATCTTCTTAAAGTCTGTGCGGGGCAGGGGGCGGCTGTATAGATAGCCTTGAATATAGTCGCAGTTTAGCTGTTTTAGTATGCTGTCCTGCCGTGCGGTCTCAACACCCTCGGCGACCACCTGCATGTTAAAGCCCTGCACCAGCTCGATAATCTTCGAGAGCATCTTACGGCTTTTTGCGCTGCCCTCCAGCTGATTGATATAGGATTTGTCAATCTTTAAGCTGCTGATGGGCAGCATAAGCAGATAATTAAGCCCCGAGTAGCCCGAGCCGAAGTCATCCAGCACAAAGCGTATACCGTAGCGTTGCAGCTCATTCATCGTGGTTTTTACCGCGTCAAACGAGCGGATTACGACGTTTTCGGTAATCTCAAACTCAAGGATGGTGGGCGGCAAGTCATAACGCGAGATAACGCCCCACATGCTGTCTACAAAATTCTCCTGTACCAGCTGCAGCGGCGAGATGTTAATCGCCATCGAGTCGAGCACAATGCCCTGCTCGGCAAGCTCGCACAGGGTTTTGCAGACACGGTCTACAACAATCAGCCCAATGTCGTTAATCAGACCAATCTCTTCGGCAATGCCAATGAACTCATCGGGTGGAATAAAGCCAAGCTCCTCGTCACGCAGCCGTAAAAGCGCCTCCGCCTTGGTAAAACGCTGCTTTTCAACGCTGTATATCGGTTGGTAGTAAACGTCAAAGCCGCCTTCTTTTAATGCGCGGCGCATAATCTCCTGTATCTTATGGCGTCTTGCAAGCTTTCGGCTGAGTACCTCGTCGTACAAAACATAGCGGTTTTTCCCTGCGGTTTTTGCGTCGTAGATGGCAAACTCGCCGCTTGCCACAATCTGTTTGGGGTCATTTCCACTTTCGGGAAAGCTGGCAATACCAAGGCTGACGGTACAGGTGCAGTCTACGTCAAACACCCTCCATGGGCGGGTAAAACGCATCAACAGCCGCTGCGCAAGGTCTTGGGCCATGGCTAGGCTGTAATCCTGCAGCAGCAAAAAGAACTCGTCCCCGCCAAAGCGAAACGCCTTGCCCACCAGCTCGTCGCTTTCGTTAAAATACTGGACGATACGCCGAAGCAGCTCGTCCCCGTAATGGGAACCGAGTGTGTCATTGACAAACTTAAAATCATCCAGATCAAGGATAATGACCGAGCCGGACGGGGAGGGGTCTTCAAACACCTTTTTTAGCACCTTAGTAAGGCAAGCGCGATTTGGGATGTCAAGCATCGCGTCATAGTACGCAAGCTTTTCAATCTCTAGCTCAAACACCTTGCGGGAGTTGATGTCCGTCTGGCTGATAAGGCAGGCGAGACGACCGTCAAACCACGTAAAGCGGGATGCCAGCAGCTCATACCAGGTGTCCGCCTTGCTTTTATATATCTCCATACGAAGCTGTTCGTTAGAGGGGCAGGAAACAACGGTTCTGTCCGAATTGTTATTCCCCTGGGCTTCGTAAGGAGCGGCAAACCGCTCAATGGGACAAAACGCGCAGACTTGACCGTCTTCCAGGTTTTCAAGACGGGTGCATAAATCCCCCGGCTTGACGTCGGGGTTCATCAGCTGCATGGTGCGGTTCATAAACAAAATCTCACGGGTTTTAATGTCTACGGCATAGGTCGCTGAACCGTTGCCGTCGGCAATGGTGTACATCAAATCTTTGGCATGGTCGGCGTAATCCATTGCAAGCTTTTGCAGTACGGCGGTGCATAGTACGGTAGAGGCAGCCTTCAACCCCACCAGACGGGTGCCGTCCCACATCGGGGCGGTATGGCTGCGCTCAAACAGGATAACGGCAACCGGACGCTGCTCGTTTTTAATCACATTGCACAGCACGTCGCCGATGCCGTCCGCTTCAAGCAGCGCGCTTACCTGTACGGGTACTTGCGACAGGTCGCAGATATGTAAAAAGCCGTCCTTGTCAAACTCCCAGTTCATCGACTCGGTGAACAGTTTCCACAGGGCTTGTCCCTGTGCGTCGGCAAAACGGGTATCAATGCCCGAAAACTCCGGTCTATACCACTGGGCAAGCAGCTTGTGCTCGCCAAAATCACATGCAAGCCGCAGCACGGTGATGCGCGAGAGTGTGTAATACTCTCCCACCTGCGCAAGCGCTCCGTCTATGGCCGACTCGAGATCGGACGAGCCAAAGATGCCGCTGATGACCTCGTTCTCAAACACGGTGCAGGAAAGCGCGTCCGTCAGCTCGCCGATATGCGCGCTCAGCTTTGCGTGCTGCGAGCGGTTTTGCGCGGCGTCGTCGAGCATCTGCGCAAACACCTCGCAGACCATCCCCACCACTTTTTGCGCGAGACGAAACCGTTCGGGGCTGATACTGTATTTTCTCTGTTCCTCACACAGTAAAAAGATAACAGAGATATTGTGCGCGAATACAACGGGAATATAAGCAAAGCGAACGCCAAGCTCACAGCTTCCGCTGTGCTGCTGCATTGTTTCGTGTACTAAAGCCAGGGCGTTTTCTCTTGTCTCGGCGCACAGCGCGGGGTCTTTTATGCCGTTTTTACGGCAGAAGGAGGTCTCGCCCACAAGCGGTCTGCCTTGCGCGTCAAGCACGACACAATCCACATGCAGGTTTTTTTCGACAAAGGTGGTAAGCCTGCTTACAAGCTCCGCGTTCAGAGCGGCGGGCAGTGCGGCAAGCGGCTTTGCATCAATATAGGTGGCTGCCGGAAACTTGACCTTTTTCTTTTGAAAAAAAGACATTGCAAGCAGCCTCCAAGAAACAGTTTGTGTAAAAAGAATAGGGGGGTGGAAGTAGGTAGCGTATAAAGAATCGTTACGCGCAACACGAGGCAAAGAGCAATCACGTACCTATACGTATCTTATAATAGACTATTAATAATTATTATACAACTTCTTGACAAGTGTTTTCAATATATTTGGGGAAAATAATAGACGCGAATTGGATAACAGGGTGAGTAGGATGTTGATAAGCGGGGTGATTCTATGGTAAGATTACACTATTATGAACAGGAGGCGTGCACCATGCGGCAGGAAGGCAACCAAAAGGGAAGGTTCATTGTGTTCGAAGGGCTGGACGGTTCGGGCAAAAGCACCCAGATCGCACTGCTTGAAAAGGAGCTGATCCGTCAGGGGCGCAGGGTATACCTCACCCATGAGCCGACCGACGCCGCGGTGGGTGGACTGATTCGCGAAACGCTGAGCGGGCAGACCAAACGCTCGAGCGCCGAGCTTGCCGCGTTGTTTTTAGCCGACCGCATCCGTCACAACACAAACCCCGTAAACGGCATACAGGGGTATATCGACAGCGGCGTGGATGTGCTGTGCGACCGCTACTACTACTCCTCCCTTGCCTATCAGGGGCTTGAGAGCGACATAGACTGGCTGATCGCCTGCAACTGCGGCTGCCCCGAGATTCTGCGCCCCGACCTGTGCGTGTTTTTGGATATGGATGCCGAGCAGTGCAAGCAGCGGGTGGATAACGGCAGGGCGTTCCTTGAGATATTCGAGCAGTCCGCCGAGCAGCTCGCGCGCATCCGCGGCAACTTTATGGAGGTGTTTGCGCTGCTTGCGGAGGAGGAAAACATCGCATATGTGGATGCCTCCCGCTCCCCGGACGAGGTGGCGGCGGAGATTAAGGAGATCGTGCTTCAATTAAAATAATAGTTTTCGTGCAAGAGAATCTGTATGGACGCAGGTTTAGTCATTCGCTTGAAAGGGTCTTGGTTTGCCGTGTAAACGGCATAGCCAAGACCCTTAATAATTGAGCGCAGCATAAATCGGGGGTGCGGGGTTACTCCAAAAGCTCCTTGCGCAGGCAGGAGAGAATCTTCTTCTCGCGCCGCGATACCTGCACCTGCGTCATACCAAGCGCATCCGCCGTCTGCGTCTGCGTCTTGTTTAAAAAATAGCGCAGCACAATCAGCCTGCGGTCCTGCGGTGCAAGGGAGGATACCACCACCTTGAGCGACAGGATATCGGCAAGCTCCTCCTCGTGGGATACCACGGGGATGTCGTACTGCCCGCCGCCGTCCTCCTCCGCCTCGGTCAGCGACACGGGGGGCAAAGCAGCACCCAGCGCCTCACTAATCTCGGCAGGGTCAAGGTCCATCACTCCGGCCAGCTCGCTCACCGTCGGCTCGCGTCCTGTATTTTGCGCAATGCGCTCGCGCTCGCGCGCAACGCGAAGCGACAGCTCCTTTAGCGTGCGGCTGACCTTAACGGTGCCGCCGTCGCGAAACAGCCTGCGCATCTCGCCCAGTATCACCGGAACGGCATAGGTAGAAAAGCGTACCCCGCGCGAATGGTCAAACGCGTCAGCCGCCTTAATCAGCCCCATACAGCCTGCCTGAAACAGGTCGTCGTATTCTATTCCACGCCCCTTAAAGCGGTGCGCGCAGGAATGCACAAGACCAAGGTTGCTCTCCACAACCTCGTCTCTGCTTTTCAGCGTAGCCTCAGTCATCCATCGTGCCTCTGGTTTTTATAGTCTTTGTGAGTGTCACCGTTGTGCCCTTGCTTAAGGTAGACACAACCGACACCTTGTCCATAAACGACTGCATGACGGCAAAGCCCAGACCCGCGCGCTCGGAGGCGGTACAGGTTGTGAACATTGGTTCCATTGCCTGCTTAATGTCCGGAATGCCGCACCCCTTGTCGCGGATGCGAATGCGGATTCTTCCGTCGGGGAATATTTTGGCGTTTATGTACACAAGACCGATGCGGTCACGGTAGGCGTGGATGATGCAGTTGGTAACCGCCTCGGATACGGCGGTCTTTACGTCGGTCAGCTCCTCCACCGTCGGGTCAAGCTGCGCAAAAAATGCGGCGACCGTCACCCGCGCAAACGACTCGTTGGAGCTTTTGCTTTGAAAAACCAGGCTCATCTCGTTGATGCTTTTCATAGTTTTTTCTGTCCCTTCAAAAAAGTTAGAATGGCAAGTCGTCCAACCTAGGTTTTTTTGCTGCCGTTTTCTATGACGGCAAGGCGGTCAAGCCCCGCAACGCGCATCACCTTTTTCAGCTGCGCCGAGACGTTAACCACCCGCAGCTCGCCGTCAAGAAGCTGCATCTGCTTGTATCTGCCCATGATAAGCCCGATGCCCGAGCTATCCATAAACGCGACGTCGCGGTAATCTAAGTACAACACCTTGGGCTTGTGGTCAAACAGCGCGGTGTCGATGTCCTCGCGGATCTCCTTGGCGGAGTGGTGGTCGATATCGCCCACAATCTTCGCCGTCATGGTCTGTTCCTCAAACGTGATGTATACCGGCATAGTAAAACCGACTTCCTTTCGTCTTGTAGTCCGCTGTATGGAAGCGTGCGGGCTTGTCCGTCTTTGGGGCAAAGTCAATAAACCTGATAACAGGACCTGTCTTACGCCATTTGGGCGATTACCCAGCACGGGCTGCAACAAATCCGCACGAAGGTCGTGCGCAACCGCACGACTAGCATGCGGGGTAATATCAACCGAAACTGAATTGTTGAGTAAACCGCAAAAAAATAACCCCTTACCCAAATAGGATAAGGGATTATCATCAAAATAATGCGCGAAACCGCGCGGCGTATTTGCGCGAAAAAGGCTTAGCTGTGCGCCTCTTTTAGCAAAAGGGGTCGAACCTCGCTTGCAAGGAACAAAGAGCCGCATACAAACACCGTGCCGTCCTTCCCCGCGCGCTGTTTGGCAAGCGAAAGTGCCTGCGTAAGCTCCCCGCACACGGTGCAGGGAATGCCTTGCCCGCGCGCAAGCTCACACAGCACCGTCTCGTCCTGTGCGTTGACCGCCTGTGTTCTTGTTACGATAATCTCGTCAAAGACCGGCGCAAGGCGGGTAAGCGCGGCGCGGTAGTCCTTCTCGGCAAGGGAGCTGTACAACAGCACCCGTCTTGTGCCCACGCGGCTTGCCACCGCCGCCGCCGTCTCGGCACCCTGGGGGTTGTGGGCGCCGTCCAGCACCACGGTGGGGCTGCCCGCAAACACCTCCATGCGGGCGGGGATGCGGGTAGTTGCGATGCCCATAACCAGCGCGGCGTCCGATACCGCAAAGCCTGTCTGCCGCAGTACAAGAACCGCATGAACCGCGCAGATGAGGTTACTGATCTGATGTGCGCCCGCAAGCGGCAGGGTAAACGTAAGCCCCGCGTACTCCACCACGGTGGCAAACACCTCGTCGCGCACCACGCGCGCGGCACTGCGGTTGCCCTGCACCACCCGGGCGTTTTGCGCGGCGGCGCGCTCGAATAGAACGCCCATCACCTCGGGGGGCAGGGTAGGGTAGCACACCACCGTGCCGCGGGGCTTGATAATACCCGCCTTTTCAAACGCAATCTGCTCTAGTGTGTCGCCGAGGATGGCGGTGTGGTCCAGACCGATGTTTGCAATCACCGCCACGGCGGGGGTGTTGATCACGTTGGTGGGGTCAAACCGCCCGCCGATGCCCACCTCCAGACACACGATGTCGCAGTTTTGCTCGCAAAACCAATACAGCGCGACGGCGGTTACCACCTCAAACTCGCTGGGCGCGTCCAGCTCTGCGGTTACGATATCCACCTGCTGTTTGACCACGGCGGTCACCCGCGCAAGCTCCGCCGGCGGGATGTACGCGCCGTTTATCTGCATGCGCTCGGTGAAGTCTACCACAAAGGGCGAGATAAACAGCCCCGTCTTGTAACCCGCCTGCCGCAGTACCGATGCGGTCATCGACACCACCGAGCCCTTGCCGTTGGTGCCTGCCACATGCACGAACGTTAGCTTCTTCTGCGGGTCACCCAGCAGCTCGAGCAGGCGGGTAATTTTTGAAAGCCCCGCCTTTTTGCCAAAGCGGCGGAACGAATGGATGTAGGAGAGTGCGTCGTTGTAAGTCATGGTAAAACCTCGAATCGTTACGGAGTAAATAGATGTGGCGGGCATGAAGCCCGCCACAAAAGTATAGCATAACCGAGTACAATGGTCGATGAGAAAATGTTTAAACGCGTAGATTGCTTTAATCACGAAAAGCAAAGGTGGATTGGGCAGGGTGGAGGGCACAAAAATGATATTGCGTTACCATAGTTATATGTTATGACACCAACAACTTGAAAAAGATTGACAAAAACAAACAAACACAATACAATTATGATAATTTATTACAAATCATTAGAACGGAGGATAATTAAGATGAAAATAGTCAGAAAGAGTGTTTTGTTTTTGCACTGATTTTATTGCTTTCTGTATTATGTTATGCTGCATCACCAGACGCCACATATACATACTATTGTACAATGGAACGTGCGGGGTCACGGTATATTGGAGAGGTAATGGGGTATAAATACACTTATCTTCTAAGCTATACTGGAAGAACAGACGGTTTTTCGTACAATCCAAGATATTCCACCCATGATTGTATTCTTATTACAGAAACCCCTGGGGGAGTTTTCAATACAAAAGCGTGTGCTCTTATGAAGGTATATCAGTAAGGTCAGGTAATCAAAATCATGAACATGCATTATTGCCATAGTAGTACTTCTTCATATTCTATATTGTTAATGGTTGTTATCTGTTTGTTTGTGTTATTTGGTTGTGCACCCCGGTTGGAGGATACGAAACAGATAAACAGTCTGCCCGCAGAGGTTACGGCGTTTGAGGCTTCCATTGCAAGCAGTTACCGCATTGAGAACGTACAGAATAAAATATCCGCAACCATCGCGTCCGGCTGCGACCTGTTTGGAGAACTGGAGT
>JAEZQD010000111.1 GCA_023413185.1 Bacillota bacterium
GTGAGAAGATTGGCGTTGACGGGTTTATTACCCACAAAACAGCTGACGGCAGGGTGATTGCCGAGCAGGTTGACTTCCCCACTCACTCAGAGGCGTTTATGAAGCTGACTGAGGTTCTTACGAGCGGAGAGGGCAAGGTTATTGAAAACATGAAGGATGTTTCTGCGGTGGGGCACCGCATCGTTCAGGGCGCCGAGCGGTTTACCGAGTCGGTGCTTGTTACCGACAGCGTGGTAGACACCATTGAGGAGATAGCAGACCTTGCGCCGCTGCATAACCCCGCGCATGTTCTCGCCATCCGTGCCTGCCAAAAGGTTCTGGGCAAAGACATTCCCCAGGTAGTGGTGTTCGACACCGCATTCCACCAAACCATGCCCGAAAAGGCATACATGTTTGGTGTGCCGTATGAATATTACGAAAAGTACCATATCAGACGCTACGGCTTTCATGGCACCTCGCACCGCTATGTGAGCGCACGCCTTGCAAAGCTTTTGGGTAAGGACCCCAAAGACCTGAAGATTATTACCTGCCATATCGGCAACGGCTCCTCCATCACCGCGGTTGACGGCGGCAGGTCGGTTGATACCAGCATGGGCTTCACCCCGCTGGGCGGTATCGTCATGGGTACCCGTTCCGGCTCGCTGGACCCTTCGGTCGTCACCTTTATTGCGGAGAAGGAGAATCTTTCGGGCAAGCAGCTCAGCGACCTGCTTAACAAGCAGTCGGGTTACCTTGGCATCTCGGGCGTGACCAGCGACGACCGCGATATGCGCGCGGCTGCATTAAGTGGCAACAAGCGCGCACAGCTTGCGCTGACCATGGTTCGCTACCAGATAAAGAAATACATCGGCGCGTATGCCGCTGCAATGGGCGGGCTGGACGCAGTGGCGTTTACCGGCGGCATCGGCGAAAACTCTATTGATTTACGTAAAGAGGTTTGCGAAAACATGGAGTTCTTAGGCCTGAAGCTCAACGCCGACAAGAACGTGGACTGTAATGGCAAGGAACATGACATCAGCGCCGACGATGCGCGTGTACGCGTCTGGATTGTTCCCACCAACGAGGAGCTGACCATCGCACGTGACACGATGGCGATTGTATCTAAGGGCTAAGTCGCAAACATATTTGCAAAAAACATAGATAAGGGCATCCGCACGGTGTAACCGTGCGGATGCTTTTTTTGTATTAGCCGTGCTTTTTTAGCTCATCTATCAACGCGCAAAGCGTTTCAACCACGTAGCGGCGAGACCATTGCCCTCGGGCAATGGTCTCCCTCTCCTCTTCAATATGGGCGTAGAATGCCGCCGACATCTGCGGTTGGTTAAACGCAAAGATGGCGTTTTGCATCTTGCTTTTTATCACAAGTGCGCCGACATCCTCTTTGGCTTGCAGGGTAATTCCATGCTCGCAGTCCGCAATTAGGTATAGACTGTACCCCATTTTCGTTTCGATGAGTTTGACGATATGCCGCAGATGTTGCGCGTATTCCAAGGCGTTGTAATAGCTTTCGGGTACGCCCATAAGCCCAAAATAAGGCGCGGGAATCTGCCCCGACACGATCTGCTCTACATTGGGCAGACAGATATATTCGGTGTGGGTATGTCGCTCCAACCCAGATAAAAAGCGTTCGGAATGGGACTTTTGCATTTGAATAAGCTGCTCTATCTGCTCGGTCGCAAGGTTTGCGCGTGTCGCAATCTGATGGTACAGCTCGGGCGGCATCGTGCCGGGCGATAACCGCCGGGAGCGGTAAACCGTATTGCCGGGCTGGGCGTTAAACTCATCGAGTGTCTCCAGCGACTGAAGCAGGTTGCGGGGGGTGATGATGCGCATCAGCGGTCGGCAAACACTTAAAAAAGAGTTAAACCGTTCCTCCAGCTCCTTTAGCATCTTTGGGTCCGCTGTCAACAGGTTCGCACCGCCGTCCGAATTGACATTGATCGTCTCACAGGTCATCGCTGTAACGCCGGAGGCAATGAACATGGTACGGGTAAAGATCGACTTGAAGTACTTCGGGTAATAGTATGGCGCGATGCAGCCTGTCATGTAAAGCGGTATCCACATCTCGATGGAGGAAAGCATCTCCACAATATCGCGGTTAAGGGTATGGATAATCGTAATCTCGCAGCCTTTTTTGATTGCCATGACCATCAGCCCGCTAAAGCGCTGATAGAAGGCGCGGTCCTCAAAGATCCAATCCATCTCCTCATCACTGTACAACAGCATCTTACAGGGGGCGGGATGGGCAATAATCCGCAGCAGAAAGTTGATGCAGGCTTCCCGTTTGCCATGCACACCGAACAAAACCTGTACCGGGATGAGATCGGGCTTTTCGGACACGGGTATAATAGGCAGCGCAAAATCTGAATGCTGCGGGGCGGTGTTAACGCGAAACAACGCAAGCTCACTTAAAAAATTATCCACCGCGCCGGTGCCATCCTTGTGGCTAAGCCACTGGGTAACCTCTCGCACGAGTGCGGAGCCCTCGGGTTGGTGGTCTTGGTGACGAAGCCCCATCGTCTCGCACAACGCCGCACGCTGATACTCCATCTTTGCCACAGAGCAAAGATAGCGTGCAATCGAGACGATGTGATTGCTTTTTTTACCCGGAGTGCGCGAGCCGTTGCGCCAGCGACTGACTAACGAGGTGTCAACCGAAAGCGCCATTGCAAGGCGGCTGTTTGAGATAGCGAGCGCATCCATTACGGCGCTCAATTTTTTACTAAATTCCATCATTCATTCCCCTGTTGCCAACGCCGGAGCAACTGTTTCGCGGGCGGCGGTGTTGGAGTAATTACTGTATGCGCTGTGTTTCAAAATAGGATAAGTAAATTATAACCAAAGCGGTTGGATTTTTCAACACCTTTGTCAATAAATGATGACTGTCCACTGTCATTGACAAAAATGTCTCAGACATTGTAATTATCTTCATCGGTTATACAATAAAATTATACAACACACAGTAACACGCTAAAACGCTGTGCGGTTTTGTACAATAATCAAGCACCCCGTGCGCAAAATTGTCGGATTACAAAACGTCAATAAAAAAGGATGCTGAGTGAATGGATGCGCTGGTTAGCTTTCGTTTCTTGCTTACCACCGGCTTTTTTCGCGCGGAGCTGTATTTCATCACGATTAGCAACAGCCAAATCCACCTTGAACCGCAGGAAGGCGGAAGAAGAATTCGTATACCGCGGGAGCGGTTGCAAAGCATCATGGTCCACTCCGGAGATCGGGAGATTGAGATTGTTACATGCGATGAGGTGTTTGTAGGCCGGCTGGACAGCAAATGCAGCCTGGATATGGTTATGAATACCCTTTCGCTTGTATTTGATTCGCAGCTGGTATTCAAACCCCAGTAAGCCCAGTTTATAATGCACAAAGTGATTGTTAGGGGGAACAAGGATATGCCATTTTGCAGTACCTGCGGTTGTGCGCTTAACAGCGGTGATCGGTTTTGCACCCAATGCGGCAAATCGGTGGCCGCTTTTGTGCCTACTACCGCGTCACAGGCAGTCTCGTCGTCGCAGCCGGTACCGGCACCTGCGCAGCACGCGCAACCAGTCTATATGGTGCTGTCTGCCGCAAAAAAGGACGGACTTCTTTCAAAACAAGGCTATTTGGTTTTTTACCCCGATTGTGTTGTGTTTGCTCACCTGACAAAGGAGCTGCAAAATGCAGAGACCGAGCGGTTACGCGCACAGCTAAAGGCAGAGGGCAAGGGCTTTTTTCAGAGCAGTGCGGCGATGATGAGCATGTGGAGCAGCTACGGCGAGCGGTATTACAGCCTGACCCGTGAGGATGTACTGCGTCAGGCGGCGGAGAACTTTGCCGTGTACTACATGCAGGTATCAAAGTGTTCGTTTGACACCTTTAACAGCAGTGCGGACTCTGACGATACCCGTGTGGGAGGTACGATGTCAATTTACACCGATACGGGAAAGCTTAAGTTCTCACACCGCTACACCGATTCCAACGGCAACATCAAGGGCGTTTTGCAGGGTCTGTTCGGGCAGCGGCTGCGTTACTCGGTCGCGGGCGGCGGACTGATTAATATTCGTTTCTCCAGCAACAAGCAGGGGTTTATCTAAACGCGTACCAATGAAACGGCAAAACACGCGGATTTGATATGGTACACTATTGACAAAACCGCACAGTTATACTGCGGGAAAGACGGAAAGGGGACAAATACAATGACGAAAAAAGGGAAATACGGGGTGACGCTTGGCATAGTAGCCGCCGCTGCGCTCGTGTTCGGTATCCTGAAGATGCCTACTCTGGTTGTGCTTATCTTGGCGTATGCCCTGCTTGCCGAAAAAGACGACTGGCTGACCCGCCAGTCCCTTTATGCGTTTGTGCTGACCGTTTCGTACTATGTCATCGACCTGATAATCAGCGGCGGCTTTGGCGCATTGAGCGGTGTGTTCGGCTGGCTTGATTTTTACCGCCTGCAGCAGTTTACATCGGGCACGCAGGTTGTGCTGCAAAGCGCGCTGTACATACTTCTAATCGCCGCTTCCATCCTCGCACTGGTTCGCGTATTGAATAACAAGGATGCAGGTATCCCGCTTGTTTCAAAGCTGGTTGACCTTGCAACGGGCGCTGCGCCCACCCCTAAACCCGTACCGGCTACTAAACCGACCGCTGTGCAGCCCATGCACGCACCGGTTCCCCAGCCTGTTGCGTCACCGATGTCTGCACCCATCCCCCAGCCTGTGCCGCAGCCTGCCCCCGCGCCTGCACCGCAACCTACTTCGCCCGTCCCCCCGGTGTCGGGATGGCTGTGCGGCTGCGGCACCCATAACGACGGCAACTTCTGTGTAAGCTGCGGGCAAAGAAAGCAGCTATAAGAGCTGAGCCAAACATTCAAAGGAGGAATACGCATGCAGAAATACTTCTGCTCGCGGTGCGGAGCACAGATCAACGAAGCAATGCGCTTCTGCGGCGAATGCGGCAAAGAGGTTGTGATAACCCCGTCCCCTGCTGTGCAGCCCGAAGCGGTGCAGCCGCCGGCTGCAAAACCGCAACCCCCGCCCATGACCGCATATGCCCCGCCGCCTGCGTATCGCCCTGCGCCCACGTATGCGGCACCCGCTGTGAAAAAAGACAACACGCCTATCATCCTTGCCGCGATTATCGGCGCAACGGTGATTATACTGGCAGTCCTTGCGGTGGTGCTGATTGTCGGCTTACGGGATAAATCGCAGCCAAAAGCGGGGGACGGTGTGCTTGTTCATACGCCGGCAGTGCAGCAGGATCTACCCGCGGTAAGCCAGCAGCCCCAAAGCGAGGTTATCTTAGACCCCACCCTGTCGAATATGGCGGGCTGGTGGCAGTCTGAGATGACGCTGTATGACCTTTCTGCCGGACAGGAAACCGAGGTGGTTTGGGTTCGTATGGATATTGAGGTTGTGCCGATAGACAGTGTAACGGCAGACCTAATCCTGCATCCTTTGGAGGGCAGACAGGATGGCGTTGCCGTTGATGCCGCCGAGTTTAGCGGAGAAACCGAGACGCTCACGGCTACGTTTGAAAACGGCGGGCTGTCAATGATGCTTCCGTACGAACAGGCCGTATACCTTTTTATGCCCATTACGCCGCAAGGCGGGTCGTTGGTTGGGTCGGGGGAAGCGTATTTCGGCGACGAAGAGTATCAGGCAAAGGTCGTTATGACCATGCTCAAGCAGTAGCACCAATTCAAATTGTATAAGGAGAAGCCGCATGAGCAGAACAGATGCGACAGGACGAAAGCTTGTTCCCAGTAACGGCACATACCGATGGGTGTCGGAGATCAACCTACTGTTAGACCTTCGCATACCGCTGACGGTATGGAAGATTATGCTGTTTTCGGCCTTTGTGCCCATCTTTGCGCTGGCGGTTATTCAGGCTATCGACGGCATGTTGCTCGAAAGCCTGGGGGCAATGGTACGGCTTTACCTGTTGCTGGCGGCTATCCTTACGGGGCTGACCATACTCGGTTATTATGCGGTGTACCTCCCGGTGATGGGAGCGAAATGTGCCATCCTGTTTGAGATGAAAGAGGATGAGATTGACCACATTCTGCCCGCAAAAAACCAAACCAGACAGCAGCTTTTGTCGCTGCTTGGTATTGCGGCGGGTGCGGCGGCCAGTAACCCCACGGTGGTTGGCGCAAATGTGCTGGCTGCCGTTCGCAAAACCATGAGAACCCGATACAAGGATGTATTAAGCATTACGGTTTGGCAAAAAAGCGGGGTAATACGGCTGCGCGCGTCAGACCTGACCCGAAACATCATTTATACCCCGCCCGGGCAACTGAACTTTGTTCTGGATTACATCCGCGCGCGGTGCAAACCCGATGTTGCGGTTTATATACGGAGTTGAGGAGGTGGATACAGTGGCATTTTGCAAGCATTGCGGTACCCAAACAAATGCGTCCGAGCGCTTTTGCGCCGGTTGCGGCGCACCGACCAGCAAGCCCATGTGCCCGCACTGCGGCGCGGGGCAAACCGGCTCGGCTGCGTTTTGCAGCGCCTGCGGCTATTCTCTTTTACCCGCCGCATATGCCCCTACCCCGTCTGTACGCCCCGTACCGCCGCCCAATCAACGGGCCGGGGGGGCGAATAAGGGGAAAAAGGCAGTTGTTATCACCTCTATTGCGTGTGGACTGGCTGTTGTGTTAATGTCCGTTTGGGTGGCTACCGCACTTAGCCCCGGAATTCAATCCGGCATGGTTGCGGCGCAGGCGGGTGACGCCGCGCTGATACCAACCGAAAAGGACTACAAGGTGCGTGCGCAGACCGCCAAGGTGACGGAGGAACAGCCAGCTGCGTCCTTTGACGGTGCGGTGATTGATTTTGGCATCTTTAACATCGACGGCGAGCAGGAGGTTTCGTGCAAGACACTGCCTGTTAAGGAGGATAAGCAAAGCGGGGTGCGCGTTGCGGCGTATGACTTTACCCTTTCGGGCAAAAGTACGTTTGACGACGTGGTGACCATTACCCTACCCTATTCTTCCGCCTATGATCAGGACAGCGTGGGCGCGCGCTACTACAACGAGCAGACTGCCGAGTGGGAGAGCGTGCCCTATGAGGTGGATGCGCAAAACAACACGGTGCGCATCTTTACCACCCATCTTTCCACCTACGGTGTGTTTGAGGTGGACAACGAGAAGTCGCGCGCGGCCTACATTACCCATGTGTACCGCTCCGCACAGACCATACCGCCCGAGCTTGCAAAAGCAATACTCGAGGAGTATACGCAAACCGGCTCCCCCGGACCCTCGGCGTTTGAAGCGGGGTTGGAGATTGCAAACAGCATTTCGGGTATTTCTTCCGCCTACCTGACGACCACAACGTTGGGCGGCGCATACGGCTCCGCGCTGCGGCAGCAGTTTAACCAACTCTCCACCCATGCCGGCGTTGCGCTTGCGGTGGTGCAGCTGGCAAGCGATATCTACACCGGCAAGGAAGACCGCGAAACCGCCACCAATCTAACACGGAACATCATCTTCTCGGGGGTTAGTCTGGCGGGTACCGCGGCAATGCAGCTTGCGTTTGTAGGGGTATATGTCATCGACTACTCGCTTACCAGCTTTGCCAAGGCGGCGGTGCAGACAAAGCTTGAAAATATCGACCGCGTATACCGCTACTACAACGAAAACGAGAATGCCCGATCCTTAAAAGAGTGGCGCAGCATCTTTATCGATATCTATGACCAGAACCGCAACGACCCAAACCGCGCAAAGGAACTGATGGATGAAGCGATAGACAGCTACTGCGACGCGTTTTGGAATTACCCTAATCTTGACGAAATTGCGGGCGTTGCGGGCTACAGCAACCTGTCGTGGCCAAGCCCCACCGACATCACGCTGCTGACCAGAAACTATAAGCACGACCTGATTGACCGCCTGTACCCCGTGTTTACGTCTCTTCGCAACTACGTGGTACAGCAGATTAACGAGGAGTACAACAAACGACTGGACAGCTTAAAGCGGTTTTTAAACCAGCGGGTGGACATTATCGTTACAGAAAAGCTTGAAAAGGACCAGAAGTCTCAGTACGCGGGCTATACGGTGCGATTTGCGCCCCTTGCCGGGGACGCCGACCCTAAGTATTGGACGGGAAAGCTTGGCAAGGACGGCAGCATCAGCACCTTCTTTACGCTGCTTGGGCACCTGCAATGCGGGTCGCCCGACCGTATAGAGCTTTATGCGCCCGGGGATATCCCGGGGGTGGATAGTCCTATTTTAACCGTGCCGTTTGAGGTGGAGCTGCCAAAAACGACGGTAATACTCTCCCCGCAGGGTATTACCCTTGACGAGCTTGTGGGCACATGGGACACGGTAACCACCGTGGGCGGCTTCGATATGCCGTACCTTGACGGTCTTGCGGAGCAGATGCAGGGCATTGAGGGGATGGGCGATTACCTTGACAGCTACCTCGGCTACGATTATAACGGCGAGTACCCCGGCGCGCTGACGATAGAAAAAACGGGGGAAAACACCGCGCTTATCACCATCCACAGCAGCGATGCGGGTTTGACTGCCGAATATGGCTCCGCGGCTGACGTCACCTATTCGGGCGTATACGAATCGGAGGTTATGACCATGACCCCGAACGGGCAGGTGGCTGGGGGAACGGTTAAACTCACCTTCTCGCGAGAGGACGGAGCGATTGTTTTTTCGGGCGGCTCAGATTATTCAAGCGATATGGTCAGCTATAGCTTTACCATTACCGGAACAAAGCAATAGCATTTGTCGTTAATCAGCGGCGGGCAGGGTTGTCCGCCGCTTTTGCTTGTGTTATGGTTTGACAATCGTTGTTGGATGCATTATATTATAGTCGATAAACTTGAAAACAGTCCCTGTTTTCAAGCGGCAGGTACCTGCCGCACGCCGGATGGCGTGTTTATTGACGATAGACTCCACAAACCGCCCACATTTGTGGGCGCCGCACGGTTTTTTGTGCGGTT
>JAEZQD010000067.1 GCA_023413185.1 Bacillota bacterium
GACCAAACGCCATCAATCCAACCCCATCGGCTTTTCCAGTCGATGGGGTTTTTTATTCGGCAAGCGCAAGCAGGTGCCCGTAGCCCTCGGCTTCCATCTCCTCTTTGGGGATAAACCGCAGCGACGCGCTGTTAATGCAGTAGCGCAGCCCTCCCAGCTCCTCGGGTCCGTCCTCAAACACATGCCCGAGATGCGCGTCGCCAATACCGCTGCGCACCTCGGTTCGCACCATGCCGTGGGTGGTGTCGGTCTTCTCCACCACCGACGCCCCGGGGATGGGTCGGGCAAAGCTCGGCCAACCGCAGCCCGAATCAAACTTTTCGCTCGACGCAAACAGCGGCTCGCCTGTAGTGATGTCCACATAGATGCCCTTCCGGTGCTCGGCATAATATGCGCCCGTAAAGGGCGGCTCGGTGGCGTTTTGCCGCGTCACGGCATACTGCTCGGCGGTCAGCTCCGCCTTAAGCTCGTTGTCAGAGCGGCGCGCATACCGTTTGGTTGGGTCGTGTGCCGCCTTAGCCTCGCCAAACCGCGCGCGCGGGATATGGCAGTAGCCGCTTGGGTTTTTCTCCAGATAGTTCTGGTGGTACTCCTCGGCGGGGTAGTAGTTTGCTAAGGGGCAAAGCTCCACGGCAACGCGCTTTTTGTGCTTTTGCTGCAGCCCGTCCAGTGCCTCCTGCGCCGTCTGCCTGTCCTGCTCCGCGGTATAGTAGATGCCGGTGCGGTACTGGCTGCCCACATCGCCCCCTTGGCGGTTTAAGCTGGTCGGGTCGATTACCCCAAAATAGCGCTCGAGCAAAAAGGGCAGACTGATGCTGTCCTCGTCGTACACCACGCGCACCGTTTCGGCGTGCCCGGTATTCTCTCGGCATACCTGCTCGTAGCTTGGGTTCTCGGTGTCGCCGTTTGCGTAGCCTACCTCGGTTTGCAATACACCGGGCAGATTTTTAAGGTACTGCTCCAGTCCCCAAAAACAGCCACCTGCAAGATAAATCTCTTGTTTCACAATACAATCCGCCCTTCTAAACTTAAATATAAAACAGCACCGCGGCAAAAACCGCTGGTGCTGTTAGGGTTACCCTATGGCAGCGGTTTAACCTGCCGCAATCAGTATATCAAAGTTGTTTGCCCTTGTGCGGTGATGTTGTCACCCTGCGTAGATATGACGGATAACCTCCTCGATGTTTGCGCCCTCGATGCTTACGTCCGCCACCGGCAGGCTTTGCAGGATGTTGCACACGGCGGTCTTTACATCCCCGTTTTGCATATCCACCTCAAACTCCGCCTTCACACGGTCAAACGAGATGGGGTGAAACGGCGCGACCGCGTCGTGGTCCACCGGCTCGTCAAACTGCACCTTAATCACCCTGCGAGCGGGCAGGTATTCCTTTAGCTTATCTATTCCGTTGTCAAACACAATGGTGCCGTTGTTGATGACGGTTATGTTCTCACACAGGTTTTCGATGTCGCTTAGGTCGTGGGTGGTCAGGATAAACGTCGTGCCCTTATCGCGGTTGATGGACGATATAAAGTTACGCACCGTCTCCTTGCTCACCACGTCAAGCCCGATGGTCGGCTCATCCAAAAAAACGAGCGGCGGCTCATGCAGCACGGCGCACACAAATTCGCACTTCATCCGCTCGCCCAGCGAAAGCTGCCGCACCGGCTTTGTGATAATGCCGCCGAGGTCCAGCAGGTCGCGAAAGTAGTCGATGTTGCGCTTGTACACCTCGTCGGGGATGTCATACAGCTTTTTGCGCAGGTAGAACGAATCGATGGGCGGCAGATCCCATTCAAGCTGAGAGCGCTGCCCGAACAGCACGCCGATGTGCTTGACGTATTCCTTGCGCTCCAGCCACGGCTTGTAGCCCATTACCGACACCTCGCCCGACGACGGGTACAGAATGCCGGAAAGAATCTTGATGGTGGTACTCTTGCCCGCTCCGTTGGGACCAATCAGCCCGCGAATTTCACCCTTCTTCACCGAAAAGGACACCTCGCTCACGGCGTTTACCATGACATACTCGCGGTGAAACAGGGACTTCACCGACGACAGCACCCCCGTCTTGTCGCGTTTTGGCACCTTAAAGGTTCTGCACAGGTGGCTTACCTCAATAATATTATCGTTTGGCATATGTAAAACCAATCCTCTCAATCTGTTACATTTCCTGCCGCAATACGCTGCAGAAGTCCGCCCCACTCGGGCGGCATCCAAACCCCCGAAACGCCCGAAATACGCAGAATAAACCGTGCGTTTGTCGCCACAGTATGCGGCGGTCGGGCGTATTCCCCGGGAAATGACTGCGTGCAGATTCGTTTCCAATTATTGTGTGTTCGTGCACAACTTGCCCGCATACCCTGCGTGCGTGGTTTTTATTACCCGCCCACGCTCGTGTACCGTTTTAGCATGCGCTCCCATATCAGCAGGGTAGCCGCCAGCGCAAAGAAGCACACAAACATGCCCGGTACCACGGTGGTATCCGCCCGACCCAGCAGCACCTGCGACGGAAAGTACGCCACAACCAAAAACGGCAGCACCGTACTGAGCACCGTGCCGATCGCCTTGGGGAATATCTGCGACGGATAGCCCGCAAAATTGAACATTGCCATAATAACCTCTTCCACCCTGCTGTTTCTCGTCACCATAACAAGCAGGATGCAGTACCCCACCAAAAACGCGCAGTACAGCATCAGCCCGCAGGTAATGCCCAGCGCAACCAGCACCAAACGAATGGGGGTGACCACAATCTCAAGTACACTGGCCGAGTAACCCAGCAAAACAATGCCGCTCAGCAGCACCCCGATGCTGCCTGCATCAAAGCCGGAGCACAGCAGCAGCTTAATCGGGCGCTGCGGCAGAACCAGCAGCCGGTCAAAATCTCCGCGCCAAACCATGGTGCTTACATTCCCAAACACATTGCCAAACAGCATGCCGCGAATACCCGTAAACAAAAGAAGCATTCCTTGAAACAGCATCACCTGATAAAGCGACCAGCCCGGGTAGCCCTTGGTGTTGGTAAACAGCAAAAACTGAAACAGCGGTCCCACCGCCGCGTTGCATACCGAGATAATCAGCCCAACAATAAAGTCCGCACGGTAGCTCATGTTGCGCTGCAGCCTTATGCGCGCGTACCACGCAAACAGTTCTATGGTCTTGCCTATCTTCATTGCAAAAACCCTTGTCCTTTCCGGCGCTTAGCGCCCGAATATTACCGTTACCCCACGGCACAGAAGTGGCGTGACGCCCGCCTCCAGGCAAGGGAACACAGCGCAACCAGCGCAATGCACCACACCGCCTGAACGACCAGTGTGCGCACAAACACCCCCGGCTGTGCGGACTGCGCGGTGTTTAATAAAAACTGAATCGGCCAGTAGAATATGTACTCAAAGGGTAAAAACGAAAGCACGCGCCGTACGCCTTCGGGGTAAAAATCCAAAGGCAGATAGCTTCCGCCAAGCAGCCCCATGGCAAGGAACTTTAGCCCCGTCACCGCCGCGTTGCTTTTAAGTATAAACGCAAACAACCCCGCTAAAAAGTTAATGGTATACATCAGCACAAACGCCATTACAATCGTACAGCAAAACCGCAGAATTGACACCACCGTCATAAAGTACGGAAAGTAGATGAGCGAGTACAGGATAAGCCCCGGCAGCAGCTCGGTAATCAGCGCGGTCAGCCGCAGCCCCACCGAGTTGCCCAGCTCGTACACAAAGATGTGCATGGGGCGCAACAGGTCCACCGCAAGCTCGCCCGAGAGCACCCGCTGCGAGATGCGGTAGTCGGTGGCATTATAGACAAACACCCAGATAAAGTGCGTCGCGGTAAAATACCATATCATCTGCCCCATCTCGTAGCCCTTGATGATGTCCGCATCGTTATAGCCGTACAGGCTGGTAAACAACGCAATGTTTAGCAGCAGTATAATCGGCTGAATGATAACGCTTATCATAAACCCAAAGGGATACTGGATGTCCTGCTTGACTTCAAGCTTTACAACCTCCCAAAATCCGCGCATGCGTTTCCCTCCCATTTTTCCAGTTTCACGATTATAGCATAAACCATATTCTTCTTCAATGGGGAATGCAAATATATGTTCTGTATTATTTTTTAAGTTTACTCTCGCAAACCAAAGCGGTATTTTGCATAAATATATAGTGTTTAATTTGATATACCTTGACAGGCGATGTATCTGTGCATATAATAGTAACTGTAAAGGAGGGAGCACATGTCTATTACGTCGGATATCCTCCGCGGACACACCGAGGCAATTATACTAAGCCACCTGGAGCAGCAGGACAGCTACGGCTACCGCATCAACCAGTCCATCGGCGAAAAAACGGACGGGATGTATGAACTAAAGGAAGCGACGCTCTACTCCGCGTTTCGGCGGCTGGAGCAAAGCGGCTATATCTCGCCGTACTGGGGAGACGAAACCATCGGCGCGCGCCGTCGGTACTACTCCATCACCCCCGAAGGCAGGCGGTACCTTACCCGCTGCCGCGAGGAGTGGCACACCGCAAAAGAACTGATAGATCGGTTAATCTAGCGCTTTCCTTTTTGCATTTGTTTATTTACAATGTTATGCGCCTGGTCGCAACGCGACACAAGGCAAGAAAGGCAGGACAACATGCACACAAACATCCGTCATTTTATCGACCGCTCGTTTTCCTACGCACCCAAAAACGCAAAGTCGAGCGAGATTAAGGAGTCGCTGTTCGGTGACCTTACCGACAAGTACGACCACCTTGTTTCGCGCGGCAAAACACCCGAAGAAGCGTACAACGAGGTGATAGCGGGCGTGGGCGACCTTTCGGAGCTATGCCAGTCGCTGGTTAAAGAGGCAGAGGAGCAGCATGTCGAGACCGAGCGCGACCGCCGCCGCTCGGCATTGCTGGTTGCAAGCTCGGTTTTCCTTTATATCCTAAGCCCCATCGCCTTTTTTACTGGCGAGCGCCTTGGCGGCGACCTCGTCGGTATCGGGCTGTTCTTGTTTACCGCAGGGCTTGCCACGGCGATGATCATCTACTATAACATGACCAAGCCCGCATGGAAAAGAGAGCGGGACAAAGACCCCGATGATGTGGATACCTGGGCTATGCCCAAAGAACGCCGCGTGTACAACGCAATTAGCAGCGCGCTGTGGGTACTAGCAATCGTGGTGTTTTTAATACTGGGCTTTACAACCGGTCTGTGGCACATCGTTTGGGTGATATTCCCCATAGCCGTGGTGATCACCCTGGTATTGCAGGCGGTGCTTGCGGCAACAAGCAAAGAATAGTTACACGAAATAACAAAAGCCATGCCACACCGATTTTTGTGTGAAGCATGGCTTTTTTCTATTGATTCGGTGCCGCTTGGTTTGCGCCTTTGTACCGCGCGGGGTGCTCTGCTACAGCAGATAGACCGTCATACGGTGTACCCTTGCGCCGCTCAGCGCGTCAAGTACGCAGCGTTCTATTACAACCCCGCTTCCAAAGGCATCGCAGGCAAGCTCCTCATCCCCCAGTACCACGCGGTCGATGCGGTACTGCCCGTAGTCCTTCTTTTGCTCATTCACAAATATAACCTGCAGCTCCCTGTTCGCAAACACCGTACACACGCCGGCGTGTCCGTTTTGGTCAAACTGCCTGCCCAGCAACTTGGGCTCGATCACCATATCCCCAAAATACCCCCGCACGCCAAACATCTGGTTGAGTACCGTAAGCATCATCCAGCTTGCCGCACCGGTCAGGTAGTGGTACATGCCGCGACCGCTTGGGGCAATATACTCCGGCACGCCCGGGTAGATGCGCGCGGTTTTAAAGTCGCAGCAGTGGCGGTATAACACATCGCACAGGCGGTATGCCTCGCGCGCGAACCCGCGCCCATACAGCGCGTAGGTGTACAGCGTGTGCATATGCGATAACATCGCCCCGTTTTCCTTGTGACCATAGGCGTAGGCAAACGCTCTGCCAAGGTTTGTTTTCAGCTCGTGAAAGTCGGTGTTCTGGCGCACGCCGCCCACCTGCTCATCATATAGGTACCGCTCTACCGATGCGATGATGCTGTGCGCCTGCTCGTCGGTGGCAACGCCCGAAAGCAGCGAAAACGCCTGCCCGCCAAGCGAGATGCGCACCCCGTTTTTGTGGTCGCCGTCCACCATGTTGCCGTCGTTGTCGTAGTAGCTGTTGTAGTAGGAGTTCTCGTCACGCACCGTTATATATTCCTGCCTGCGCAAAAACTGCGCCATCCACAACGTCTTTGCGGTGAGGTTTTGAATGATGTCGTCTATCGCGACGTGGGTCTGCCCGCCCGTCAGCCTGCCCATGCTCGCCTGATGAAAGCGCAGCGACACGCCCTTTTTATATGCATACGAAAAATAGTTTGCATCATCCTGCTGTAGGTCGTCAAGCAGCGTAAGCAGATGCCGCGACAGCGTCACATGGGTAATGCCAACCACTTTTAGCTGGTTTAACAGCTCGATTAAGCAGGTGAGGTTTCCGTAATATAGATAGGTGAGTGTTACGCTTTCGCCTCGGTCATACGCCATATCCATGCCGTCGTTAAAATCCGAATGCTCGAGTCGGCAGATGTTGTGCTCGCCCACCCAATAAAACGACGCAAGGTTTTGTATGAGCAGGTGCTCAAGCACCGTGCCGCTGTACACGTCGCCCTGCTCGGTCAGCAATACACTCCCTTGCTCGGGTGACCATTCGCTGTCACGGTCGGTCGAGCGGCAGGTCAAAGAGTCCTTAAAGTAACACTGGTCTTGCAGCAGAAATTTGACGTCGCCCGTCTGGTCGATGTACAGGCGGGTGGTAAGCAGCGGCCACGCGGCGTGATCCATCCACACGCGGGTAATGCTGTTGCGGTCGGCAATAAACTCGCCCTGTGCGCGCCCGATGATGGTTGCGTTGGTGCCGTCAAACCGCACCCCTGCAAAGCTGTCCAGCAGCACGCCTCGCACCCCTTGGGTGTCCATCAAAAGCAGCCCCAGACAATCCTGCCACAGGTCTCGCCACCCGCGTCCGCCCCGCCCATAGTCGTGGTGGGGTAGAAAGGAGTTACCGCAGATGCGCCGCAGCGCAGGCTCGAGCGACACCCAGCGCAGCCAGTTGTTCAGCCGCTCGTCATTCGTGTAAAAATGCAGGTTCAGCTCCTGCTGCCAGAACTTTTTGGTCTGTTCAAGATACCGCGTAAACGCGTCGTCGCTTAGGTACTTGACGCACAGAGTGCTGATGCTTGCCGAGGTGTCGGCTATGGCAATGGCAAAGATGTAGCTCACACTCTGCCCGGGCTTAAGCATTTGCTCCGAGAATTGTAGCGCACCCATCCCCTCGCCGCCCTCCGCGGTGTCCCCTTCGTGCATGGGCAGGTCGCTGCCCACCATACCCGGGTTGTCGTAGGTGCCGCCCTCGCCCAAGAACCACTCGGCAACGGGGCAGCAGGCGATGGGTGGTGTGCCGCTGCCGTCCGCGGCAATCACCCCGTAGCAGGTTTGGTTTATTTTGTGCCCCTGCTCGTCAAACGCGATGGTGGGCTTTAGCACCACACCGTATCGGCTCACGCGCATACGCTGCAGCAGCGAGGTCACATGGCGGTGGTCGCGAATATGGTCGGCACTGCGTCCATAGAGCGGCACCGCCACATATGGTTTAAAGCAAAGCGGCTCGCTGCCGGTATTGGTAATCA
>JAEZQD010000136.1 GCA_023413185.1 Bacillota bacterium
CGGAGTTCTTAGCAGTATTGTGAACGAGCGTAATGTGCGCATTCATATCGTTGCTGCTGCTTATGTTCTGTATTTTTCAACATTCTATGAGTTTACCCGCGGCGAGTATATCCTGCTTGTTATGACCGTCTGTCTGGTGCTTAGTACCGAGATGCTCAATACGGCGATAGAGGCCGCGGTTGATCTTGTAACCGAGGAGTACGCGCTCCTTGCAAAAGCTGCCAAGGATATTGCTGCGGGAGCCGTTCTTGTTACGGCAATGTTTGCGGTAGTTGTTGGCGTTTTGCTGTTTTGGGAACCCGACACGTTTGGCGAAATTATTGCATATTTTATCGGCGCACCAATACGCGCCGTGTTACTCGGGTTGTCTGTTCTTTGTGCTTGCCTGTTTATCCTTAAGATTGGCGGGTGGGCAAAAAAGGCAGATCAACTATATAGCTTTAAAAATGGAGGAAGTAATGAACAACACAAAAAGTGAGTTTGTTGCCATAGTAGGTAAGCCCAATGCCGGAAAATCGTCGTTGCTCAACAGCATCGTGGGGGAAAAGGTTGCAATCGTCAGTGCAAAACCACAGACTACCCGCACGCGCATAACCGGAGTATTGACAAAGGAAGAAACGCAGTACGTGTTTATTGATACCCCGGGTCTGCACAAACCCAAGACCAAGCTGGGGGAGTATATGGTTAAGCAGGTGGGAGAATCGGTTGCGGATGTGGATATCGCGGTACTGGTAGTCGACTTCAAAGGCGAGCCGGTGCAGGCGGAGTTTGATTTGATTGCGAGCTTTCGCGCGCAAAACATGCCTGCAATCCTTGTGGTAAATAAGATTGATACCCTTGCACAGAAGGAGGATATCTTCCCCCGCATTGACACGTACCGAACACTGTACGATTTTGCTGCCGTGGTACCCCTTTCTGCCAGAACAGGCGAGGGGGTCGATGTTTTGCTTAAAGAACTGGCTGTGTACGCGCAGGAAGGACCGCATTTCTTCCCTGACGATGCGGTTACCGATCAACCCGAGCGCGTTATTGCCGCCGAAATTATCCGAGAAAAGCTTTTACGCAACCTGTCGGAGGAGGTGCCGCACGGCATCGCTGTCGCGCTGGAATCGATGAAAGAGCGTGAGGACGCAAGCATGATTGATATCGACGCCATCATTTATTGCGAGAGAGAAACCCATAAGGGGATTATCATCGGCAAGGGCGGCGCAATGCTTAAAAAGGTAGCAACCGAAGCCAGACAAGACATGGAACGATTCTTTGATATAAAGGTAAACCTGAAAACCTGGGTGAAGGTTAAGGACGATTGGCGCAACCGTGACGGTCTCGTTCGGTCGTTTGGATACAACTGAACCCGCTCAACTGCCATCGTTTTATAATAATTGCACAAAGAACTACGGCATTGTTTTGTAAACAACCACATGATATGGTCCACATTACCTCACATATAATTTTAATAGGTGGCAACAATCTTAATACATCATCTTTTGGGCGCCATGCTGTGCCCGCAAGAATTCGTTGTATCAGATAACCCGAAGACTGCGGGAATGTTCGCGCCTTGTAAAGTCGAGAAGGTAGGGTGAATTGTGGACAGGGAAGCTTTGTGGAAGATGTTTGAAGACACTGGAAGCGTTGAGGCGTATCTCCTTTATCGAGATATCCTTGACCGGCAGGGACAGCCTGAAAGTGAGGAACCCCGCAATGCAGATATCTACGGAGGGAGTAGTGCTAAGAGCACGAGATGTTGATGAAGCAGACCGGGTGCTGACCATCCTCACCAAAGAAAGAGGCGTGGTCAGTGCTTTTGCCAATGGCTCAAAACGGATGAAAAGTAAGCTGATGGCTTCCACTCAGACCTTTGCGTATTCGCACTTTCAGCTTTATAAAGGAAAAGACCATTATACGGTAGACAGCGCAGAACCAATCACTGCGTTTTATGGTATTCGAAACGATGTTGACCGGCTTGCCTTAGCGGGTTATCTATGCGAGCTTGCCCAATGCCTTGCTCCTGAGGAAGACGAGGCAGAGGGCTTTTTGCGTCTGCTGCTAAACTGCCTTCATTTTCTCGATAAGGACTCCCGCGAACCGATACTGGTTAAAGCGTTGTTTGAGCTTAGGGCGTTATCCATGGCGGGGTATATGCCTAATCTGGTGGGGTGTGATGTTTGCGGGTGCTTTGAGGCTGAGCGAATGGGCTTTTACATAAACAGCGCAAAGCTGGTGTGCATGCCGTGTGCAAAGCCACCGTTTTCCGAACAGGTGATAGAACTGCCGATGTCTGTACTTACTGCAATGCGGTATATCATTTACAGTGAGTTTGATAAGTTGTTTGCCTTCTCTCTTGCGCAGCCCAGCTTAGGGCTGCTTGCCTATGTAATCGAAACATATACCCTGTGCCGAATCGGGCATAGCTTTAAAACATTGGAATTTATTAAATCACTGCCGCCAAAGCGATAATTGGTGCTTGGCTGCAGTGACGCACGCTCCTATATATGGAGCAAAAAGGGAAAGGACTAACCATATGTTAAACATAAAAAAACATTATGCGGCACTTGAGCTGCCTAAGATACTGGTATTGCTAGGCGAAGAGACCATGTGCGCCGATACATACCGGATGGCGCTTGAGTTACAGCCCTCTACCGATTACAACACCGTGTCGTTTGAACTGGACAAGGCAAGCGATGCACATATGCTTCTCAATCGCTTTGGCGCGCCGGCACTATCGGGCATTCATAACCCCAAAAGCTTTCTGCGACGCGCTGCGGCGGGCGGCGTTCTTTCAATGGGGGAACTGCTTACCATCGGTGCTGTGCTGCGCGGGGTGCGTGGTGTGCTTGACTGGCGTAAGCATTGTGAGGGTGTTTCTACCAAACTCGATTTTTTATTTGAATCGCTAGTACCGAATAAACAGGTGGAAGATACCATCTTCTCTTCAATTCGTTCGGAGGAGGAGATGGAGGATAACGCAAGCCCCGAGCTTGCCGATATCCGCAGAAAGATAAAACAGGCCGGCGCCAAGGCAAGGGAGCTGCTTGACCGCATGGTTCGCTCGCAAACCCACCAAAAATACCTACAGGAGACCATCATTACACAGCGAGACGGGCGGTTTGTTCTGCCCGTTAAAGCCGAGTATAAAAACGAGATTAAGGGCTTGGTTCACGATACGTCGTCTAGCGGCGCAACGCTGTTTATTGAGCCAATCGGGGTTGTGGAAGCAAACAACGAAATTAGGGTATTAGAGAATAAGGAGCGAATCGAGATAGAGCGGATTCTTGCGGCACTCAGCGTGATGTGCGCTGATTGCGCAGAGGATACCGGGTCAAGCTACGATTGTATTCTTGATATCGATTTGTATTTTGCTAAAGCACGCCTTGCGGATAAGATGCGTGCCGTTCGACCGAATTTGACCGCCGACGGGGTTATTGCATTGCGTCAGGCAAGGCATCCCCTCATTGCCCGCGAGCAGGTTGTGCCTACGGATATCCGTTTAGGCAGTGAGTTTGACACACTGGTCATCACGGGTCCCAACACGGGTGGAAAGACGGTTGCGCTTAAAACAACGGGGCTTTTTGTGCTAATGGCGATGTGTGGGCTGCTTTTGCCCTGTGCAGAAGGCAGCTCGGTTTCGATGTTTCATCGAGTGCTTGCCGACATTGGCGATGAGCAGAGCATTGAGCAAAGCCTTTCTACCTTTTCCGCACATATGACCAATATTGTGTCTATCCTAGCCGAGGCAGGGGAGGGCACGTTGGTTCTGCTGGATGAACTGGGTGCGGGCACCGACCCAGTAGAGGGTGCAGCGCTCGCCACATCTATCCTTGATCATCTCAAGTGGGCAGGCTGCAGGGTTGCCGCCACAACGCATTATGCGGAGCTGAAGGTGTATGCCCTTGAAACCGACCGGGTAGAGAATGCGTGCTGCGAGTTTGATGTCGCAACGCTTCGTCCTACCTACAGGCTGTTAATCGGCGTGCCGGGTCGCTCAAATGCGTTTGCAATTTCGCAGCGTTTGGGGCTGGAAGGCTCGATTATTGATCGCGCCAAGATGCTGGTATCGAGCGAAAAAACACGGTTTGAAGACGTCGTATCGGGGCTTGAACAGAACCGTCAGGAATATGAGCGCAAGATGGAGCAGGCGCGTGAGCAGCTGGAGGAGGCGGCCAAGGCAAACGCCCAGATTCAAAGCCACCGCAAACAGCTCGAGCAGCAGAGGGATAAAGAGCTGGAACGTGCTCGCCGTGAGGCAAAGAATGTGGTGGAAAACGTTCGCTACCAGGCAGGTCTACTAATGGAAGAACTGGCCGAGCTGAAAAAGCAAAAGGACAGCGAGGAATTCTCCCGCCTTGCGGCGGAAGCGAAGGCGCAGTTTAATTCCCGCATATCTCGGTTGTATGACCATGCAGACCCCGTCACTACAAAGGAGGACACTCATTATGTGTTGCCTCGTCCGCTCAAGGAGGGGGACACGGTTCTGCTTGCGGACGTGGACCAAGAGGGCATAGTGGTTCGCACCATTGACAAGGACGGTAAGGTTGTTGTTCAGGCCGGCATATTAAAGACCAAAACCCCGCTTTCCAACATCCGTCTTGTCGAAAAGCCAAAGGCTAATAATCAACAGTTATCACGTACGCGCAATGTTAAGCCCATAGAACGCGTACAAGCAAAGACTGAGATTGACCTGCGGGGGATGAATTTGGAAGAAGCCCTGCTTGAGCTTGACCGTTTCATTGACGAATGTGTGATGATGCACATCGAATATATCACCATTATTCATGGAAAAGGTACGGGTGTACTTCGAAAAGGGATTCAGGCACACCTTAAGACGCACCCCTGCGTAGGTGAATACCGTCTTGGGAGATACGGTGAAGGGGAAGATGGTGTAACCA
>JAEZQD010000056.1 GCA_023413185.1 Bacillota bacterium
TCCTTTCGTCCTTAGCGGATACTACAATCACCCATGAAGCGTCTATGAAGGTAGCTGACCGACTGAAAAATGGCAAGGTCGTTACACTGGAGGATGTTTTGCATGAGCATCTGCTTAGCGAGCCGTCCTATCAGGCGATGAATGAATTTTTGAATGAGTGTATATAAATATAGACCCCCTCAGTAGAACGGCGGTTAGAGCCGTTACACTGAGGGGGTTAATTTAAAACAAGATTGATAGAATGAGTAAGGAGAAATATCAAAAACGATTAGTGCGATGTAGTAGAAAATGAAGAAGAGAGAATGAAAAAAGATGTGTGGCAATCTTGTTCTAAATCCATAAAGGAATGTGCTATGAGACCACTAAAACGTAAACACCGTGTTCCCGTCGGGGTCGGTGGCGGATACGGCAAACGAGAAGTCGGTCAAATCCGCGTGCAGTACGGCGGTATAGCCGTCCCTGTGCCAGCGAAGCGTCAGCTTATCGTCCGGCACAGCGTCCACGGTAAGGCTTGCGTCAAAGCCAAACGCGGGAAAGGTGTTACGAAACCGCAGCAGGGTGAGCTGGTCAGACACCGTTTGGTCGGCAAGGGCTTGCTCAATCTGCTCGTGGGTGAGGTTGGTGCGGTTAATCTCCTTGTGTCCGCCCGCACCGGCGCGCTTTACGCCCTCGTGGTCGTTCTTGCCGCAAAACAGGTCTAGGTACCACACCTGCGGCTTGCCGGGCATAAACAGCTGTATCGCTCTTGCCAGCAGCATCTTGCGGTCGTCCTCGCCCAGCGCGCTGTAATAGGTGGCGTTAACCTGATAGTACATGTTCTTGTTGCCGTGCAGGTCCTTTACATACCCGCCATGGTCGACGATTACTTTAATCATCTCGTCAATCTCCGCCTCGGGCAGCAGTCCCCGCAGGTCAAGCAGCGGAATACCGTCGTGCGAGCCGAGCATATTGACGGTTTGAATGCCCTTTGTGGTGATGTCGTCAATCCAGCGCAGCAGGTAGGTGCTTGTGTGCTTTTCCAGCGCGTGAATCAGCAGCCCGGGCAGGAAGAAGTCGTAGGTCATGTAGCCCTTTTGCGCAAGGGTTTCGTGTATCTTTTCGCGGTATTCGCTGTGAATCTCGGGCAGAAGGTTTAGGCTGTAGCGGTCAGCAAGCTCCGCGATGCCCGCTAAAAAGTCCCACGTTTCGGGGTCGTTTAAGAAGTTTTTCGAGCCGGGGGCCTTTGGGGCGTACGCAAACGCGTCCAGCCGCACGATGGTTGCGCCGTACTCGGCAAGGCGACAGAGGGTCTTGTCGTAAAAATCCCACACCAGCGGGGACTTGATGTTCAGGTCAATCTGCCCCAGATACTTGCACTTTGCGTACAGAATAGGCAGAATCTTATCGCGGTACGCGGCGTAAGCGCCAAAGTCGATGCGCTCGGGCGGGGTGCCGTCTTTGAGTGCCGCGTTCATGTGCTCTGCAAGCTGCTGTGCCGCGCCGTATTGTAGGTCGGCGGAAAGCACCAGGTCGTGTGCGTCTACGCTGTCGTACCGCACTTCTTGGTAAAAGGTGTTCCAGTAGTAGGTCTTTGTGCCGTCGGGCAGCATGACGGGTAAAAACGGCAGCCCCGGCTTGCGAAAGAACATATCCTTCAGGTACTTCTCGTCGGGCTGGATGTAGCCGTCCTCGGTCATGGTGCCGCAGCCGTCCCAAAACTTGTTCCAGTCGATAAAAAAGTCCTTGTACTTCGAATTTTTACCGTTTTTTAAGATATCCCGAAACGGGCGGGACAACACAGACGAGTGGTTAAGCACAAAATCAAGCTTTAAGGCGATGTTCAGTCTTCCCAGCGCGTCCAAATCCGCCTGGCTTGCCAGCGTTTCGTTTAGCTCATAGTCAATAACCGAAAAACCACGGTCCAGGTCGGAGTGAAACACGCTGGGCAGGATGTAAAACGCACGAAATGCGTCAGAGAGCTCGGGCTTTTGCAAAATACTCACAATATCCTTTAGGGTGTGCCCCATGCTGTCGGGGTAGGCGTTAAGCATTGCGCCCGCGTCGCATACCCGCTTGCCGCTTATCGGTGTTTGGTTACTCATTGCTCTGCCTCCTGCCGTTTTTGCGCAAGCTTACGCGCAAGAATCGCGTCCGCGTCGGTGAGCTCGCCGTCCTTGCTGACGATGATTTTCGCCTTTGCAAGCTGCGTGTCGAGCAGCTGGGCCTCAAGGCTGAGCACACAGTTGGTAAAGGGGCTGTCGGTGCCCTTATCGCGATTACGTGCCCTGCGGTGGGCAAGCGTTTCCTCGGGCGTGCTGTACAGGCAGACGGGGATATCCACCCCGCTGATGTGGTAGCTGTTGCCGTGGGTCCATTCGATAACAAGCACGCTCTTGTCCGAAAAATCCACGGCTTCGTATCGGGTAGACGCCTCTTCCCTGCCCATGCGCTTTAAAAAGATGGTGTCTGCGCCGTTTTTAAACTGCGAGATAATCGAGGTAATCTCGTCGAAATCAATCTCGTTTTTGGTGCCCAGGTAGCCCCGCAAGCCGCTGCTTGCCGCCTGCTGGTAGCCCGCAAGCCACGGGTGCTCGCCCGTTAGAGCAGGGTCGGCGTCCGCGCCCGTCTGCTGCAGCGCGAGCAGGATGTCGCCGCGCTCGGCGGTGTACTGCCCCTGAGCAATCAGCCCGCGGATACCGCTTTGGCGGAACACGCGCAGACGCTCGGCGTCGTTATACATCGGGATGCGGTGGGGGTAGTTGTCCCCCGAAAGGGTGTACGAGCCGATGCCGCTTTGGTTAAGATAGTACGAGAGCAGCGACGCAATCTCCGACTTGCCAACGCCCGAGCCGCCGCACACGGCAACCACCGCGCGGGGGCATGCGCTCGAAAAAATCGGCGTAAGCTGGCGCACCAGCTCGGGGAATATCCGCTCGGCCTTGGCAAGATGCTCGGTGCCGATGACGACCTTATCCCCGGGCATATCGCCGGTGGGCACCTTGCTCAGGTCTACGATGGTGGGGGGTGTCCAAGGCAGCAGGGTCTTAACAAGCTCTGCCGGGTTATAACTTGCTGTTGTCTTCATATTCTCACACGCTCCGTTTGCAATACTATCGTTGAGTTTATTTGTTTTAGGACTATTGTTTGGTGTAAGCCCGTTTTTATTACTGCGGGCTTGTGTGGTGAATCGTTTGCTTTGTGTAACCGAGCAACGACGATGCAATGTTCCGTCCCAGGCCTCTACCATGATAGTAGCACCGAAAAAGGCAAATGTCAACCGCATGACTTTATTGTGCGGGAAATAAAAAGGTTCGGCAACATTATTAAATAAACACACCCGACCAAACCATCGAGGGCGCGTGTAAGCGAGCGGTCATCTTCCAAACCACCGCATGGCTTGGGGCAGTTGTGGGGCAAGGCTTCGACGGATGGCGAACAACCCCCAAAACCATACACAAAAACGCTCTGCTCGACGGGCGGCAAAGGGGCAAAGCATATTGTCAACCGCATAACATGATAATGTGGAAAACTCCCCTGCTCTGCCCCATCGGATGAAGAAAACGGCGCAAAAAAACAGCACCGCAAACCCCGTTTACGGCGCTGTGTTGATTCGGTTTGGTGGGTGCCGTAGGCTTACCCATCGCGTTACGTGCTCTCGCGCTCGACGAGCGTAACCGGAAACACGGTGTTAACGGGAACCAGCTTATCGTAATAGGATATCACGCTCTCGACCGCGTAGCGGCAGATTTCGTCGATGGGCTGGCGGATGGTTGTAATGGTGGGGTAGCACAGGCTTGTCAGCCCGATGTCGTCATAGCCTATCACCTTCATGCGCTCGGGTACCGCGATGCCGCTGTTTAAGCAGTAGCGAATGACCTGCGCCGCAATCACATCGTTAGAGGTAAATACGCTGTCGAGCTTTGGATGCCCGCGCAGAAACTCCGCAATCACATCGTCGTACCGCATGCTCATAAACCGCTCTTCCGAAAGCTCGAGCGTAAGGGGCACCACGCCGCTTCGCCTTAGGGTGTCCTCAAAGCCGGAATACCGCTTGTTTGCATCCATATCCAGCCACGGGCTGCCGCTGAAATACGCGGGATGCTTGCAGCCCTTGCGCAGCAACAGCTCTGCCGCCAGTACCCCGCCCGCGTAGTTATCGGACGATACCGAGGGGATGGACGGCGAAAGCTTGCGGTCTATCGAGATAATCGGCGCGTCAAAGCGCAGGCCGTCCTGCAGGTTTTGGGT
>JAEZQD010000062.1 GCA_023413185.1 Bacillota bacterium
GTGCTTAGCCTGCCTCGGGTATCCAGAAGCGGTGCGGATGCAGTAATCTCTTTTTGCATTTCGTAACCCCTTTCCTGATGTTTTGCCGACTTAGTGACTTATTACTCTAATTATACCAACTATTGCATAAAAAACAATAAATATAATGAAAATTTTTATTTACTATTACAATTTTTTAAGAAATATTAGGGTGTAGAAAACGAGTTTTAGCACTCTGTCATGCAGAGTGCTAAAATTAACATCCATGTTACAAATCGTTGCTAATTCTTTCATAATCGGTGAGTACAATATAGCTGTAAGGGGGAGTAAGAAGGTCGGACGACATAAAGGTCAAACAGTCAAATACTTTCCGACCCGCTCTTCCATTTCAATACATTGGTTAACGATACTACATTTTAAAGGAGGATTCTTGTATGTTTAACCTTGTACCGTTTGAACGCCGACAGCACAACGAACTCCGGCGCCTGTTTGATGATTTTGAAAGAAACTTTTTTGGGTCAAGCGATAATTTTGCCGCGTTTGGCACCGACATTGTAGACCAGGGCGACAACTATCTGCTCAAGGCGGACCTGCCCGGCTTTGCCAAGGAGGATATTGCGGTCAACATCGACGGTGACCGCCTGACCATCAGCGCCGAGCGCAACGAGGAGCAGGAAGAGACGAGGGATAACTTCGTACGCCGTGAACGCAGCCGCGGTACATTCTGCCGCAGCTTTGACATCTCGGGCATTCGCGCACAGGAGATTACCGCGGAGTATAAAAACGGAGTGCTTTCGTTAAGCCTGCCAAAGGATAAAACCAAAACGGATCGCAGCCGTCGGGTTGATATCCAGTAATTTTTCACTCGGTTCAGAGCAACATAAAAAGGCGTTCCGCTTTTGCAGGGCGCCTTTTCATATGAAGCAAGGGTAGCATCGGCTTGCTATAAACCAGTGTAATTGCAATTAACCCTTTATACTAGCACAATATCGCCTACAAAGGGGCTTGCCACCGCCGACTTTGCCGCAAAGTCAATGACATACTTCGTGTCGCCGCTAAATGCCACCGCTTGGTGCAGGGTGATCTTTAGAATACAGGTTCCTGGGTCGGTTTCGTTCACGTGACGGTCGTAAAAGGCGCAAAACACCTCTTTTAGCTCGTTTACCAAATCATGATTCTCCGGCGCGGTAGGGCTGCCTAAGTTTTGTGCTGTGCCGCACGCGCAGAATAGATCCTTGCAGATTGAGACGTAGGGGTTTTGTGCAACCTCCTGCATCTTATGCGTGGCGGTATGCGTAAGAATGTATACCGCACCATCATTATAGTAGCCGTCAACCATACGCACGCTTGGGTGACCGCCCCGCGCCGTGGCAAGCGCCATCTGTACATCGCACCCAAATTGCTGTTCTAGCAGCAGCAACGCCTCACAAAACTGTTCCACAACCAAAGCTCCTTTATTATTCCAAATTATAAAAATCATAATATACCATTAAAACCGCATAATGTACACAGGTTTTTACGAACTTGTTGTTAATTAGAAAAGACGAGGAGCATTTTTGCCGCAAAAGAGCGGATTTATGGAGTAAAACGCAGGGATACTTTATGTATTCTGAGTACGTTCGACGCAGTACGCGCTTCCTGCGTGAAAATGGTTAAGCGTTATTTTGTAAAAACCCCCTTACTCATCTTTGTGATTTTATCACGGTATTTGTATCACTTTTGCCGTAAAATAAGGATATCTATTTTCGTAAGTTTTTGGGCTAAGCAGAAAGGGCGATGAAGAAAGAATGAGTAAGGTACTGATTGTGGGCGGAGTGGCGGGTGGTGCGTCCGCTGCGGCGCGTCTTCGCAGGTTGGATGAGCAGGCAGAGATAGTTTTGTTTGAGCGGGGGGAGTACATCTCGTTTGCAAACTGCGGGCTGCCGTATTACATCGGCGGGGAGATCACCGAGCGTTCCGCGCTCACCTTACAAACGCCCGAGAGCTTTCGCGCGCGACTTCGTGTAGATGTTCGGGTGCAAAACGAGGTGATCGGCATTGACCCCGTCGGCAAACGCGTTACCGTGAAAAACCTCAAAACGAAAGAGACCTACACCGAATCCTACGATAAGCTGATTCTGTCCCCGGGTGCCGAGCCCATTCGACCGCCCTTTGAGGGCGCCGGCGGCGACAAGGTGTTCACCCTTCGCAATATCCCCGATACCTACCGCATCAAGGACTATATCGATACGAACAAGCCCAAAACCGCCGTTGTGGTGGGCGGCGGCTACATTGGTGTAGAGATGGCGGAAAACCTTACCCTTGCGGGGGTAAAGGTCACCATCGTGGAGCTTGCCGACCATGTGATTGCGCCGCTGGATTATGAGATGGCGTGCGACGTGCATGGTCATCTGCGCGAAAAGGGCGTAACCCTGATGCTCGGCAAGGGCGTAACCGCGATTACCGATATGGGCGAAACACTAAAGATTACGCTAACCGACACAGAGCTCTACGCCGACATGGCGGTGCTGTCTGTGGGCGTCCGCCCCGAAAGCGGGATGGCAAAGGCGGCGGGTCTTTCGGTTAACGCGCGTGGTGCCATTCTCGTCAATGAGCATATGCAGACCTCAAACCCCGATATCTACGCCGTGGGCGACGCGGTGGAGATTACCGACTTCGTCACCGGGCAAGCGGGCTACATTCCGCTTGCGGGGCCTGCAAACAAGCAGGGGCGCATTGCGGCCGACAACATTGCGGGGATTCAAAGCGTTTACAAGGGGACGCAGGGCACGGGCATCCTCAAGTGCTTTGACCTAACCGTAGGCACCACCGGCATCACCGAACAACGCGCCCGACAGCTGGGGCTTGATTATGAAAAAAGCTACACCTACTCCGCATCCCACGCCTCCTACTACCCCGGGGCGGTTAACATGTCGGTAAAGCTTTTGTATGAGAACGGTACGGGACGCATTCTGGGTGCGCAGATCGTGGGCTTTGACGGCGTGGATAAGCGCATTGACATCCTTGCCACCGCCATGCGGGCGGGGCTTACCGTCAACGACCTGACCGAGCTTGAGCTTGCGTACGCGCCGCCCTTTTCTTCCGCGAAGGACCCCGTAAACATGGCGGGCTTTGTTGCCCAAAATGTGATGGAAGGACGGGTGAAGCTGTTTCACTGGCACGATGTGAAACACTTGCAGCAGAGTGGCGAGGTAACGCTGCTTGACGTGCGAACCAAAGCGGAGTACCAAAACGGTCATCCCGACGGTTTTGTCAACATCCCCCTTGACGAGCTGAGAAACCGCATCGGCGAGCTTGACCGTACAAAGCCGGTGTACGCAACCTGCCAGGTGGGGCTGCGCGGCTACTACGCCTGCCGCATCCTGACACAGCTCGGGTTCGACTGCTACAACCTGTCGGGCGGGTACCGCCTATATAACAGCGTGTTTGGCAGGCATACCGCACCGATTGAAGATATGATGATGAACAGTGAAACGATGCTGCCCAAAGCAGCACCCAACGTTTTGGTGGATGCGTGCGGTCTGCAATGCCCGGGACCCGTCATGAAGCTTGCTGAGGCAGTGAAAAACGCGCAGGACGGCGATGTCATCGAGATAAAAACAACCGACCCCGCGTTCTCGGTGGATGTCGAGGCATGGTGCCGCCGAACAGGCAACAGCTTCGGCGGGGTGTCGAGCGAAAAGGGCGTGTACACCGCTCTGGTGAAGAAGGGTGGTTCCCGCATCTGCGGCACCGCCGGGCTGAAGGGGGACAACAAGAACATCATTGTGTTCTCGGGTGACCTTGATAAGGCGATTGCCTCCTTCATTATCGCCAACGCCGCCGCCTCGATGGGGCGCAAGGTTTCGATGTTCTTCACCTTCTGGGGCTTAAACATCCTGCGCCGCCCCGAAAAGGTTAAGGTGAAAAAGGATATGATGAGCCGGATGTTTGGCATGATGATGCCGCGCGGTTCAGGCAGACTTACTTTATCCAAGATGAACATGGGCGGTATGGGTGCAAAGATGATACGCTGCGTGATGAACAACAAGAACATCGACAGCCTCGAAGACCTGCTTCGGGCATCCCTGCAAAACGGCGTGGAGCTTGTCGCCTGCTCGATGAGCATGGATGTGATGGGCATTAAGCCCGAAGAGCTGATTGACGGCGTTAAGCTGGGCGGCGCAGCGGCAATGCTCGCGAACGCCGAGGAATCGGATATGTCGCTGTTCATCTGAAATAGGCAGGAAAAAGGGCTGTATGCGTCACGGTTTCGTACGCATACAGCCTTTGTCTTATCGTATTAATGCCTTGGGTTTGCCTTGACCTTGATGCAGGATTTTACAAGCGCCGCGGTAACCTCGCGCCCGTGCTCCGCCAGATAGCGTTCGATGTCTATGCTGCCCGCTCGGCTCTGGGGCAGGTAGCGGGCCGGCAGATGGTTGAGCGAAAACGCAATGACATCCTGCCTGCATTTGGCGCATTTACACAGGTTCATGCGCTCAATAACCGAGGCGGCCTTCTCCTTAATCGCAAGCTCGGCAACGTTAACCAGCTCGTACAGGTCGTCGCCGCCGGACGCTGCCGCAGGTGACGGTTGTGGCGTATCGCTTGACGGCGGTGTCTGCGCTGCAGGCTCCGGCAGCGGTGCGGGCTGGGGCACAACCAGCGGCTGGGCAACCTGCACCGGTTGGGGGGGAGATGGCGCGGTAAACGAGAGTTCCTGCGCGGGGGGCGGAGGAGCCGGCTCCTTGGCGCCGGGCTTCTCTGCCACCGGCTTTGTAGCGGGGCTTTTTCTTGGCGTCTTCTTGGCGGCTGGCTGTTTTTGCACCAGCTTTGCCACCGAGATATCCTCCTCTTGCTGCTCATTGTCTACCGAAGGCTCGTCGCTGGGGCTTCCCGTCGTCAAAAGGTTGAGCACATGAGCAGTCTTGCTGCTTTTTTTAGGCACTGGCATCACCCCGCTTTAACAGCTCGGTGATCAGCATGCTGTAGTCACGGGCGGCGGTTGCCTTGGGTGCGTAGGTCATAACGCTTTCGCAGTGGGCAGGAGCCTCCGCCACCGCAACGTTGGTTCTTATCTTCGCCTTAAATACCACGGTGCCCAGCTGTCTGGCAACCACCTTGGCAAGATCCTCCACCTCACGGGTGAGGTTGGTGCGGTTGTTGTATTTGGTCAGCAGAATACCGTCTATCGAAAGATTGCTGTTGTAATATTTGCGCACCGTATCAATGGTCTCCTTTAACTGCGATATCCCCTGCAGGCTTAGGATTTCGGGCACCATCGGAATGATGATGCTTGTTGCTACGGTATAGGCATTAACCGTTAGAATACTAAGCGCAGGCGGGGTGTCGATGATTATGTAGTCGTATTCGTCCGCGATATCCCCCATCACTTCTTTTAGGATATGCTCGCGCCCGGGGCGGTTAAACTCGAGCTCCGCGCCGCTTAACAGGATGTTTGAGGGGAGGATGTCGCAGGTTTTGGTCTCCTGAATCGCGTCGCGAAAAGAAACCTGTGCCTTAAACACATCGTATATGGTAGGGCTTTCTTCCGTTTCTGCGCCTACGCTAAAGCTCAGATTGCCCTGTGGGTCCAGGTCGATGGCAAGCACCTTGTATCCCAACAACTTCAGCCCACCAGCCAAAGCGGAGCTGGTCGTGGTTTTCCCTACGCCGCCCTTCTGGTTGGTAATTGCTATAATCTTTTTCATCGTCAGCCATCCACCTTATTATTTAATAAAGGATCAGATTACAAGGTATCAGTTAACCCGTTAATAGCCTAGTCCGGCGACCACCACACTGCGCAGCTCGGGGTCGTCTAACAGGTTGTAGGTTATGGTTTCGTCCTCCGCATTGCGCACCAAAGGGCGCAGCGGCTGCGACTCGTGGTTTTGTGTAACAACACCGATGATGCCGTTGCTCAGCTTCACACAGGTGCCCACAGGGTAGGGGGCAACCTTTCGCAAAAACAACCGCACATACTCCTCATCAAACAAAGTACCCACACCGCCCATGATATACTCTATCGCCTCGCTGGGCAGATTGGGGCGGCGGTAGGGGCGGTTGGAGGTCAGCGCGTCGTACACGTCGGCAATGGCGAGGATACGCGCAAAGTCGGAAATATCACTGCCCGCAATGCCAAACGGGTATCCGGTGCCGTCATACCGTTCGTGATGGCTCAGGATGCCGTCGTAGGTTGCGGTGGGAATAATCTTTTTGCCCTTAAAGTAGTTTGCCGCATACAGGGGGTGCAGCTTTACAATTGCGTACTCCTGCTGGGTGAGACGACCGGGCTTGTTTAATATTTCAAGCGGAACATCCAGCTTGCCAATATCGTGCAGCATGGCGCACAGCCCCAGCTCGTACAGCTTATTGGTGTTAAACCCCAAGGTAAGCCCCATTGCAATGGCAAGAACCGCGACGCTGAGCGAATGGTGATAGGTGTAGTCGTCATACATCTTTAGGTCAATGATGTTGGTCATAAACTGGCTGTTGCGCGAGATATCCTCAATCAGGTTTTCGGTGATAGAACCGATGGAATCGATCTGTCTGAGAACAACCGCATCGCTTTGACCCTTAAAATTGATGTAAAGCTGTTTAATGCTTGCAACAGCCTTTATCTTAAGCTCTTCGTTGATACCGCCCTCAATTACAACGTCATCATTGACCCCGTCGTTGACGTAAGCACCCGCAAACCCGCACGCCATCAGGCGCTTGATATAGCCTTCGGTGAGGGTTTCGCCCCGTTTTAACAATACGGTGGTGAAATCCTCGTAGTTATACAGTCGGATATCACGCGAGATGACCATGCCCGACACCAGTTGGTTGGTAGGTAAAAAAATCATAGTCGTCCTATCCTAACTGCCCCGCCGCTTTCTATCGTGCAATGATAGAGTACGCAGCGTTTGTGCTCATACAGAAAATACGATCGAATAAACAGACATCCAGTTGTATCATGCAAAATCAGTCTGATTTATTTTACCATATAATATCCTGTTTTTCAAACAGATTAGTTAGAAAGACTTACGCAATATATTGGTTTATAACGGGAATTTTACGCAACAGGTAGACAACAGGGGTGCACAACAGCATAATCCAGCAGGAAAAAGCAACGACGGAAAGGGTCGGTTGCATAATAGACATCGACATACCGCCAAGACCAAGCTCTATGGGTATGATAAAAAAGTCATGGATTAGGTAAATTCCAAAGGTCAGCGAAGAAAACCACGAGATGCGCTTATCCCACTTAGCGCCAAAGCTCAGCGCAGACATCTTCTTTCTGCCAAAGGCGAGTAGACCCACCGCGGTAATCACCACATTGGGCACAGTGTTGGTGTACAAAATCTGTGTTGCGGTGCCGGTGTAGAGCGAAAGAAAAGAGGTGCCTGCAATCGTAATCACGACACCGAGTATCCCCGCTATACACAGGGTGCGCAGTACGCGCGCGCTAAAGCGCAGCTGTTCCATACAATAGCCCAGAAGAAACAGCCCGATAAAGCCTGGCACCTGCATCACATACTGCATATACGCAAAGCTGGGCAGTGAGCTAAGTAAAAAGAGGGACCCGCCCGATAATAGCAGCAGGGCAATGCTTACGACGGTAAGCGTACGCAAAGTAAAACGCGCCACCAGCTTGCGCAGCAGGGGCGTTAACAGGTACAGCCCTATCATCATGTACAAAAACCACAGGTGCCGTCTGGCACTCAGCGTAAACACCGCTGCTACCCCGCCCAAAAGATCGCGCGCCGTTAGTGTGCCGTTGATCAGTGCGGTTTCATACAGATGGTACGCGGTTGCCCAAAACAAAAGCGAGAACAACATACGCGGGATGTTCTTTTTAATCAGGTCGGCGAAGGAGACCGATCTTGTCAGGTCTAAGAAGGCGCGGCCGCTCATCATGGCAAACGCCGCGATACACCAGCGGTTGGCGGCGTTAAACAGGTTTAGCACCTGCCAACGCCAAGACCAAACAGGCAGGGTGCTCCAATCGCACGCGGTAACATGTATTACAATGACCGAAAAGATGGCGGCAATGCGGAAAATGTCGAGATACACCATGCGTTGCGTTGTGCTTGCTGTGCCCGTCTTTTGCATCTCCTAAACCCCTTTTCAAAACACAACGCCCCACCCCGCTTGGCGAATGGGGCGCATTGGTCGGATCGCTCGTATTACCAAACGCAGCGTGGTATCTGGCGCAGGTTTATTTTGCCCGCGCGCGACGCCGAAAAACCCATTCGCGCTGAATCTGAAAGCTGATGATAAACAACAGCATGTCCACAAACACCTTGACGGGGATCGCGCTGATGCCCAGCAGCTTGGTCAGCCAAAAAACCGCAACATAGGACGCAGTGGTCTGCAAAACACACACAAAGCCGTAGCGCACCAGAGAGTTCTTTTGCCCCTTGCAAAACACAATGTTGCGGTTAACCTGATAGTTAAACACAGCCGAACCAATGCGCGCCAGATAGGTGGCAAACAGGGTGTTGTATGCAAGTGAAAGCTCCTTGGTCAGCGACAAAATGATGCCAAACAGTACGATGTCAACCAAAAACGAAGCGATGGATGAGAACAAGAACAAGATAATTAGCCCGTAGATGCGCGCAGAGTCACGCAGCGCACGAAAATGGGACGAGCTGTTGCCGTCGATGTATATGGTTTCTATCTTAACCTCACGAATGGGGATATCCCGTTTCTTTGTCTCAATAAGCACGCTGGAGCAAAACTCGTACCGCTCTCCGCTCGCCCCAATCAGGTGTCTGACCAGCTCCCGCGAATAGGCGCGCAGACCGGTTTGGGTATCCGAGACCTTAATCCCGCACAAAAAGCGGAACACATTGCGGGTTATAACGTTGCCCGCCCGGCTTTTCCACGGAACATGTACCCCGCCAAAATCGCGCGAGCCGAGTATCAGACAATCGGGGTGGTTCATCAGTTCCTGCGCACAGCGCAGGGTGTCGGCGGCGGCGTGTTGACCGTCCGCGTCCAGTGTAACCACACCCACGTGCTCGGGATAGTTCAGTAAAAAATAGTTAAAGGCGGTTTTTAAGGCACGCCCGTAGCCTTGGTTCACGGCGTGGGTAAGCACCTTGCAACCAAAACGGTCCTGCGCCTCGCTGAAAACGGGTTCACATCGGGGATGGCTGCCGTCGTTTACAACCACAATCTCACAAAATCCGCTCTCTGCAAGATGCGAAATGGTATTAATCAGTTTTTCGTCCGGGTTGTACGCGGGTATAACCGCCACAACATTCACTTTGCTCATGAACAGGCTCCTTTAGGCTTGTGGAAAGCGTGTGTGCAGCCCCCACAATGGTAGTTTGAGAATGCGCTGTGCCGATGTGTGAAATAACCGCAACAAAACGGCGTTGATACAACGATATATGTACGTAAAATGATTCAGAGTTCGTCATCTGTGCGTAAACACTATAACATGAGATGTAAATAATGTAAATGTCACGCCCATGTTGTACTTACCGATATGTATGTGTACAGATCTCCCTAATTTTACTGCGTAAACCCATCATGTCCTCAAACGCCGCAGGCTTAAGCGACGAATTTCGCAGCAAGGCCGCGGGGTGCAATGTGCCCATAATAAACCGACCGTCCCGCTCGGTCCACTGCCCGTGTTGCGCCGTTACCTTAAAATCCTCGCTGATAAACCGCTTTGCCGCAATGCGCCCGACGCACACGATAATCTTTGGGTTGAGAAGCGCAATCTGCCGCGAGAGGTGCAACGCGCACGCCTTTTGTTCTTCGGGAAGCGGGTCGCGGTTTTCGGGCGGGCGGCATTTGATGATGTTTGCTATATAGATGTTTTTGTCACGGTACAGCTCGATGGACGCAAGCAGCGTATCAAGCAGCTTTCCCGACCGCCCCACAAAGGGCTCGCCCTGCTTGTCCTCCTCTGCGCCCGGCGCTTCGCCGATAAACAAAACCTCTGCGTCGGGTGCGCCAACGCCAAACACCACGTTCTGGCGGGTGTGGCACAGAGCGCAATCGGTGCAGTTTTTCACCGACTCTTTAAGCGTATCTAAATCGTTTATCATAATCAACAATTCCTCCGAATGGCGTTTGCGCGGTATCTGCCGCTATTATATCATATTTCAATAGCTACAACTACTATAAAAACAAAGAGAGCGCCCCTGCGCGATTCTTGGCTTTTCCCCGACCAAAATGTGTGATATAATATTTTGGTATGAGCCGCCCCAATCCGAGGAACAAAACAGACCTCACTTTACCGGGTTGACGCGCGACAAACGCAACGGATACCGAGGTTAAGACGCTGATTTTTTTGGAGGTGCCCCAAATGTTGACAGATATCGAAATCGCTCAGGGCTGTACCATGCGCCCCATCACCGAGATTGCGAAAAATCTCGGCATCGGTGAGGAGGAACTGATTCCTTACGGACGCTACAAGGCAAAGATAGAAGACGGTGTGTACGAGAGGCTGCAAAACAAAAAGGACGGCAAGCTCATTCTTGTTACCGCCATCAACCCCACCCCCGCGGGGGAGGGCAAAACCACCACCACCGTGGGGCTTGGTCAGGGCATGAACAAGCTCGGCAAGAATGCGGTGATTGCCCTGCGCGAGCCGTCGCTCGGTCCCGTGTTTGGCATGAAGGGCGGAGCCGCGGGCGGCGGTTACGCACAGGTGGTGCCGATGGAGGATATCAACCTGCACTTTACAGGGGATATGCACGCCATCACCGCCGCGAACAACCTGCTGTGTGCGATGCTCGACAACCACATCCATCAGGGCAATGCGCTGGGCATTGACCCCCGCCGCATTTTGTTTAAGCGCGCGATGGATATGAACGACCGCGCGCTGCGCAACATCGTCGTCGGGCTTGGCGGCAAGACAAACGGCGTGCCGCGCGAGGACGGCTTTATCATCACCGTCGCAAGCGAGGTCATGGCTATCTTGTGCCTTTCCTCCGACTTTGCCGACCTCAAGCGTCGCTTGGGGGATATCCTTGTTGCGTACCGCTATGACGGTGCTCCCGTATACTGCAAAGAACTACAGGCGGCAGGCTCTATGGCGGCACTGCTCAAGGAAGCCATTAAACCAAACCTAGTTCAGACGCTTGAAAACACCCCAGCACTGGTGCACGGCGGTCCGTTTGCGAACATCGCGCACGGCTGCAACTCGGTTCGCGCCACACGCCTTGCGCTGAAGCTGGGCGATTACTGCATCACCGAGGCGGGCTTTGGCTCCGACCTTGGCGCGGAGAAGTTTTTGGACATCAAATGTCCGACCGCAGGGCTTTCCCCTTCCGCCATCGTCATTGTCGCAACCGCAAGGGCGCTGAAATACAACGGCGGCGTACCTAAGAACGAAACCGCGCTTGAAAACGTTGCGGCACTCTCAAACGGGCTTGAAAACCTGCGCGCGCATATAGAGAACATGAAGAAGTACGGCGTGCCGGTGGTGGTCGCCATCAACCGCTTTGCTTCGGACACCGACGCAGAGCTTGCGCTGATTCAAAACGCCTGCACCGAAATGGATGCGGACTTTGCGCTATCCGAGGTGTTTGCGAAGGGCGGCGAGGGCGCTTTGGAGCTTGCAAAAAAGGTGTGCGCCGCGTGCGAAAGACCGTCGGATTTCAGACCCCTGTATGACGAGACGCTTTCGGTCAAGGATAAGATTGCATGTGTTGCCAAAACCATCTACGGCGCAAAGAACGTATTGTACAGCGCCGCCGCCGATAAGGCGATCCGCGAGATTGAGTCGCTGGGCAAGGGGCATCTGCGCGTGTGCATTGCAAAGACGCAGTATTCGCTCTCTGACGACCCCAAGCTGCTGTGCCGACCCACCGATTTTGAGATTACCGTGCGCGATGTCCGCCTTTCGTCCGGCGCGGGGTTTGTGGTGGTACTCACCGGTGATATCATGACCATGCCGGGGCTTCCCAAGAACCCCGCGGCATGCTCGATTGACGTGGATGACAACGGCGCAATTACCGGATTATTTTAACGCAAGGGAGTTGCTTGCCCCGTGCAAAGACTGGTCTCACACAGCCCCGAACAAACCGAACTGATTGCCTGCGAGCTGGCTAAAACGCTACTTGCGGGTGATGTGGTTGCGCTGCGCGGCGGCATGGGTGCCGGCAAAACCGCGTTTGTGCGCGGTCTTGCAAAGGGGCTTACTGTAACCGGCGAGGTTGCCAGCCCGACGTTTGCGCTGGTGCACGAGCATGAGGGGCGCATCCCGCTTTACCATTTTGATATGTACCGGGTCACAACCATGGACGACCTGTACTCCACCGGCTTTTTTGATTATCTTGATTCGGGCGCGGTGCTTGCGGTTGAGTGGAGCGAGAACATCGAGGCTGCCCTGCCCCGAAAGCGTGTTGTGGTAACGCTTACCCCCATCTCGGACACAGAGCGTGAGATTGTGATTGAACGCACAGAGTAGCAAACCTGTTTTTAGAGTATAATAATCGTTGTGCGCCGATAGCGGATGGCATAAAGAAAGGGCGCGGTATTTATCATGACAATTCTGGGGTTGGATACCTCGGCAGGGGCGGCAAGTGTCGCTGTCTGCGACCAAACGGGCGTACTCGGCGAGTTTTTTATTAACACAAAGCTGACGCACAGCCAAACACTGATGCCCATGGTACAGTCTCTGCTGGAGAATGCACAGCTGTCGCTTGAGCAGGTTGACGCGTTTGCCGTGTCTTGCGGACCCGGCTCGTTTACCGGTCTGCGTATCGGCATCGCCGCGGTCAAGGGTATGGCGATGGCAACGGGCAAGCCGTGTGCGGCGATATCAACCCTGCATGCCCTCGCTTATAATCTGCGCGGGGTAGAGGGCATTGTGTGCGCTGCCATGGACGCACGGTGTGAGCAGGTGTATACCGCTTTGTTCCGCGCGCAGAATGGTGAGCTGCTTCGCCTGACCGAGGACAGCGCGATTACTGTCGCAGAGCTTTCCCGTCGGCTTACACAATTTTCCGAACCGATATTTTTAGTTGGAGACGGCGCGTCTTTATGTTATAATAGATTAAATTCAGAGATTTTCGACCTGCGTTTGGCTCCGGAACATCTCGTATTTCAACGCGCCTCCTCGGTTTGTGCGCTGGCGATACCCCAGGTGCTAAGCGGCAATACCCTAAGCGCCTCATCCCTTGCGCCTACGTATCTTCGCCTGCCGCAGGCGGAGCGTGAATTGCGCGCGCGGCAGGGCGCCGACCAAACGAGGTAACACCAATGACAGCGACAACACAGCGTCCGCTTTGGCGGTGTGTCGCCGCAAAGGATAAGCAGAAAGGATGGCTAGGTATGCAGCAGAAAAACCCGTTTATTATGGATCACCCGCTGATACAGCATAAGGTTTCGCTTATGCGGGACAAAACCACCGGCTCTAAGGAGTTTCGCGAGCTTGTCTCGGAGATTGCAATGCTCATGTGCTACGAGGCAACCAGAGATCTGCCCCTGAAGGAGGTCGAGATTGAGACCCCCGTCGCCGTGGCTAGAACAAACGTGATTACGGGCAGAAAGGTTGCGTTTGTGCCCATTCTGCGCGCGGGGCTTGGTATGGTAGACGGCGTTCTGCGTCTGGTGCCTGCCGCAAAGGTTGGTCACATCGGTCTGTACCGTGACCCCGAAACGCTTAACCCCGTTGAATACTACTGCAAGCTGCCCGGCGATATTGAGGAACGCGAAGTGATTGTTCTTGACCCGATGCTTGCCACCGGCGGCTCGGCTGTGGATGCCATTTCGATGATTAAAAAGCGCGGCGCTGTGCTCATTAAGTTTATGTGCATCATCGCAGCACCCGAGGGTCTTGATGTGCTGCACAAGGCGCACCCTGATGTGCAGATCTATGCGGCGGCACAGGACGACCACCTAAACGACCACGGCTACATTGTGCCCGGTCTCGGCGATGCAGGCGACCGCATCTTTGGCACAAAGTAATTTGCGCTAATACAATAAACACTCAGGCTGTGGAGAGGATGTCCTTTTCCACAGCCTTTTGTTAACCCTTCTTATATTTACTACCCAGCGTTACGAATACGATTCTTCTATAGAAACATGGTGAAAAAACTAACTCAACTTGATTTCTACAAACTTTTTAATCACAAAATGGTACAAACGCAGTAAAACGCAGTCTATGTTTACACTATATCGTTATATGGTCATGAAAGCCTAAAACCAGTCACTGTTTTGAGGCACATGGTATCATCTATCGCTTGTGTCATATGGCATGATGATTAACCATGTACTGCAGCAAGCCGCGCGTTAATACGGGTACCGCACGTAAAACACGGGGGTGAACCGACTGGTTTTGATGTTAGATGCGAGTAGACATAATTAACACAGGATGGGATAACAATGAAGAGAATTTTAACTGCCGTCGCCGCGGCCGTATTATCGGCCATGCTTATCGTCATTGGCATAACCTATGGAGAAAAACCGTTTGCAAGGCTAAACACGAGTGATATTGCAAGCGCGACACTTTATGCCGCGCCACCGTCGGCGGAGATTGCCATCAGCGACCAGCAGATTCTGTCCGAGCTGGTCGACATTCTTCATTCGGTCAAGGTCTACGACAAGAACGAGAACGGGCGCGAGTACGACGGGCAGCTGGTGCGGTTTACCCTGACGCTAAAGGACGGCTCGGTGCTCGATGTCGGGGCATACAACCCGTTTTTATACATCAATGAAATCGGGTACAAAACCGCATACGGTCCCTGTCAGCGCCTGAACCAGCTTGGCAACCGCCTGTTGTTACGGTAATGCCAAGCCGTCCGAAAGCCAAAACAAAAACGGCTGCCCTAAGGACGCTGATGCGTCCTTAGGGCAGCCGAATTTCATGTAACCCGAATTAACCGATATGCTGCTTGATAAACGCGTCAATCGACGCCTCATCCTTGGGGTCGGGCTGTTTATCTACGCGCCCAAGCTCCCACCGCTCGGTGTGCTCGGCGGTCTCTCCCGGGGCGTACTGCTTAAGCTCACCCAGCGACTCCATCTCTAAGATGTTGTTGTTGGTATAGGTTTCGTACGAACAGCCGTTGTCGGGGTAGCTACCGCCCACAACATGGGTGTACCGTTTTACAAAAAACAGACCGTGGTTTAGGTAGCAGGCCCATCCCGCCTCGTTATCAAAGCCAAGCTTAAAGGCGCGGGTAATCTCAGGATTTTGACGCAGGGTAAAGTAACGATCGGTAAAATGCGAGCGCACACAGCTTAAATTGGTGTACGGCCAAACCGAAATGGTGCGGTTTGCAAGCAGCCCGGTGTCCTTGGTGTTCATGGGCATAATCTCAAGACCGCCTCGGTCCATTACCGTAATGCTCCACGGGGCATAGGTTTTGGGCTTATCCCACACATTGGTCACCTTATGCACAATGGTGACCGCAGGCGCCGTGTCGTCCATGGTGATCTGGAAGCGGTACTGTACGTTGTTGTGACATTGCGGCGCGCAGGTAAGCGCTACGGAGTTGCCGGTAATCTCGTACTCCACTGGGTCGTTGTCGGGGTAGGAGGTGTCCGGGAACGCCTCGGGGCTGACCCACAGGCGGTGACCGCCATGAAAATGAAACCTTGCACCGGGATAAAAGGTGCGGTCATACGCTTCGGTATCGCCGCCAAGACCGATGCTTTTATCAAAAAGCAGCATATTCTTTTCGCCGCTCAGCGTAAAATGCAGGATTCTGGGACCGTAATCCACCGTAACAAGCAGCTCTGCCGCACCGTTGTCAAGTGAGATGCAGGTGCCGTAATCCGGATGCTGAATTTTTTTAACATTAACAGGCATAGTCGTGCTCCTTTCGCCGTAACGGCTGCTGCCGCGGCGTTTAAAATAAGTAAAAACAAGATAATATTTACCTATTCCATTATGACAGGCTTTGCCGTAAAGTCAAGACTGCACGCACGTATTTGCTCTGAGCACAACGCAAATACGTCGCTTGCCGCCGATTCCAGTTCGGCAAACCGCGCCGCTGTTTCGGAACCCTCCGCGCACCGTGCAAGCCCTGTTCTAATCGGCAGCGTGGCGGTGTGCTTTGCTTTGGCAAGCACCTCCTTGCCGCGGCGGTTAAAGCCGATTACCCGAATGTAAGGCGGGCTGCTTAGCTGTAGCTCGGATGAGATGCCAAGAAAGGCGCACAGTACAATTCGGCGGATACGCGAAAGGGTGTACCGTTTTGTTTTCGCGTGCAGGTACAGCTCATCGAGGCTTGCAGCGGTTTTCGCCGCCTTTACAATGCGACCCTCAAGACCCTCGGTCACGTCGGGCAGTGTGAGCAGCTCCTCCCTGCTTATGGTGCGCAGCCGCGCAAGAATGGCGCGCTCAAGCCTAGCCAGCGAACAGGGGGCATGCCCCTTTGCCATTGCATCGGCATATAGCCCCGCCGTGTTTGGCAAAAGGAAGTCGCGCCAGCTGTCCCCCGTGTGCATCCGGCTGCGTATCAACGACGCTGAGGCGATGTGACCCGACGTGTCCCGGCTTTCGTGCCCCACCCCCGTGCGTGCAATGGTGACGGGGCAAATAGCGCTATTTAGGCGCAGCAGCCACTTGATGTACTCAATACCCAGGATGTTGTTGGGTTGCTCCAAAACCGCCGCGCAGGTGTTGCCCATCGTGTCGCCGAGCGCAAGCTGCCTGGCCTTTGGGAACACAAGCCCTTGGTCGAGGTACCCCTTTAATACGCCGCCAAACGATTGTGCGTCCAACGCCTTTGCCGCGGCGGTCAGCAAGGGGGTATCCCCGCACTCACTACCAAACACCAACGTGTCCACACAGCCGAGTGCCTCGAGCAGGGCGACACCGCCATACGCAAAACGCTCGGCGGAAGAAACGGCATAAGCAAGCGGCAGTTCTATCACCAAATCTGCGCCGCCAAGCAGTGCGGCGGTTGCACGGGTAAACTTATCAAAAGCCGCGCACTCGCCGCGCTGGGTAAACGAGCCGCCCATAACCGCGACGATGTGCGATGCGCCTAGTGTGCGCGCGGTACGTATTTGGTAAGCGTGTCCGTTGTGAAACGGGTTGTATTCCGCGACGATTCCGGCTATCTGCACACCGTATCCCCCCATATATTTCTATTTAGAGCAACTTGCACCGCCGGTGCTCTGGAAGTTTTGAGAAAAAGCCGTGTTTTTTGAATTATAACTTGAATTTTAGTTACCGTTGTAATAATATAAAGATTGGTGGTGCCATGTCAAGCCTGCGGGCTTTTTTTCGTTTCTACGTGAGTTTGGCGCGTGTGACGGTCGTATATTCGCCCGCTGTGAGCAATAGTCCTCTGAATCGGTAAAGACACATCCATCTTACCACTACATTCACCGGGCGTTTCTATAAACAAAACGGTTTTTTTTACTTATAGAACCCTCTCAAGGAAACATGGCAATATATATAGTTTTGGAGGAGAAAGCATGAAGGTACTTGTAATCAACGCGGGCAGTTCCTCGCTAAAATACCAGCTTATCAACATGGAAGATGAGCAGGTTATTGCGAAGGGTAACTGTGAGAAGATTGGCGTTGACGGGTTTATTACCCACAAAACAGCTGACGGCAGGGTGATTGCCGAGCAGGTTGACTTCCCCACTCACTCAGAGGCGTTTATGAAGCTGACTGAGGTTCTTACGAGCGG
>JAEZQD010000078.1 GCA_023413185.1 Bacillota bacterium
GCCGCAGACGGGCTCCCGCATTGAGGATGCCGTGATAGCCGCGAAGATGAACCGTATGCTTGAGCTGATGAACGACAACGACGACGTGCAAAACGTCTGGCACAACTGGGAGAACGAGGACGATTTCACGGAGGACTAGTGATACCAACGGTTTTGCATATATAATACCAAACCAGTATGTTTTCCGAACAGTGTTATATGTCCCACTATTGAAGCCATATGTTCTAACAGTATTCTTTTAGCGATTAACAAACCTTTTGTATGGCACTATTGCCCTTTCAGTATGACTTATTATCATACTGGGAGGGCTTTTATTGTGTACTGATCGTAAGGACTACAGCGCTAAAAAAATCATTAGAAGCACTACCACAACACAAGCACCAATTCCTATCTTAACTCTTGCAGCCTGACCACCTGTCCTCCAAGCCCAATCAACCCTGTCCCATATGTACAATATCAGAAAACAACCGATTGCAATAAACAGTGCCATAACAAACTCTCCTCTCGTTTCGGGGGTGATTTCTTTTGTTTCTTCAAAAATCCTGATTTCTCTTTGTCATTTAAGGAAGTTTCTATTGCTATTGTAACTCTTGTGGTGTCCGATAAAACGTACACATCAAAGCGCTTGCCTTGGCACCGAGCCAGAACAAGCGCTTTGGAACTGGTTTATTTTAAGAGTAAATATGCTCAATTCTCGTAAGTGAATCGATAAAACAGTATTGATTTACTGCTATTTGTAATTTAATATAAATAATGTCATATATGTCACGTGTTGTTTAGCAATAGTAATGTCTTAATGTAAAGGGTAGATTGTATGAATAGAGATGAGATCTTTGCTCTGATTACTACTTTGCTGGTTTTTATCTCGGCAGCTTTGGCGTTTAAATTTGTACCAAACGACTTTGTTGATTTTCATAAAAAGAATCCGCTCCAGAGCTATCACGGTTTTAATATTGCGTTTATTGAGTTCACAAAGGAAAGTTTTATCTATATGAAACGACTCGGCTTTCAAGTTTTCTTGATTGCAGGCTTAATGCATATTGTGCTTTGCGTTAGTTGCTTTTGTGTTTTCCCCGAGTGGAGTAAAAGTCTGATTGCCGGCAGCAGCGTTACTGTTCTTGGGCTGTCTTCCTTGTTCTACGTTATATCTAAGGCGGATAATTTTAAGGATTCGTAATATTCGGTTGAATAAACATGATGCAAATCCGTATAGTTCTTGTATTGAAACTACTAAAAAGCGCTTGCCTTGGCAATGAGCCAGAGCAAGCGCTTCTTTGTTGTGTATAATTTGTGATTGTTATCCCATCACCACGGTGACCTTGTGGGCAGCGCCGTCGCCGAAGGCGGGTAGGATGCAGCCGTCTATGGGCTTGCCGTCTACCCCAACGGACGCAATGCCCTTGCTGACGTGGTTCGGGTTTTTGACCTCGATGTCGTACTCCGCGCCGCGGAAGCTGCGGGTAATCTTAAAGCCGTCCCACGCCTTGGGGATGCTCGGGTCGATCTTTAGTCCGTCATAATCGGGGGTAACGCCGAGGATAAACTGGCTTACCGCTACAAAGTTCCATGCAGCGGTGCCTGTGAGCCACGAGTTTTTCGCCTCACCGTGGCGTTTTGCGTCCTTGCCCGCTATCATCTGCGCGTACACATACGGCTCGGTGCGGTGAATTTCGCTGTACTCCTCGGTGTAGGCGGGTGCGATTTTGGAGTAGTACTCAAACGCTAGGTCGCCGCGCCCGAGCACCGCCTCGGCACAGATAATCCACGCGTTGTTGTGGCAGAAGATGCCCGCGTTCTCCTTGTAGCCCGCAGGGTAGGTGGATATCTCGCCGTACTCGATGTAGTAACGGGTAAATGCGGGGTTGTTGAGCACCAGTCCGTACTTGGTGTCGAGGTACTTCTTTACCGAATCGAGCGTTGTAACCGCCTTGCCGTCCTCGGCGCCCAGCCCTGCCATGACGGCAATGCCCTGCGGCTCGATGAATATCTTGCCTTCCTCGTTTTCCTTGCTGCCCAGCTTGTGACCGAAATCGTCGTATGCACGCAAAAACCACTCGCCGTCAAAGCCGTGCTCCATAATGATGCGCTTCATGTCCTCGATGTGTCCGCGCGCTTTGTTCGCTTCGCCCTGCTTGCCCATCAACTCGCACATCCTTGCGTATTCGGGACCGATGTAGCAGAACATCGCGGCAATCATCACCGATTCCGCCACCTTGCCGTCCTTGCTGGTGGAGGTCTGGAACGATTCACCCGGCGTATTCGAGAAGCAGTTGAGGTTTAGGCAGTCGTTCCAGTCGGCGCGGCCAATCAGCGGCAGACCGTGGGGTCCGCAGCGGTCTACCACATGGTAGAACGCGCGCTTGATGTGGTCGAGCATCGGCTGCGCCTTGGTTTCGTCGTTTTCATACGGCACCATGACGTTGAGCACGTCGAGGTCGCCCGTTTCTTTAATATAAGCCGCGCAGGCGAGGATAAGCCACAGCGGGTCGTCGTTGAAGTTGCCGCCCACCGCGTCGTTGCCCTTTTTGGTCAGGGGCTGGTACTGATGATATGCGCCGCCGTTTTCCAGCTGTGTGGCGGCAAGGTCAAGCAGGCGCTCCTTTGCGCGGGCGGGAATCTGGTGCACAAAGCCGAGCAGATCCTGGTTGGAATCGCGGAAGCCCATGCCGCGCCCGATGCCGGACTCAAAGTACGACGCACTGCGCGACAGGTTAAAGGTGACCATGCACTGGTACTGGTTCCAGATGTTCACCATGCGGTCCAGCTTCTCATCCGGCGATGAAACGCTGTACTGGGAAAGCAGCCCGTCCCAATGCGCGGCAAGCTCTCTTAACGCCTCGTCCGCCTTTGCGGCGGTGTCAAAGCGCGCCATCATCTCATATGCCTTTTTCTTGTTAATAACGCCCTTCGCCTGCCATTTATCGTCCTGCGCGTTCTCGACATAGCCCAGTACAAAAACAAGCTCGCGGCTCTCGCCCGGTGCAAGCTCTATTTCGATGCAGTGGGACGCAATGGGCGACCAGCCGTCCGCCACCGAGTTGTTGGGCGTGCCTGCCGCTACCGTCTGGGGCGCGTCAAAGCCGTTGTACAGCCCGAGGAAGCTTTCTCTGTCGCTGTCAAACCCTGCGATGGGTGTGTTCACCGTGTAAAACGCGTAGTGGTCGCGGCGCTCCTTATACTCGGTTTTGTGGTAGATTGCAGAACCCTCTATCTCCACCTCTCCGGTGTTAAAGTTGCGCTGGAAGTTGGTCATATCGTCGTTTGCTTCCCACAGGCACCACTCGGCAAACGAAAACAGCTTGAGCTTTTTGGGTGATCCTGACTCGTTTCTCATCACGAGCTTTTGCACCTCGCCCGCAAAGCCCAGCGGTACGAAAAAGGTGGTGCAAACCGACACGCCGCCGCGTTTACCGGTAATAACCGTGTAGCCAAGACCGTGGCGACACTCGTAGTGCTCCAGCTCCTTTTTAACGGGCGACCAGCCGGGCGACCAGTAATCGCCGTTATCATATACATAGAAGTAGCGTCCGCCCATGTCTACCGGCACATTGTTATAGCGGTAGCGTGTGATGCGGCGTAAACGCGCGTCCATATAAAAGCTGTATCCGCCTGCGGTGTTGGAAATAAGCGAAAAAAAGTTCTCGCTGCCAAGATAGTTGATCCACGGATAGGGTGTTTGGGGAGAGCTGATTACATACTCCCTAGCCGCGTCATCAAAGTGACCGAATTTCAATTACATTACCCCCTAAAATTGTTTGCTTTGGATACGGTACATACGGGTTACATTGTTCGTGCATCGAGGCACTGTATCTACAACGCACCATACGGGTAAGCGCGTTATATCCTGTTGTTTATGTCCTTGGTGTGCGGGGTGCAGCTGTATCGTTTGATAAAGCGCAGAGGCACGGTCTCGTGTTCAATACCGCTTGACCGCCCTTCGATATGCGCGATTACCTTGCCGGTGACACTGGTAACCATATCGTACAACGGCACACGGTAGGTAGAAAGGGCGGGCTTAACCAGCCCAGCCGTCGGGCTGTCGTCAAAGCTTATAACAGAGATGTCGTCGGGCACAGAGATATTGTGCTCGCGCAATACCTCCAGTACGGCGATTGCCATGTCGTCGTTGCCCGAGACGATAGCGTCCGGCAGTCTGCCCGAGGACAGCATTCGGACGGTTTGCTCCCGTGCGGTTGCGTGAAGAAAATCTCCGTGCAGTACAAACGCGTCGTCAACGGGCAGATTGAGCTCACGCATTGCGTCCAGGTAGCCCTGATAGCGCTGTCTGCCCGAATAGGTTAAAACGTTGCCGACCATGACGCCAATCTTACTGCGCCCCAGCGCAACCAGACGGTGCACCGCGTCACGCGCCGCGTTATAGTCATCCGAATTGATGATCACAATATTCTCGTTACCTTGGCGCTTTCCCTCTAGCTCCGCAACGTCGTAATCGACTATGCCGATGGGTACGCCGGTATGCATGAGCTTTTTAATCTGTGCGGTGTCCTTCTCGTTGCCAACAAGGATGCCGCCGCTGATGCGTTTTTGCAAAAACGTCTGGGAAATGCGGTAATAATCCTGCGCGGAGTATACCGTGTGTATTAATACATAGTAGCCGTTGCTGTTGGAGGCGTCCACCGCCGCGTTGATAATGGATGAATAATAGCTGCTTTGGTAGATGTTGTCGCGGTTGTAGATGCTTACAACAAACAGTCCGATGGTGTTGTTTGCCTTGCCCGCTAATATTTGCGCAGAGGTGTTGGGCTCGTAGCCCATTTCCTCAATTACGCGCGTGACCTTTTGCCGTGTTGCATCGGGTACATTGGGGTAATTGTTGATGACCCTTGAGACCGTGCTGCGGGAAACCCCCGCAAGCTTCGCGATATCCTCGCTCTTCATCCTGCTCCCCCATCCGCTGCGAAACTATTTGTGAACGCGCGTTTATTCTCTTTCATTATATCCCATTGTTTCGTGCGGCGCAAATAAAACTTTGCTTTTGCCCGCCAATTTTATCTGCCTCGTTTTGTCCATTTCGCCACAATTATGCAAAAACGCCCTGCCATGCAGGACGTTTTTGATTCGTTTTTTCGTTTTTTGCATCTGCCGCTGTCAAGTCAAAACGGTAGGGCATACAATACTCTGTGGGACTGTATTTTGCGGCGGGAGGTGGTCAGGTTTGTCTGGAGACAAAAGCAAGAACAGGCGCTGCTGCCTGCCACCCGAACAGTTTGTGACGCTAACCACTACCCTTGCCATCGCGCTTTCGCAAGGACTGACCACCGCGGAGATAGACAGCCTCTCAAACTTCTTTGAAACGCTCAGTATACAGCTTGCCGCCATCTCGGCGCAAAAGAGTTTTTGCCAAGGAGACGAACCAACATTGCTTGCTTAATAATCAGTTCTCACTAGTCAATTATCCTCGCGTATCCAACCGCTGGGCTTCGAACGGATACGGTATGTTTTGTGTGTGAGAAAGCAGCTGTTTGACATCACTTGCCGAGCACGCCGCGCCAAACGAAACCAGCACCTTTTTCACCATGGTACTCGCCTCCTCCTGCCCGAGGATGCGGATTAGCTCTTGCGAAAAGCTGTGATAAAGATGTGCGGTGTGCTGCTCCCAGGTGCGCACAACACTGTTTTTCAGCTTATCCTGCAGGTCGGTCAGCCTTTTCAGGTTTTGCCTGTTAAAGGACAAGCCGTTATATACAAACACACAGATTCTGCTGCCCTTACCGATGGCGCACGGCAGCTTCAAATCCAGTTCGGGGTTAAAACCGTGAACAATCGCCGTTTCAAACACATCACAGTACATGGCACAGTACTGTTCCAGTCCAAACTCGCGCCAGACGCTGTACAATCCGCATTCGTTCACCTCGATGCTGTACACGGGAAACTGCGGCAGCATCTCGCCTGAAAACTGCCAATCGATGCCGGGCTTCCAGTCGATATAGGCTAAAAAGGCGGCAAAATCATCCCCGTCCCCCGCCTGTTGCGCGCGCTCGGCCATGCGCCGACCGCGTTCGTAGCCGTAGCGGCGGGTTGCGCTTTTCAGGATATCAAACGAGTTGGTATGACCCGAGGTGAGAATGGTTTTTGCAAAATAGGCATACAACAGGGCATACTGCCGTGTAGAAAATGGAGGTTGCATCATCGCCGCTCCTTTCGGTCACACGCCGAGCGGCATACGACATGCCGCACATACGAAAAACGGTACCATTGTCACATTGCCTTACACATTCATCTCCGGTTATCGGAAAACACCACCAGCAGGCAGCCGTTTCGTACCGATATCTCGGCAACCGGCTCGCAAAACTCGTTGCTTACCCCAATGGGGAAGCTGCTGGTCACTAGCGCCTCACACAGGGGGTAGCGCAGACCTTTGAGCGTAACGCCCTCGCAGCGCTCGGTCAGCGAGAACACCGAAACAAAGCCTTCGCGCGCGGATACCGTTACACTCTCGTCCTTTATTACAAACGCACTGTTGCATTTGCCGGCAAGAACGGCGCGTGCACCGTTGCGGGCACAGTATAACAGGGTTTGCAGGTTTGCGATGGTGTGATCGAGCCTGCCGCCCAGCCCCGCCAGGATGGTGATGTGCCGATAGCCGCGCTCAAGGGCGAGCTTTGCGGCAAGCATGGTATCGGTATCATCCTTCTCCGCAGGCGAAAGAATCTGCTTTACTCCGTGGGGCGGCGACAAGACGCTGTCCATATCGCCCACAAACAGATGCGGGGTAACGCCGAGGGACAGTGCGGTGTCGTATCCCCCGTCCGCGCAGATGATAAAGGCATCGTCGCCGATGACCGAAACCGCGTCAAAGTCCGGCTCCAACTCTCCCGCCGCTATAATGACACACCGTCTTATGTCGTGCGGCGTTTTTTCTCCTGCTCCCATTCCTTTATGCTCCTCGCCTCTTCGTACATCCTCACATAGCTTTCGTGGCGGCTGGCGGGTATCTGCCCGTCCAAAACCGCCTGCAGAACCGCGCAGCCCGGCTCTGACGTATGGGAACAATCGCTATATCGGCACTTGTCAATATAACGGGCAAACTCGCGAAAACAGTGCTGCAGCTCATCTTTAAAGATCGTATCAAGCCGATTGGTCTCAAGCGAGGAGAAGCCGGGAGAGTCGGCAATATACCCGCCGCCAGACATGGGGTACAGCTCCACACTGCGTGTGGTGTGGCGACCCCTGCCAAGCTTTTGACTGATGTCGCCTGTTTTCAAGTCAAGCCCGGGGGAAATTGCGTTAATCAGCGTGGATTTGCCTACCCCCGAATTGCCGCAAAACACGTTAAGCCCCTTTGCACACCGTTTTCTTATGGGGTCGATGGTGTTAGGGTCAGCGTAATCGACGACATAAACGTCAAAGCCCGCCTTAACGTAGTCCTCATACCACTGGGTGAATTGTTTTATGTCAACCTTCGTAATGATGATCGCCTGTTCGATGCCCTTGTACTGCGCGATGGCAAGCAGCTTGTCAAGCACCGTCATGTTCGGTGCAGGCTCGGTGGTAGACACCACAAAAAACATGGTGTCGATATTTGCCACCGGCGGGCGGATCATATCGTTCTTGCGGGGTAAAATCTCATCAATAGTCCCCTTTTCTCCGGTTATGGAGATACGCACGGCATCCCCCGCAACGGGACGAATATCGTCCCTGCGAAGTACGCCGCGCGCCTTGCATTCATATACCTGTTCCGAGCATTCCACATAGTAAAATCCGCCGATGCCCTTTAAAATAAGCCCATTTTGCTCGTTCATATCAATCCCTTAAAACTGCGACGAGTTATCTGTCACCACACGGAAGGTGCCGCGGGCAAAGTCGAGCTGAATCTCCTGATACACCTTGTCGTCGATGGTAACCTTGATCATAATGATACCCTGACCTTCAAACGACGGCTTCCAAACACCAACCTCGGAGGGGTTTAGGTTCTCGGCGTGCTTGGGTACCGTGGCGTCGTTGACGTATGCCTTAAGGGATACATTTTTGTCGATATCGGGCAGGGTTACGGTGACGTTGTAACGCTCAATCGCAATGCCTGCTCCTGCACTGACGGTAAAGTTCACGACGCTGTTCTTGTCCACTTCGGTGTTAACCTCGGGGTCATGCGCCAGGATGGTTCCCGCCGCAAGAGAAGACTCTACGGGCGAAACATCGCCGACCTTCAGTCCGTAGGTTTCAAGCACACGCTTTGCATCCTCGATATTCATGCCGACCATGCCGTCGGGTACAACAACCGTTCCGCTTTCGGAGCCCTTGCTGACGTACAATATCACTCGGGTATCGGTGGTTATGGTACTCTCCTTGGGTGGGTCGGTTTTAACGATGCGACCCTCTGCGTAGGTTTCGCTGTATATCTCCTGCACGTCGTATAGGATGTCAAGGGCTTTGAGCTGCGCTATGGCAGTCAGCGTATCCTGATTGTACAAATCGGGGATGGTTACCTCCTTGATGCCTTTGCTGATCTTGAGGTTTACAACCGTTCCCTTCTTGACCATTCGTCCGTCGGTGGGGGTTTGCTCGTAGATAAGACCCACGGCATAGTCGTTGTTGAAGTCCTCGGTGATGTTGTACTGAAAACCGTACTCTTTATATTCCTCGCTGCCTACAATATCATCATAGCGCAGACCCACAAACTTCGGCATCTCGACATCCGGCACCTTGGCAAACGGGTTGTTGAGAATAAAGATGTACACCACAAACACAATAGCGGTGATGATAAACGCAAACGCTACGCCGGTCATGATGGGCATGACGGGAGATTTGTACTCGATCTCCTCCGCCGCAACATCGGTTTTAGCTGCCTTGCCGGAACGCGCGGCGCCCGCTGCGGGTGTTCGTCCACGTTGCGCATGCTCATCCGTTCTGCCCGCGCCCTTGTTGACCTGTTGGGTGTCGTAATAAATGGTGGGGCTTTCGCTCGTGAAGTATTTATACTGGAACTGGATGCTCGGGTTCTTTTTAAACTCGTCAATATCCTTGAGCATCTCTGCCGCGGAACGGTAACGACGGCTCGCGTCCTTTTGCATGGCGCGCACCACAATCTCCTCAAGCCCCTCGGGGATGTCGGTGTTCAGCTCGCGCGGGCGTTTTGCCTGTGCCGATATCTGCTTAATCGCAACCGATACGGGGCTGTCCGCCACAAACGGCAGCTGCCCGGTAAGCATCTCAAACATCATAACGCCGACCGAGTA
>JAEZQD010000086.1 GCA_023413185.1 Bacillota bacterium
AAGGACAGCTACTCCGGCAAGGGTTGGTACGACAGTGCATCGCTTGGGCGGTTTCGCTACGACAGCCTGATGTTTCTTTCCACCCGAAGTCGTGTGTTTTCATCCGAGCTTCCGCTCATGCAGAACAAACGGCTCAAGGCACTGGCGCAAGAGATGGTCAGTACCGCCGAGCTGGAGGTAAAATATCAAAACAGCCGCAACACCGGCATCTTTGCGGCGGGCAAGGTGACAGGTCTTGAAACAGGCAAACAACTACAACCCTACTTTAATTTGCAGGGTGAGCTGTTTGCCGATTCGGCTATTCGGGGGAATAACCGCTATACCGTTACCGTGCAGATGCTCGACCGCTCTGCGCCGGGGTTTGACGAGAACATGGCGGTACTCGAGCAGGCCGCCGAGAAGCTGAGCGACAGCAACTGGCAGGATATCAGCGACCGTTATCTTTCCCTGCCCGACACCCTGCCCGACTCGGTACGCGTCATGGCGCAGACGATTACAGCCGGCGCGCAGACACCGTACCAAAGGGCATGTGCCATCGAACGATGGCTTGCCCACAACTGCACCTACACCATGACGCCGGTGGTTCCGCCGATCGGCGAGGACTTTGTCGCCCATTTTCTTGACACCAAACAGGGCTACTGCGTTTACTACGCAAGCGCGATGGCGGTGCTCGCGCGCAGCATAGGGCTGCCTGCCCGCTATGTTACCGGGTTTGCGCTGGAACGCTCAACAGCTCCTTCGTACTACGCGGCAACCGAGCGCACCGCGCATGCGTGGGCGGAGGTATACCTAAAAGGCATCGGTTGGGTGGTGTTTGACCCGCTTTCCTTTGACGACGGGCTGTCCCCCCTGCCGGAGGAGACGCAGAGCGAGTCGTCGGGGCAGAGCGCCATAGGCGACATACCCGTGCCCAACATGCCGATGCAGCCCAGCGGAGAGCTTACGCACGACACGACCGCCGCAAGACCGGTTATGTCCTTTTTGTGGCTGCTGTTACCCGCTGCGGTAGCGGGGATAATCTGGTTATTAATGCGGCGACTGCTTACGCTTCCCCGACGGTATTACCTCCTAAGCAACGTATCCTCGCGCTGTTCGGGCAACGGCATAATCCTTGCCGAGTATTACGCCGACCTTCTGCGCCAGCTCAACTTCTTCGAGCTTTCGCCCTACACGGGCGAAACGCTGCGGGAGTTTGCCCCGCGTGTTGACCGCAGGCTGCTACATAGTCAGGATAAGTTTACCGAGGCGACCCAGTGGTATATGGACTATCTTTACGGGCTAAAGCAGCCCGATGCCGCGGCTGTACGGCAGACGGAACAGCTGCATGAGGAGATGGAGCAAGGGCTGCTGGACCGCCTCGGCAAGCCCATGTATCTCGCCTTGCGATCGCTTGCGGTGCTGGCAGTCAGGCTTGCTCGCAAACGAAACGGGTAGTACTGCAAACACAAAACAGCCCGCCGCGCAGTATCAGCTGCGCGGCGGGCTGTTCTATGAGAACTGGGAGGTATTGTTGTATATGGGGTTAAATCTTGTCGAGTGCCTGACGCAGGTCGTCAATAATGTCCTCTACGTCCTCTACGCCTATGGAAAGACGGATATCCTCGGGGAACGTCCCCGACGCTGCCTGCTCCTCGGGCGACAGCTGCTGATGGGTGGTGGACGACGGGTGGATAACCAGCGACTTTGCGTCCGCCACGTTTGCAAGAAGCGAAAAGATCTCAAGGCTGTCGATGAGGGTTCTCGCTTGTTTTACATCGCCGTTAATCGAGAAGGTGAAGATCGAGCCCGCCCCCTTGGGCAGATACTTCTGCGCAAGCGCGTGGTATCGGTTCGACTTAAGTCCTGGGTAGCTCACCGACTTCACCTTGGGGTGCTTCTCTAAAAACTCGGCGACCTTCTGCGCGTTTTCCACATGGCGCTGAACACGCAGGGATAAGGACTCCAGTCCCTGCAGGAACAGGAACGCGTTAAACGGCGAGAGCGACGCGCCGGTGTCGCGCAGCAGCTGCGCCCTGATCTTTACCGCGTACGCAATGCCGCCAAGGTCCGCGTACTTAATGCCGTGGTAGCTTCTATCGGGGGTGGTAAAGCCCGGGAATTTTCCGTTTGTCCAGTCAAAGTTGCCGCCGTCTACGATAATGCCGCCGATGGAGGTGCCGTGACCGCCGATAAACTTGGTTGCGGAATGCACCACAACGTTCGCACCGTGCTCGATGGGGCGATACAGGTAAGGGGTGGCAAACGTGTTGTCCACAATCAGCGGAATGCCGTTGTCGCGGGCAATTTTAGCCACCGCGTCAAAATCAATGACGTTAATGCCGGGGTTGCCCAGCGTCTCGATGAACAACGCCTTGGTTTTATCGGTAATTGCGCCGGCAAAGTTCTGCGGGTATTCGGGGTCTACAAACACGGTGTTTATGCCAAACTTGGGCAGCGTATCGGAAAACAGGTGGAACGTGCCGCCGTACAGGGTGCTCGCCGCAACAATCTCATCCCCCGCGCTTGCGATATTAAGTATGGCATAGGTAATGGCAGCAGAGCCGGATGCGGTGGCAAGACCGGCGGTGCCGCCCTCCAACGCCGCGACGCGCTGCTCAAACACATCCACGGTGGGGTTGGTAAGGCGCGAGTAGATGTTGCCGGGCTCAGTCAGAGCAAACCGACCTTCCGCCTCATCGGTATCCTTAAACACAAAGGATGTGGTCTGGTAGATGGGAACGGCGCGCGCTCCGGTAACGGGGTCGGGCTGTTGACCTGCATGCACCTGCAATGTATCAAAACGTAATTTATTCTCACTCATAATCGGGAAAACCGCCTTTCAGTTATTAAATGATTTTTTGCTGCCGCACAACGACGAAGCTACACATTCGCAGCAGGGTTGTCGAACAATTTGGGTCTAGCGAAAGAGTCAAGTGGCAGCATCGCATCATACCTGTGGCGGCGGTGGCCCGTCGACCGTATGCTGGTTTCATAGCGGCACCTCCTAAAATACATACATAACCTATATGCTTTATATGGATGATACATGAGTTCTGTCGTTTTGTCAATACTATTTTTACCGTATTTCGCAAAATGAAATCATGATGCTGCAATGACAGGTAAAGCAAACAATAAAACCGAAAATTTGGCAGCCCCCTCTTTACAAGAACAAACGTTCTATGGTATGATGGCTTTATAGAAAGGCGGGTTCATAATATGGACGTCTTTGAAAAGTTAAGAATATTAACCGACGGCGCGAAGTACGACGTTGCGTGCACCTCAAGCGGGGTGGACCGCAAGGCGCAGGCAGGCGGCATTGGTAACTCAATGGCGTGTGGTATCTGCCACAGCTTTGCGGGCGACGGGCGCTGCATCTCGTTGCTGAAGGTTTTAATGAGCAACGCCTGCATCTACGACTGCAAGTACTGCGTCAACCGCCGTTCCAACGACGTGCCGCGCGCCACCTTCACCCCGCGCGAGCTTGCCGACCTAGTCATCAGCTTTTATCGCCGCAACTATATCGAAGGGCTGTTCTTAAGCTCGGGGGTGGTCAAAGATCCCGACCACACCTGCGAACAAATGACCGAGGTTCTGCGCCTGTTGCGGGAAGAGTACCGCTTTAGCGGCTACATCCACGCGAAGGCAATACCGGGTGCGGATAAGGCGCAGCTTGCACGTATGGGGCTTTTGGCGGACCGCATGAGTGTAAATATCGAGCTGCCCTCTCAGCAAAGCCTTGCGCTGCTTGCGCCCGACAAAACAAAGCACTCCATTCTCGAGCCGATGAGCTTTTTGACCGGACGCATCCGCGAAAGCAAGGCGGAGATGATTTCGTACCGCGGTACGCCGCAGTTTGTACCCGCGGGGCAGAGCACCCAGATGATCATCGGCGCAACGCCGGATACCGACTATCAGATTTTGAATCTTTCGGAAGGGCTGTACCGGCGCTATGGGCTAAAGCGTGTGTTCTTTTCGGCGTACATGCCGGTATCGGATAACCCGCTGCTGCCGTCAACCACCACAAAGCCGCCGCTGCTGCGCGAGCACCGTCTGTACCAGGCGGACTGGCTGCTGCGCTTTTACGGCTTTGAGGCACGGGAGCTGCTCGACGAGGCACACCAGCATTTTAACCCCTACGTCGACCCCAAGTGCAACTGGGCGCTCAATCACATGGAGCAGTTCCCCGTCGAGGTGAACCGCGCTCCATACGAACAATTGCTGCGGGTACCGGGCATCGGGGTCAACAGCGCCCGCCGCATACTAACCGCGCGGCGTGTCGGCTCGCTCGATTTCTCCGCGCTAAAAAAGCTGGGCGTGGTGCTTAAGCGCGCACAGTATTTTATTCTGTGCAAGGGGCGTGTCGCCGAGGGGCTAAAGATCACCAACGACGCCATCCTACGCGCGTTAATGAGCGACCGCGCGCTTGCCATGTACCGCGGTAACGAGCCGTACGCCTACGAAACCGAGCAACTTTCGTTGTTTGCGCAGCCAAAGCTTGTCGGTCAGGGCATGGACTTTGCCGCTTTCCCGGTACTGATGAAGGAGGAACTGCAAAAATGCCTGACCGGTCAGATATAGTGTACCGTTACGACGGCAGCTTTGAAGGGCTGATGTGCTGTGTATTTGAAAGCTACTCGTGCAAGGAGATCCCCCTAGCCATCCAAAGCCCCGGCTTTGCGCAGGAGACGCTGCTGCCTGTTAAGGAGATCGTCACCGATACGCAGCGCGCCGCCCGCGTTGTCGCCTCCATCCCCCAGCGAATGGGGCGGGAGGTGCTGCCCTTTATTCAGCGCGCGTTTTTGACCTGCCTAAACGACAAGGAGCATTATATCCTGCTGTTTCTGCGCATCGGGTTTCGGGTGGGCACACAGGTAATGAGCATGCTCGCCGACGATACGGTGGATGTGCTGACCAAGGCGGTGCGGTATCTCGAGCGCGAGACGCATCTGTTTCGGGAGTTTGTGCGTTTTTCCGAGCACGGCGGCGTTCTGGTAAGCGAGATCGAGCCCAACAACATCGTGCTGCCGCTGATTGTTCAGCACTTTTGCGAGCGGCTGCCCGAAGAACGGTTTTTGATACACGACATTACACACGGCATGGCGCTGTTCTATGAGCCCTACCGCCCCACCATCCTGCCTATCGAAGCACTTGAGCTTCCCGAGCCGGATGAGCAGGAGCTTGCCATGCGCAGGCTGTGGCAGCTGTTTTACGACACCATTGAGGTGGAGGGTCGACACAACCCAAAATGCCGTATGGGGCATATGCCAAAGCGGTACTGGAAGCATCTGACCGAGTTTGACCGTCCGTTGCGCACGGTGTGTGATAAGCCCGGCTACTCGGCAGCAAACAGTACCGTGCTGCTGCCCGACCGCACCGTTCCCGCGTACTACCCCAAGACTGCGTACCTGCATAGCAGCTGATTTCTCTATAAAGAAAACGGTTGCTCGCTAATCCTATAAATACTCGGAATGCAAGCAGTCACTTCAGCACCCCGCAACAAGGGCCCTTCGAAGGTTTTCTTCGAAGGGCTTTGTTGCATTATGTCAAAAGTCAGAAAATTAAGCCTCCACCGCGCACGTTCGGCGTCTTTGCTTAATATGATGTATCGGGGCCGTACTCACGGCCTTTTTCGTCATATTTGAATAGTCAAAAGAGCCAAGGGGGGGTATGGTATGAATTCCGGCAGGAGAAATGATTTTAATACAAGCAGAGGCACGGGCAACAACGGCGGATTGGAATCGGTTCGCGTACGGTTTGGAGATCAGCGTGTTTTGGAGGTGTTTGCGCAGGCGGCGCAGCGCAGCAAGACGCAGGCGGCGGCAATGGCAAACGACCCGTCGCTGCGGTTTCGCACCCTGTTTGTGTTAATCCCGCATATCAAGGCATACGGCGTGTTTAACGACCTGAATGAACGTGCCCGCATTGCCCTTAAGCTGTGCGCCGATATGCTGGGTGACGAGGGGCTAAAAGCACAAGCAAACACAACGACAGTGGACAACGAAAAAGAATCGGAAGTACTGAAATGGATGATACGAACCGGAACCCAGGACGACGGAAGCGACAAACGCTATGCAAAGACGCTCGACAACGCGGCGGGGCTGGTTACCGACCGCTATCACGACGCGACGGTGTTGCCCCACCTGGTTGATATGTTGTTCCGCCGTGCCCGTGAGGGGCACAACATCCACGATCTTTCGTGGGTGCTTTTTCACAGCGGAGACCCGCATATGCTAAGGCTTGCCGCGGGCTATCTGCGTTCGGCGCAGCAAGCCGACTACGGGCTAGCATGCGCATTGCTTCATCTTGACCCGCTGCCCGAGAACGAGCGTGTACAGGGCAGGCAGAGGCAGTACCAGAGCTATCTCGCGTGGCTGAGCGAGAACTATGACTACCTGTATCCCACCGAGGAGAGCTTCCAGCTTAAGAGCGATCCCCAGCCCTTTGCCGTAGACTTGGGGGCGAAGTACCTTGTGCGCCCAACGATGCTGCGCAACCACACTGCCGCAGCGTCCGTCATGGCGTCAAGCGGTGCAGCCGACCTGCCAAATGCGTTTTCTGTGTTGAGCGAAGGCGACAAAGAACTGCTTGCCGGCTACTCCAACCGGCTTTATAAAAGAAACCGAACGGACTGGAACTGTTTTATCGCCCTGCCTGTTGCTAGTCAGCTCAGCGAAGCAAAACAGGCCGCACAAACGGAGGGGACACGATGATTACGATTGCAGGACGTCCCACAACCCCCGCAAGTCTAGTAGATGAATTTCCGCCAAACAGCGTCGAACGTCTGATTATCGAGCAGATGGCGGCAAGCGGCACCGAATACAAGTTTGACAGCGCAAAGGAGCTGTGGTTTGAGCTTTCTCTGCGCAGGGAGCTCATT
>JAEZQD010000055.1 GCA_023413185.1 Bacillota bacterium
TGCCCTGAAAGCCGTAAAAAAGGAGAACCCCTGATATGCCAGATATATTGTCACAACAGCAGATTGACGAACTGCTCAAGGGTCTCAATACCGGTGAGCTCGACCTTGATGAAATAGATGAAAAGGCTTCGGAAAAGAAGGTAAAAGAGTATGATTTCCGAAGCCCCAAAAAGTTCACCAAGGAGCAATTAAAAAAGCTTGACAGCATTCATAGCAACTACACCCGCAGTTTGTCCTCCTATTTAACAGGAATTTTGCGGATGTTTTGTCAGCTGAGTGTTACACAGCTTGAAGAGCAGCGTTATCATGAGTTTAGCAATGCGCTGCCCGACTCGGTCATGATGGGTGTTGTCGACCTAAACATTCAGGACCAGAGTGTACCCGATACAAGCATAATAATTGAAATATCGAGGAATACCGTGTTCTCCATAATCGACAGATTACTGGGCGGAAGCGGAGAAATCGTAAATATTGAACGTGAATTTACCGAAATCGAGCTTTCTCTTATTGAAAACGTACTAAAGAACATGGTAAAATTGTTTAGGGAAGCATGGAAGAACTATGCTGAGATGGATCCTCAATTAACCGGTATAGAGACCAATGCCAGACTGATGCAGACGATCTCTCCTGACGATATTGTGCTTATCACAGTAATTGATATCGCCATGAAGGGGATATCGGGAAATATGAGCATTTGTATTCCTGCTATTAACCTTGAAGAGATTATAAAAAAGATGAATGCGCGCTCAATAAAGAGCGATAAAAAGCTTGATGGTTTAAAGGATAATGAGCGCAGGGATATCATCTTTAACTCTGTCAAGGACTCCAATCTTGAGTTGACTGCAGTGCTGGGTGAAACGGAGCTTACACTCAGTGATGTGATTAACCTGCAGGTAGGGGATATCGTGATGATAGACAAGTCCATTTCGGATCATATGGATATTAAGGTGGGTCCAAAAACGTGGTTTAAAGGAAAGATGGGTAACTACAAAAAACGCAAAGCTGTTCAACTCAGCGAAATTCTGTAGAAATGGGGTTTTCACATGAGTCTAGATATCGATAAAAACCCGTTTGGCGGACCGACGGAGATTGACACGCTGTCAAGCTTCGAGATAGACGTAATAGGGGAGATACTCAATATCAGTATGGGTTCTGCCGCTACCGCCGTGTCCACTATGCTAAACAGAAAGGTGATTATCACAACCCCCGAGGTCGAAATAAAACAGGTTAAGGATGTTGAATATGCATTGCTCGAGCCTGCTATGTGTGTTGAGATAACCTACATAGATGGCATAACAGGCTCAAACATTATGATTCTTAAGCAATCAGACATCAAGTTGATTTTAGATCAGTTGATGGGGCTTGAGCCGACACCGGATGAGAACTACGTCTTTGATGAAATCAGCATCAGTGCAGCGTGTGAGGTTATGAATCAGATGATGGGTTCCTCCGCAACCGCACTGTCAAGCTTTTTAGGAAGACCGATTAATATCTCCACGCCGGTTGCCTACGTGCTCGATTCAGTCGACCTAAAAAAGAGTATTGCAAAAAGCGAGCAGGACCAGGTGGTGGTTGTTTATTTTGACTTGACCATCGAAGGGATTACCCAAAGCAAGTTTATGAGCATTATGCAGATGCCGCTTGCAAAGGAGATTATCACGCAGTCTCGCCTGATGAATGAGCCGGAACCGGAAGAACCCACGCAGCTGCCTATGCATTCTCAACCGATGGAGCAGCTTTTGCAAAAGGTGTACGATGAACCAGATTTCTCCAACATGGGTGCGCCGGTGTCTCCTGTTACGCCGCCTCCTGTACAACCGCAGTCGCCTCCGATGCAGGGCTATTACCCGCCTCCCCCTCAGCAGCCGCCTGCGTTTTCTCACCCGGCGGCGGCTTATGCGCCAGGATATCAGCAGCCTGCGTACGGGTATGACCCGACCAATGTGATGAAACAGCCGGTTGATGTTCACGGGGCGAGCTTTCAAAACTTTCAAACCCTTGGTCAGCCGAACGTCGAAGGTCCTCACACCAACCTCGACCTGATTATGCAGGTTCCCTTACAGGTAACAGTGGAGATTGGAAAAACTAAAAAGAAGATTAAAGAGATACTCGAATTTAGTCAGGGCATGGTTATAGAGCTTGAAAAACAGGCTGGCGCGCCGGTGGATATTATTGTTAACGGTCAGCTGGTCGCCAAAGGCGATGTCGTTGTAATCGAAGATAACTTTGGCGTAAGAATCACAGAAATTCTCAAAAATACCGATTTTCTAAGCGGTATATCTTAAGATTGGCGGTGGACGGAAATGGGAAAGAAAATACTTGTAGTTGATGATGCAGCTTTTATGAGACTAATGATTAAGGATGTCCTGACAAAGAATGGGTATACCGAGATAGAAGAAGCGGGTGACGGCGAAATAGCAGTCAGCGCCTATCAAAATGGACGTCATGATTTGGTGATACTTGACATTACCATGCCTAATATGGACGGGATTGAGGCGCTCAAGCGCATTAAGGGGATGGATGGCGGCGCTCGCGTTGTCATGTGTTCCGCCATGGGGCAGGAGTCGATGGTTGTTGATGCCATTAAAATGGGGGCACTCGACTTTATTGTTAAGCCGTTTAAGCCGGACAGAATTATTCAGACGGTTAAGAACATTCTCGGCTAACCTGACAGCTTGATGGTATTACCTGACCAGCTTCACAATCTAACGTGCAGGTAAAAAGGAGGCAGAGGGTTGGAGGAGTTTATATCGGTTGCGGGAGCAATCTTAATGATTGTTGCAGTCGTCGTTCTTGCGTTTTATTCTACCCGATGGCTGGGTAAGCGGATGGCCGGCTCTGCCGCCAGCAAATACCTTGCGGTTATTGACCGCATCTCTTTAGGTCAGGATAAATCGATAGCGATTGTCAAGGTGGGTCAAAAAAAGCTTCTCATTGGTGTTTCGCCGAACTCGGTCACCAATCTCGGCGAACTGAATGAGGAGGATTTGACGCAGGTGGTTACCCAACAAGCCTTCCCATCGTTTGGTGATGCAATGAAGGAAAGCCTTAAGAAATACGGCTCGTTTGGTGTTGGTAAACGGGATAAGGAGCATGATTGAGTTGAGCGAGGCAAAAAGAAACAAACGCCTGACAAAGCCTTTGCTGCGTTTCGTGTTATCGCTTGCGGTGGTTGTGATATTGGTCCTTTCGCTGCTGGTTATTAACGTAAATGCATCTGAACCCGGATTATCCATACAAATCAACGGCGCCGAGACGGAACAGGAGCGCATCGAAGCCCTAGACATCCTGCTGCTTTTAACAATCCTTGCGCTGCTTCCAAGCATCCTGATCATGATGACGAGCTTTACTCGCATCATTATTGTTCTCAGTCTGCTGCGCAATGCGATGGGATTACAACAAACACCGCCCAATCAGGTTCTGATCGGGCTCGCGCTGTTTCTGTCGCTGTTTATTATGTCCCCTGTAATCAGCACAATTGAACAGGTTGCGTATACCCCATATGTTGAGGGCAGCATTACACAAGAGGAAGCGATTGAAAAGGCATCCGTTCCACTCAAGGAATTCATGCTTAAACAGACCTATCGCACCGATCTCAATCTGTTCCGCACCCTGGCGGAGCAGGAGCGTCCAGAGACTTACGAAGAACTGAGTATGACGGTCGTCATCCCCGCGTTTATTACCAGCGAGCTAAAGCGCGGGTTTACAATGGGGTTTTTCTTGTATATTCCCTTTTTGGTAATCGACATGGTTGTAGCCAGTACGCTAATGTCTATGGGCATGATTATGCTTTCGCCAGTTACAATCTCAATGCCCTTTAAAATACTACTGTTTGTGTTGGTTGACGGTTGGGGTATGACAGTAAAAACACTGATAGCTAGCTTTAATTAGCTTTTTTATATTTTACATACCGATTTTAGACTTCCGGCTTACTGTTTTGACAATTGATTTGAACTGCTAATATGAGAGGAGATATGGTGTGTGGAGCAGGGGGATGTAATTGCTCTGTTGCGTCAAGCGGTATTAACTGCGGCAAAGCTGGCGGCGCCCGTACTGATTGTCAGCATAGCGGTTGGTTTTCTTATCTCGGTTTTGCAGGCCGCAACACAGATTCATGAACAAACCCTGACATTTGTGCCCAAGCTCGTTGCAATCGCACTGATTCTACTTTTGATGGCTTCTTGGATGATGACGGTTATGAGCGATTTTACGAATCAGGTTTTTGCTATGATGGCTGCGACTTAAACCAAATCGCTTTATACATACAGAGGGTAACGCAATGATTGATATCGCCTTCAGCAATTATATGGTGTTTTTTCTTGTGCTGATACGGATATCAGGCATGATACTATTCCATCCCATCTATTCGCGCAGGAATATTCCCGCCATGGGTCAGGGTGGTTTAATCCTTACCATTACGGTAATTCTATTTTATTCATTATCCGACCAAACGGTAGTGATACGAGGACCTGTAGAGTTTGTATATACTGCGCTTAAGGAATTTGCCATCGGCTGGATTTATGGCTTTATATTGCAGTTGTTCATGGCGGTAATCATGATTGGCGGAGAGGTCATGGACATGCAGATGGGTCTTGGTATGGCAAAGGTCTACGACCCGTCGAGTAACGTCCAGATGGCATTGTCCAGTTCCTTTTTAAACATTATGTTTTATCTGATCTTCTTTCTGTCAAACAGTCATTTAACCACCATTCGCATGATCATGCTTTCATACGATGTTGTTCCGGTAGGCGTAGCGACATTCAATCTTGAGATTGGTTATTATATCGCACAGCTCTTTTCCGGCATTTTATCACTTTCGGCAAAGATTGCGCTCCCCGTTATCGCAATCGAGATTATCTCAGAGGCCTGTGTGGGTGTTTTAATGAAGGCAATCCCTCAGATTAACGTCTTTGTAATCAACATCCAGATTAAGGTGTTGGTAGGCATACTTGTTCTACTGCTACTTGTTGGACCATTGTCGTCCTTTCTTCAGCTGGTAATCGATCGTTCCTTTGCCACAATGGGTGAGGCAATTCAGGTTCTTGCCTATGGCTAGCCTTTTTAATTTTCGCTTTTGGGGGAATAAAACATGGCCGGCTCCAAAACCGAAAAAGCCACATCCAAGCGAAAGCGCGATGAACGAAAAAAAGGCAATATATTTCAAAGCAAGGACATTGTCAGTGCTTTTTCGCTCCTCATTATGTTCTCTTCACTGAAGATATTAAGTTCCTTTATGTACGAGTATATCGAGCTTTTGATTCAAAGGAATGTGGGTAGAGTATCCCAGTTTCCACAGCTATCCACTACCAGCGCGACAGAGGCGTTTCGCGATATTATTCTCTCAATCGGTATCCTTTCGGCTCCCTTGCTTATCATATCCGCATTGGTTACAATTGTATTTTCGGTTATGCAGACACGGTTTTTGTTTGCTACAGAGGCGCTTAAGTTTAAATTCTCCCGCATGAATCCGCTGGAAGGCTTTAAACGGTTGTTCTCCATCCGATCCGTCGTGGAGTTGGCTAAGGCACTCGCTAAGATTATTCTTGTTGTCGCAATCCTGTACAACGAAATAATGATGCGGCTTGAAGAGCTTCCCTCGTTGTTTCATGTTGATATCTTGCAGGGAATTATCTATATAGGCGACAGCGTTGTCTCTATGGTATTTACCATTTCGTTTATTTTTATCGGGCTTTCGGTGCTTGACTATGTCTACCAGTGGTGGGAATACGAGAAAAACCTTCGTATGACCAAGCAAGAAGTCAAAGAAGAGTATAAGCAGCTGGAAGGTGACCCAAAGATCAAGGCGCAGATCAAGGAAAAACAGCGCCAGATGGCACAGCGGCGCATGATGCAGCAGGTTCCCTCTGCGGATGTAGTAATACGAAACCCAACGCACTACGCAGTCGCGATTCGATATAAACCCGGTGAAAACAGTGCACCGATTGTCGTGGCTAAGGGTGCCGACCTTGTTGCATTACGCATCATAACGGTTGCGCAAGAAAACGACGTAACTATTACCGAGAATGTTTCACTTGCCAGAGCCTTGTACGAAGCGGTGGAGATCGACCAAGAGATTCCAGCGAGTTTTTATGTAGCGGTTGCAGAGGTACTCGCTTTTGTATATAACCTTAAGAACAAAGTAGGAGATAGGAAGACAAAAACATAATCCTACGCTTAAGTCCCGTTTAATTAGCATATCCGATGTAAGTCAGGTAGATAAACGGGGAATGCCTAGCCGCGAATACGGCGGAACGGACGATGCACATGAAGTTTTTTAACAACATCATAGCGATCTTTGTTGTAATTATCATTGTTTTTATCATTATACCACTGCCTCCAGGGGCGTTGGATATGATGTTTATCTTAAATATTACCCTTTCTCTGGTTATCCTCATCATATCCATGTACATTAAAACTTCGCTTGAGTTTTCCGTTTTTCCGTCACTTTTGCTTATTACTACGCTGTTTCGATTATCGCTTAACATATCAAGCACCCGTCTCATTCTATCCAACGGCGGCAGTGCGGGACAGGTTATTGCGGCATTTGGTGATTTTGTGGTTGGCGGCAATGCCATCATCGGTTTTGTTATCTTCTTAATCATTGTTATTGTACAGTTTGTGGTTATCACAAAGGGTGCGGAACGCGTTTCGGAGGTTGCGGCAAGATTCACCTTGGATGCAATGCCCGGAAAGCAGATGGCTATTGATGCGGATTTAAACTCCGGCTTGATTGATGAACAGACAGCCCGAACAAGGCGCGTCAATATTCAGCGCGAGGCGGATTTCTTCGGTTCCATGGATGGTGCCTCGAAGTTTGTTAAGGGCGATGCGATTATTTCCATTATCGTAACCGTAATTAACCTGTTAGGCGGTATGGCGATGGGAATGATATCGGGCGGCATGGATTTTTCTCAGGTGTGGAATACCTACGCGATTGCCACTGTGGGAGACGGTCTGGTTTCTCAGCTTCCCGCACTTTTAATTTCCACCGCAACCGGTATGCTTGTTACCAGGACGGCAAGCGAAAACAACCTTAACACCGACCTAACCAAACAGTTTTCAGCACAGCCAACGGCGTTTATTATTGCGGGGTCGGTAGCCGGCTGCCTTATCTTTGTTCCCGGCTTCCCTCCCTTTCAAATTATTCTTGTTTCAGCGGCACTAATTACCCTTGGGCTTAGGCTTAGAAGCTCGGTGAACAAGGCAATGCTTGCATCCGTTGCCGAGCAGGAACAGCCGGAGGTTGAGCTTTCAGAAACCAGCTTTTATAAAAACATTGACAACGTGTACACCCTACTTAATGTAGAACAGATAGAGATGACGTTTGGGTATAGTCTGCTTCCACTTGTGGATGAGTCCAGCGGAGGAAGTTTTATCGACCGTGTTGTTATGTTCCGCAAGCAGTTTGCCATTGATATGGGTATGGTTGTTCCGTCGGTACGCATGCGCGACAACGGTCAGTTAAACCCCAATCAATATACAATTAAACTCAAGGGAGAAGAAATTGCCAAAGGCGAGGTTTTGGTTGACCATTATCTTGCGCTTAACCCGGGGGAAGTCTCAGAGTCGGTTGACGGTATCGATACGATTGAGCCGGCGTTTGGTATCCCGGCAAAGTGGATTTCTGCTTCCAAGCGAGAGGCGGCAGAGATGGCGGGCTATACCGTTATCGACCCGACTTCTGTGATTATTACTCACCTTTCCGAGGTGATAAAGTCTTATGCACATGAGCTGTTGACCCGTCAGGAGGTTAATACGCTGGTATCCAACCTGAAAAAGACTAACACGGTTCTGGTTGACGAGGTAATCCCCAATATTATAACGCCCGGCGAGCTGCAAAAGGTGCTGTCAAACCTGTTGCGCGAGGGAATACCCATTCGCGACATGGAGACCATTATCGAAACGTTGGGGGATTATGGCTCGACACTCAAGGATGCAGATATGCTGACCGAGTATGTCAGGCAATCCTTAAAACGCACCATAACGCGCAAGTTTGCAGACGTTAATCAGCTTCATGTTATAACGCTGGATACCGAAGTTGAGAACATCATCATGGGTGCGGTTAAAAAATCCGATCATGGTTCTTATCTGGCGCTCGATCCCGACACCGTGCAAAAGATAGCGGCTTCGTTTATTACGCAGGTAAATAAGATAAAAGAATTGATGCCAACACCCATTGTGCTCACTTCTCCGATTGTGCGCATCTACTTTAAACGGCTTGCAGACCAATTTGTAAGCGGTATCGTGGTACTCTCATTTAGTGAGATAGATAATTCGGTGCAGATTCAGGCAGTTGGTAATATAGCGATATAGTCTCGTTTGATTGGGGGTGTGTATGCTGTTCAATAAACCGCATAGCCAAATAGAGCTTGAGACGTGGCAGCAATACAGACATACAAAAGACCCTGCGCTCCGAAACGAGATAGCGATGCATTACAGCTACATCGTTAAATACATAGTAATTAAGATGGGCGGAATGTTTCGCAGTGTTGCGGATCAGGACGACCTGATTAACGAGGGAATCGTTGCTTTAATGGATGCCGTTGAGCGCTACGATATGGATCGCGAGGTCAAGTTCGAGACCTATGCCTCCATCCGGGTTAAGGGTGCAATTATAGATTATATCCGCAAGCAGGACTGGGTTCCGCGTCGTGTCAGAAAGAATGCGCGCAACCTGGAAAATGCAATATCTACATTGTGGGCGGAGTTTGGTCGACAACCTACTGATGAGGAGTTGGCGAATTATTTAGGAATCAGCACAGACGAGCTGCACGCAAATATGGCTCAGACCCACAATGCAAGCATTGTCTCGTTTGAAGAGCTTCTGGAAGAAGGGGTAGCCGGAGCAGAGATTGCCGCAGCGAACATGAGCGCTGTCGCCGACGCACCGGAAGAGGCTCTTTTCTCAAACGAATTCAAGGAAGTACTGACAAAAACCATTGAACAGTTGCCGGATAAAGAAAAACTGGTAGTTGCAATGTATTACTTTGAACATCTCAAACTCAGAGAGATTGCCGAGGTCTTACAGGTAAGCGAGTCTCGTGTGTGTCAGCTTCACACCTCAGCGATTGCCAAGATGAAGAAGAAGATTGAGGCATATATCAAGGGATGATGTGCTTAACATGGGCGTATCGTCAAAGGAGGGTTCCATTATGGTTAGAGGATTCTATACGCTTGGTTCGGGAATGCTGTCCATTCAGCGTACGCTAGATACCATCAGTAATAACGTTGCCAATGTGCGTACTGCCGGTTACAAGAAAAAGATGCTCACCAGTAGTACCTTTGATCAGCAGTTGGTTGCTAGGATTGAATCGGGTAACAGCGGACGCATTGGCAAAGGGTCCATCGTGCGATATGTGGATGTTCTTCATACCGATTACAGCCAAAGCAGTCTGGAAGATACACAGATTCCGTTTGACATTGCACTGGTTGGGGACGGCTTTTTCAAAATTCAGTCACCGAATGAGGAGATTGAGGCACCGCTCCTGACCAGAAACGGACATTTTGGACTAAATGAGGAAGGATACCTTGTTCTGGAGGGCGGAGGCATGGTGTTGGGCGAAAACGGTCCCATTATGCTTGGTACTTCAAATTTCTCGGTGGACGAAGACGGGTATATCTACCTGCCGGAGGACGATAGTCCGATAGATCGAATCTCACTGGCATACCCAACCGATTACGAGAACCTTGTGGTATATGCAGAAGGTCTTTACATCGACAACGACCCCAATCAAACGCAGGTGGATCAAACTACATTCTCCACCTCGTTCTTACAGGGCAAGCTTGAAAACTCAAACGTTGATATGGCTGAGGAGACCTCCGCGCTGATGGACGCAAGCAGAACGTTTCAAACCTATAGCCAAGCGATTAAGATTATTGATAGAATCAACACCAAATCGGTTACTGAAATCGGTAAGGTGTAATTACAGAAAGGGGGAGTAAGTCGTGAACACCGCGTTTTATACAGCGTCATCGGGCGTTATGTACCTGCAAAGAAGTATGGATGTAACAGCGAATAATATTGCAAACGCCCAGACCCCTGGCTTTAAGTCATCGGTGGCATCGTTTGCAGACCTGCTATATTCGAATATACATAGGAATCAAGATGATTTAACCAACAATCTCAAAACCGGGCATGGCGTACGCCTTGCCGGCATTACCATACAGCTCGGGCAAGGGGCGCTAATGCCAACCGATCGTGAATTGGATTTTTCTATCGTAGGGGACGGATTCTTTGCGGTAGAGAATGAGAACGGGGAGCGGTTTTATACCCGCGCCGGTAATTTCTATGTTAAGCTGGAAGACGAGGCAGCGTTTCTTGCAACCGCTAGCGGAGAGTATGTATTAAGTCCCGATCAGGACCGAATTGAGCTTAACCCGGATGGCGGGCTTGTAAACCTAGACGAAATTGCAGCTCGTATCGGCGTATTCAGCTTTACTAACCCCTATGCCCTGGTTCAGGAGGGTAACAACTATTACACCGCCACGGATGCATCTGGTGAGGCGCTTGTCAGCGAAGGCTTTACCCTTAAACAGGGGTTTTTAGAGACTTCCAACGCGGAGCTAAGCACTGAGATGATTAACGTCATATCGACACAGCGCGCCTTTCAGTTCAATGCGCGTGTGGTTCAGGCAGCCGATGAGCTTCAGGCTACGGTGAATAACCTGCGATGATTTACACAAATATCGTTCTTCGCATTACAGTTAAGGAGGCTATGGCAGATGGATACATTGCGGTACGATCAGCTAAACGACATGCACATTGACGTTTTACGCGAACTCGGCAACATCGGCGCAGGCAATGCGGCTACCGCGCTTTCAACCATGCTGATGCAGACAGTAAACATGTCCGTTCCCAAAGTAAAGGTTATTGACTTTACAGACTTAACCTACATTCTTGGTGGACCCGAGAATATTGTGGTTGGTATATTAACCCATATTCACGACGATATCAAGGGCATGATCATGTTTATTCTGGAACAACAATTTGCTCATGTTGTCGTTAATATTCTTTTGGGCAAAGAGATTAACGACTATACCCAACTTTCCGAAGTGGATTTTTCCGCATTGAATGAGATTGGCAATATTATGGCGGCCTCGTATGTAAATGCAATATCGTCTTTAACCGGGCTTAAAATTAACATTATGGTACCCTCGATAACGGTAGATATGGCGGGTGCCATATTAAGCGTTCCCGCGGTAGAGCTGGGAATGACGGGCGATAAAGTTCTGTATATCGAGGAGGATTTTATCGGTGCCAGCGAAACGGTCAGAAGCTGCATGCTGCTTATCCCCGAAATGGATTCGCTTAAACTTATCATGGAACGTCTGGGGATTGATCTATGAGCAACCTGATTACGATTGGGATTTCCGACCTTAATGTTGCAAAACAGCCGGATCGGCTTATTACATACGCGCTCGGTTCCTGTGTCGGTATTTGTTTGTATGATGCAGTAACCTGTGTGGCTGGAATGGCACACATTATGCTTCCAAGCAGTGAACAATGTGTGCAAAACGAGAATAAAATGAAGTTTGCCGATACCGCAATCCTGCTGCTGATTAGCAAAATGGAGCAGCTGGGTGCTTCCAGAGTGCGTATGGTGGCAAAGATAGCAGGCGGCGCACAGATGTTTAAGGTTGATACGACGTATGGCGCCGGAGAAAATATAATGAACATCGGTCAGCGCAACGTCACAGCGGTTAAGAAGAAGTTGGCAGAGCTTAATATCCGTATCGTAGCGGAGGACACCGGAAAAAACTACGGCAGAACTGTAGAGTTTATTCCCGAGACCGGCGTAGTCATGGTACGTTCCATCGGTAAAACGAATTTGCAGCTTTGATGCTTTTATAAATTGTCGGCCCAAAAATGATAGGAGGTTATGACCGTGGCAGAGAAAAACGAGCAAGACCAACAAGTCATTGTTGAGGCAGTACCGGTTAACGCACAATATCGCGTGGAGATATCTGACGACCATTTAAGGGCATACATCGCCGTCACGACCCCCGAAAATGGTGGTGCAGAGGTTACGCTTAACGATCTATACCTAGCATTAAAAGAAGCCGGCGTTGTTTATGGACTGAAAGATCAGGAGCTCAAGCGAATTGCGTTTGGTAAGATTTATGAACGCAAGATTATCGTTGCGGAAGGTCTGCCGGCGCAAAACGGAAAAGACGGAGAGATTATAGAGCGTTATATAATCGGTGCGCGGGGCATACCGAAGATTAACGTAGACGGGTCGGTAGACTATAAGGAACTAAATCTAATCAATAATGTGACTAAGGGTCAGATTTTATGTGAGATTGTACCACCCACCGAAGGAACAAAAGGGATGACGGTGAAGGGGCAGGATATCGTTCCCGCGCGGGGACGAGAACCCAAGCCACCCATCGGTAAGAATACGCTGCTTACGGACGATGGGTTAAAGGTTTATGCGGGTATCGACGGCAATCTGACAAAGCGCGCCGGCGCGTTTGAAGTGGATGATACCTTTATCGTCAATGAAAATGTGGATAACTCAACAGGTAACATCAACTTTATCGGCAATTTGGTAGTAAAAGGTGATGTGAAGTCCGGGTTCTCCATCAAGGCAGGCGGAACCATTCGCGTAAATGGTATTGTAGAGGCGGCAAAGCTTTCGGCTGAAAAGGGGATTACCCTAAACGGGGCAAACGGTCAGGGTGCAGGTCGCATCTATACCGGCGGCGACTTAACAGCAAACTTTCTTGAAAATGTTATTATTGAAGCGAAGGGGTCTGTTTGTGCTAATTCCATTATGTACTGCAACATCAAATGTGGCGGAACACTGGAGCTTAAAGGAAGAAATGCTTGTATCATCGGCGGCTCGTATGTTGTAGCCTTGGATGTAATAGCCAGAACGATAGGATCATCTTCCCATGCACGCACCGAAATAACCCTTGGGTCAGCTACCACACTTGTTGAGGAGATTAACAGCATTGGGTATCGGTTAAAACAGATTGAGATTGATATTGTTAAGCTTTCGCAAGCGATTGCATTTTTAAGCTCAAAGGACGCCAATACCCTATCTCAGGATAAACTTAAGCTGCTTGAACAAGCGTCTTATAACAAACAGGTGCTTTCGCTTGAAAAAGAAAAGCTTTTAAAACGCTACGAAGTGATGACAGAAGAGCTCGAAAACCCCAATACCAGCAAGATTATCTGCAAGGGAACAATCTACAGGGGTACACGTATCATTATTGGAAGCTCCTCCGTGCAACTGACAGAAAATATAGACAATACCATGGTTTACTATTCCGACAATGAAATTGTATTTGGCACCGCTTAATGGCAGGGAGTGTTTAGTTTGAGAATGATACAGCAGAAGGCAGAGATCTACAGCATGACCGATGTTATGCTAGCCAGTGGTTTTTTGGTGGATCTCAGCGATAATCATATGGAGATTGTCGGCGAGTATTTCCCTCATTATGAGAGGGGAGAGAACCTCAAAATCTGTGTATATGACGACATGCGAGGTATATGCTGGTATCTGACATCGGTTGATTTCGCCACAATTGACCGATTGATTTTGGTGGATTTTAATCTGCTTGATGTTATTCAGCGCCGCAAGAGTATCAAGGTGAAGACGGCATTTAACACGAACATCTATATTATCTATGCGGGAGACAACAACAAGGTTGGGCTGGATACGCCCATTAAGATTGTTGTTAAGGACATCAGCGTTGGAGGAATCTATTTTATTAGTGAACAGATTTTTGTTGAAGGCAGCCATTTTGAGTTTTATTTTAATCAAGGCACCAAACACCTGCGCATAAAAACAAGGGTACTTAGAAAACAGGAGCTTTCGGGCGAAAAATGGGGATATGGATGCCAGTTTACCGATATCACCGAAAAGGAACAGGATATCCTCTTTGCATACCTATGGGAGGAACAGCGCTTGCAGTTAAAACGCCGGAAATTAGAATAGAAAAGCCCGCCGTATTATGGCGGGCAGGGTTGTATTATGCGGCTTTTTAGTGTGAGCCTGTTTCAGACGCTGACGCTTTTATTTCATCTGCGAGCTTCATCAAATCCACATAGATTGCCGCAATGAGTTCAAATAATTCCGGCGGTACATTGCTGCCGATCTCCAGCATAGCCAGCATATTGGCAGTGGTATCGTCGCGGTAGATAGGAATTCCGCTTTGGTCGGCGATATCGATAATCTTTTCCGCTACGTACCCGTATCCCGAAGCAACAATAATCGGCGCCATATCGGATTGCGGATTGTATTTTAACGCCACCGCTTTTTCAGCTTTATTAAACTTTGACATCGATACTGCTCCTTTTGCTTAAAAGCTTGGGAAAAATCTCTTCAAGTCGTCGTTGCTTTTCCAGTGGTAGCACCCGTATGTTAGAAAAGGTGTAGGATGAGTTTTGACTCAGTTGCATAATACGCAAGGAATACCCCTCAAAATACGCGGCAAACTGACTTGGACAAAACAGACTCATATCAATGCGACTGCCGCTTACAAGCAGATCAAACTCAAGGTGCCCAATCTCGTCGATGTCTGCGGTAAAGAATACCTTGCAAGAAGACGTGCCAGATTCCGTTTTCTCATTATCCGGGTCCACCCACAGCTCGGCGAAAGCAGCCGTATCCTCGTTTGCAAAGGGTAGCACATAATGTAGAAGTGGTGTAAAAACAGTCGGTGCAGCCGCAAGGCTTTGCAAGAGGTTGTAAACCTCCGTTGTGCCCGATAGGGAACCGCGGCTCAGGTGCTGCTCAATCAACTGAGCTAAACCTTCAATAACCTTGGAGGACAAAACGGCGCCCTCGCTCTGTTTTACTGCATTTTCGAGGTGTTGATTCAGCAGATTCTTGAGTGAATCCTTTAAATCTTCGGGGATATGAGTCGAAAATTGTTCAAAAGCGGAAGAAATTGCATCTTTTTCGTTTACAAACTTAGAAAGATTATATACAATTAAAGTAGTAAGAGTAACGGTTTTAGAGTTTGCGTATATGCTTTCGTTTATTTCACGCAAAACAGCAATGAGCGAATCTTTTAGTTGTGAAAAACCAGGGTCCTCAGGGTTCACGTTCTTAAAGCTTTCGGACAAGCTGTCCAAAGCCTCTGCGACGTTGGGCAGCCTCCGCATCAGGTCCGAAAACTTGGCTAGGTTTGCACTGACAGAATCAAGAATATCCCGCGCATAGACCTGGCCGGTAATCGCTTTCAGTAATTGCCCGACACTATCCCTTAGCTGGGAATTGGAATTTGCCGCGAGCAATGTGCGCAGCGCATCAAAAAACTCTCCCTGAAAGGCAGAGATCCCCTGCTGCTGGCTAAGTATTTCATTTAAAAGATCTCCCTCGTGCAGCATCAGCGTATTTAATAGACTATTAAGCGAAATGTTTGCCGAAGTATCGGCAGCGGTTCTGGACATTACGATACTAAGCATGATTAGGCGCTTGAGAGAAGCAGCCAATAACCCGGGGTCGGAAAGCAGTGCGGATAGCGACCCGTTCGTTTGGCGTTCAGTAGCCAGGTTCAGTGTGTTGTTTCCCTGTGTTTCCGCTTGCTCACTTAGCTTAGTCACCTTTGTTAAGTCTACAAGGTTAAACACGTCCTGCGACAGCTGCTGCCCGGAACGAGGCATGTTCACATAGTTCTTTGGGAGTATTGGTGTCGTTATTTTAAGCATGTCTGACATGATGTTTCCCCTTGTTGTATCATTATAGCCTATCTCTATTATCGTAACTTAGCACAGAAAATTCAACCATTACACAGAATTTATTATTTGTCCCTATACCGTATCGGCTTCGGATGAATTGTAAATAGAACAGCAAAGGCATTGAAATATGTATTCTGTAGGTGATAAGATGAATAAATTTGACGCAAACCTTGAATCAATGCTGGAAACCTTTATCTTTGAAAGCAATACGCTACTTGAGCAGCTAGACGGCATTCTTTTAAATTCCGAGAAAACAAATGTGATGAATCAGGAAGATATCAATGAAATTTTCCGTATTATGCACACCATTAAAGGCTCTGCCGCAATGATGGGCATAGAAAATGTATCGGTTGTTGCGCACCGTATTGAGGACATGTTTTTCATCATCCGCGACAACAAGGACGCCGCGTCCGACTATAGCTCAATCTATGACATCGTGTTTCAAGGTTCGGATTTTATTAAGAATGAGATTGAAACAATACAGGATGAATCTACATCACCGAAGGATCCTGACGAGCTGATTGTACTGATTGAAGACGAAATCGAGTTTATCAAAAGCGGCAAGACAAAACAAAAAAACAGAAAACCCGTTTCAAAAAAATCGTTTGAGATTAACTTGCCCGAAAAGGACGATCCTTCCGCGACACAGGCGCAAACGATACGCCCAAACCAGCAAACGGATGAGCAACCCCTACCTGCCGAACAAGAGCAAAAACCGATGAGCGTTATTCGCGTTTTCTTTGAGGACGGCTGTAAGATGGAGAATATCCGAGCCTTTATGCTGATAAACAACCTGAAGGATTACTGCGAAAAGCTGGAGTACGAGCCTGCTGATATTGAGATTAACCAGGCAAGCGCCAAGCAGATTATCGACAATGGCTTTATCGTCTCGTTTATTCCCTATACCAGCAACGAGGAAATCTATAAACTTGTCGAGAGTTCTTTATACATAAAATCGTACGAGCCGCTTGGCAGCAACACGAAGATTATTGAACAGACCAAGGCCGCTGTTCAGGAGCAAAAACAGCAGGTTGAAAAGCAGGTTGCGGAGATTGAGACGGTTAACAATGCGGTTGCTCAAAGCAAGGTTACAAAGCAAAACCTGATTAGTGTAAACCTTAATAAGCTCGACGAACTGATGGATTTGGTCGGTGAGCTAGTTATTACCGAATCGATGGTTATCTCAAACCCCGACTTAAAGGGGCTTCAGATAGAAAACTTCACAAAGGCATCCCGCCAGCTTCGCAAGCTGACCGACGAGCTTCAGGATATCGTAATGTCGATTCGAATGGTTCCTATTTCGGGTGTGTTCAATAAGATGAACCGCATCGTACGAGACATGAGCAAAAAGCTCGACAAGGACGTGGAACTAATCCTGATGGGTGAGGATACCGAGGTGGATAAAACCATTATCGACAGCCTTGGTGACCCGCTGATGCATCTCATTCGCAACGCAATGGATCACGGGCTGGAACCCAAAGAAGAACGTCTAGCTAAGGGAAAAACCGGAGCAGGCAGGATTATTCTCTCTGCGAAAAACACGGCAGGTGAGGTTGTTATTCAGGTAACGGACGACGGTGCCGGAATCAATCCATCCGTCATTCTTAAAAAAGCACGCGCAAACGGGCTGTTGACCAAGGGCGACGCGGAGTATTCCGACAAAGAGATCTTTAACCTTATTCTGCTTCCCGGCTTTTCTACCAGTCAGTCGGTCACCGAGTTCTCGGGACGCGGCGTGGGTATGGATGTTGTAAAAAAGAATATTGAAAAGGTCGGCGGCACAATTAGTATATCTAGCAAGCTTGGCAAGGGGACGACCTTCAGTATCAAGATTCCTCTTACACTTGCCATTGTAGACGGCATGGAGATATCGGTGGGTGGTTCGATTATGACTATTCCCATTACCTCTATCCGCGAGTCCTTTAAGATTTCCGCCAAGCAGATTGTCAAGGACGTCAACGGCAACGAGATGGTGATGATCCGCGGCGAGTGTTACCCCGTCATTCGTCTGTATCAGGCATTTGGAATTGAGACTGCGGTACAGCATATCTTAGACGGTATTATTATTCTTGTCGAGACCGAGGAAAAAGCAGTATGCTTGCTGGCCGACCAACTGATTGGCGAACAGCAGGTGGTTGTTAAGCCGCTTCCCGGCTATCTGAATCGCTTTAATGTCAAGGAATGCGGAATCGCCGGATGTACCATCTTAGGCGACGGCAGCATCAGCCTGATACTTGATATCAAAAATTTGATTGCAAACAATTAACCGATTGACAAGGTATTACTAGTTGAAAGGATGATGTGTTAATGGCACAGTTTTTAGAGGATTTACAAGAAGATGTAGAGGACTCACTCAAAGAAAAGTATCTTACCTTTATCATTGACGAGCAATCCTATTGTATCGACATTCGTTATGTTATCGAAATTATTGTGGTACAGCCTATTACACAGGTTCCGGAGCTTCCGGAGTACATCAAGGGTATTATCAACCTTCGAGGCAAGGTGATACCTGTTCTTGACGTTCGCCTGCGTTTCGGTAAAGAGGAGCGTCCCTATGATGATAAAACCTGCTTTGTTGTGGTGGATGTAGCCGGAAACTCAGTGGGCATTATTGTAGACGAAGTGGAAGAGGTCATGCAGATTCTTGATGAAAACGTTGCGCAGCCGCCCAGTTTTAGCAAAAACGGTTCGAGCAGATACGTTAAAGGAATCGGCAAGATAGGCGAGCAGGTAAAATTGATTCTGGATTGCCAAAAAATGCTCAGCGATGATGAGATTGACGAGATTGTAGCTGTTACCGATAACGCAGTCTCAAAGTAAACCGAATAGCAGGCTTGCATAGCGACAGGCTGACCGCTTGTCGCTATTTCCTTTATTAAGTAAGACTGCAAATACGGTTTGTACTAATTCTTTTTTTAGAAATGAACAAAGAATCGTGTGAAGGCTTTGGGTTATGTGCTTTCGCGAAGATTAGTATTAGTGTCAGAAAGGCATGAAACAATGATGGTTACGCTTACCGACTTGGAGTTCGAACACATATCGGGCTACTTAAAAGACAATTTTGGTATTAACTTAACGAAGAAAAAGACGTTGATTGAAAGTCGGATGGCCTCTACCATCGCTGAAAAAGGCTTTACAAGCTACACCGAATACTTTCAGTTTATTTTAAACGATAAAACAAAAAAAGAGATGTCACTGCTCATCAGTAAGTTAACTACAAATCACACCTATTTTTACCGCGAAGAGGAGCACTTCCGTTTTTTTCAAACGGTGCTGCTGCCGGAATTTGAAAAAAATAACCGCGACCGTGAGATTCGCATCTGGAGTGCAGGCTGCTCTTCGGGTGAGGAGCCTTATACGCTTGCAATGGTAATTGCCGATTACTTTGGCGCATGCAAACCCCAATGGAAAGCAAAAATTCTTGCAACAGATATCTCTCTTAAGGTTCTCGACAAAGCGCAAAAGGGGATTTATACCGAAGAATCCTTGCTAAACATCCCTGCGGCATGGAGGGCGAAATATTTTGAGCGAATAGACGAAAAAAACTATCAGGTAGTACAGGCAATACGCGATGAGGTCATATTTAAACAGCTGAATTTGATGGACAACTTTGTGTTTGCAAAGAAGTTTGACCTGATTCTATGTAGGAACGTTATGATATATTTCGATCTTCCCACAAAGCAAAAGCTGGTTGAGAAGTATTACAATACAACAAAGGCCGGCGGTTATCTTTTCATCGGTCACGCCGAAACAATAACCCGCGAGTCATCTAAATACAAATATATAATGCCTGCAATCTATTACAAGGGTTAGTTGATACTGTGTTGCGGTTGACAAGTGACTTTATTTCAGTAACCACGCAACGTAACCCCGTATACAATAGGTTTTAGGCATACCGCCGTTAAACCGAAAGGGCTTGGTTTGATCTATGAAAATAAAGAAAATTAGGACATTGGTTGTGGATGATTCAATCCTCTTTCGTCAGTTTATGGTTAAAAGCCTAAACGATGACCCTGCCATCGAGGTGGTGGGAACTGCGGCAGATCCGGAAGAGGCACTGAAGCTGATTGCAGAATTAAACCCTCAGGTTATCACGATGGATGTCGAGATGCCCAAGATGAACGGCATCGACTTAATAAAAAAGATTATGCCGGAGCATCCCACACCGGTGATTGTTGTAACTTCACTTCCGCTCAATGCCTTGGATGCATTGGATGCGGGGGCGGTTGATTTTGTCAGCAAGCCAAAGGTGAAGAATTCGTCTGATTTATTTAACTTTTCGAATGAACTGGTCATTAAGGTCAAAATCGCATCAATGGCAAAACTGAAGAAACCCACACCGATTATCAAACAGGAACGCATGTCGTTGGGTTCACTAAAAACTGCAAGCAATCTGGTCATCGCAATCGGCGCGTCAACCGGCGGTACTGACGCAACGGTCGCCGTTATTGAAGACCTGCCGATAACCACCCCGGGTATTGTTGTGGTACAACACATGCCAGAGAAATTCACCAAGATGTATGCAGAACGACTCAACCGAATCTGCAAGATGGAGGTGAAGGAGGCGGAGGATGGCGACCGGGTACACACGGGAAGAATCCTGATTGCACCGGGAGATTTTCAGATGAGGCTGATTAAGGACTCCAAAGGGTATGCGGTGCGGTGTGAGCGCGGCGAAAAGGTCAGCGGGCATTGTCCGTCGGTTGATGTACTGTTTGAATCCGTATCTAAGGTTGCAGGGAAAAATGCGGTTGGTATTATACTTACAGGTATGGGTGCGGATGGAGCAAAGGGTTTGCTTAGCATGAAGAATGCCGGAGCATATACGCTTGGGCAAAACAAAGAGTCTTCCGTGGTTTATGGCATGCCGATGGTCGCATACAATATCGGTGCGGTAATAAAGCAGGCCTCAATCCATGACATTGCTTCGTTGCTCTGCAATTACATCAACAAACTGTGAATATGATAAAGGTTGAAACCTTGTAAATTCAAAACATCCTTATATTACTGTAAAAGCAGGTTTTGTGGCGGTAGATACAGTTAATCACATCATTTCCTTATAGAAGAACACTTCCCCCAATTAGTCTACCGCGAAGCCGAACAAACAGCGTCTGTTAACTAATACTGTGGTTGTGTTTATTTTGCACCCAAAAGCAAAGGGTTGATTGTTTTGGACAAATTACTGATTCTCTACCATAGCGGGGTAGGTAACACAAAGCTGGTTGCAGAGTTGATGGAAAGCTTCTTTTGCAGCAATTATAACACTCACATCGTTTCAGTCGAAAATTTGCCTGCGCTTGAGGCGATTAGCTCGTACGATTTCATAGTTATCGGTTTTCCAACGTATCACTGCACGCCCTCTAAGACAATACGATCCTTTTTGAACAGCCTCCCGGTTTTTGACACACCCAAACGGATATTTATCTATACCACCTGCGGATGGTATAGCGGAAATGCCCTGCGTATCTTCGCAAAAGAAGCTGGGGCTAAAAACCTTATAACCGTGCTATCTCATTCATATCGCTGTCCTGCAACCGATGGATTGCTCCTGTTGCCGCGGTTTAAATGTCTGGCTCGTTTTGAGCAAAAACTTGTCTACAAGATTCAGAGAGATGTTAGGGACGCCCGCTTATGCTTTTCATATGCAAGGAATGAGAAACCTCCTCGTTTTAGCCCAATCAGTATTCTCAATTTCCCCAACAAAATTTTGGGGTTAAGGCTTGCTCCTTTAGTTGTGCTGAACAAGGACAACTGTATCCGATGCAATCTATGTAAGAATAGCTGTCATCATCGCTGTTTTACCGTGGATGAAGAGGGGTATCCGTTGTATTCGAAAAATGCATGTGAGCATTGTTATCGCTGTATTCATCAGTGTCCGCATAAAGCACTGTCCATTTACTCCCGACGCGACTTCAAACAGCTTGATGCCAAGTTTTATGAACATGTTTTACGGTCATTGCTAGAATGAAAAAACCGCCCTGTTTGCGTACGCAAACAGGGCGGAAACCGTTTATTAAACGTTATTCATATAGGGGGAACTTTGCGCACAGCTCGTTAACGCCTGCGCGAATCTCATCCGCCTTCGCCTCAAAGTCGGTGGCAGCAAGGTAGATAAAGCGTGCAATCTGCTCCATCTCGGCAGGACCGAACCCACGGGTGGTGACTGCGGGGGTACCAATACGCACGCCGCTTGTAACAAACGGGCTTTGCGGATCGTTGGGGATGGCATTCTTATTCACGGTGATATAAACCTCGTCCAACCTGTGTTCAAGCTCCTTGCCGGTAATTCCAACCTTACGCAGGTCTACCAGCATCAGATGGTTGTCGGTACCGCCCGATACCAAATCAAAGCCCTGACCCACCAGTGCCTGTGCAAGCGCCGAAGCATTGCGGGCAACCTTGGTCTGGTACGCCTTAAACTCATCGCTAAGCGCCTCGCCGAGGCAAACCGCCTTGGCTGCAATAATGTGCATGAGAGGACCACCCTGTGTTCCGGGGAAGATAGCCTTATCAATCGCCTTTGCCAGTTCTTCCTTGCAAAGGATTAGCCCGCCACGGGGTCCACGCAAGGTTTTGTGTGTTGTGGTGGTAACCACATCGGCGTACGGAACGGGGGAGGGATGAACGCCTGCGGCTACAAGACCGGCAATATGCGCCATGTCGACCATGAAATATGCGTCAACCTTTTTGGCAATCTCACTAAGGCGTGCAAAATCAATTACTCTAGGGTATGCACTGGCCCCCGCAACAATCATCTTGGGCTTGTGCTCAAGCGCAAGCGCCTCCACCGTATTATAATTGATGCGATGGGTGTCGTCGCTTACGGTATAGGGGATAAAGTTAAAGTATTTACCCGACATATTCACAGGCGAGCCATGCGTCAGATGACCGCCGTGCGCAAGGCTCATGCCAAGCACCGTATCACCGGGGTTGAGCAGAGCAAAGTAAACCGCGAGGTTTGCCTGCGCGCCGGAATGTGGCTGTACGTTGGCATGCTCGGCGCCAAACAGCTTTTTTGCCCGCTCTATGGCAATGTTCTCTACAATATCTACACACTGACAACCGCCGTAATAACGCTTTGCCGGGTAACCCTCTGCATATTTATTGGTCAATACGCTTCCCATTGCCGCCATCACAGCGGGGGATACGATGTTTTCGGAGGCAATTAACTCAATGTTGCGCTGTTGACGTTCCAGCTCAAGTCGCATGGCATCGCCTACTTCTTTGTCGGCTTCCCCAACAAAGCCAATGGTATCGAGTAGATTGTTAAACATCCTGTTCCGCCCTTTCAATCGTTGATAGATACAAAGCCGCAACATTAATGGCATCATGGTGTCGTTTTGTCTTGGCTTATTAGTTAAAGGCATGCGTGTTTGTAGCACCATACCTTTAATCGCAAGAATAGATTGAATAAAAAAGTTACCTGTTTATTATACCGCATTTTGAGCCTAATGCAAGCGCACTGTTTCCTCGCTGTTCTTTTTTTGGTATAATAAACTTTCAAACATATCAAAAAGGTAGGACGGTCCGTGAATGAAACAGATAATACGTAGATTGCTGATAACGGCGTTGACTCTTATTTGTGCGACGGGAGTTGTATACCTGAATTCACTTCTTGTCGGTGGCTGTGTCGTACGTAACCTAACCACCATTCCGTGTCCGACCTGCGGAATGACACGGGCGGCTTTCGCGCTGTTATCATTTCGGTTTGCCGAAGCCTTTGAAAGCCATCCGCTTATCTTTCTTTTGGTGCCGCTGGTCCTAATTATTTGTGCTTTGTATGTGTTTAAGAATATAAAGCCCACCGACAAACGGTATACCCCAGTTTATATCATGACACTTATCATTCTTTTCATTGTTTGGATTATTCGGCTGGTTTTCTTTTCGATTCCATGACGGCAGCTTTTGGTCAAGGGATACCGCGAATAAGCGGGATGTACGGCGGCAACAATGGGCTTGTAGCTGCTTTGCGATATGCGGCTAAAGAAAGTGAAGCTGCTTATGAAAGAGTATCCTGCAGGACTTATTCTTACTGCAGCCTGTTTTACCCTGCTGAGTTCTTGCGGTGATGGCAGAGTAGATCAGGTAAACAGCCGCAATCAATACAATAATAACAGTGTGTTTCCGCCAAAGATTGTGGGGCAATCCTCTACGCCTTCTGTTGGTGAACTGGTTTTTCCATATACAATCTCCCGCAACAGCGTAAAGCTGCCCGATGGAACAATTCTGCATGTGAATATTGAGATGACCGAGGGCGAATACTTCGACCGCAGCTCGCCTAAGTATGTACAGCGTGGCGGTGTATTCGATACGAACTACCTTGGTTTCTACCGAATTGCAATCTATACCGATTCCGAGTCGGCAGATACGGTTTATACCATGCCCGTGATGTTTGATACGGACCGGCTAAACTTTGAGAAGGAGTTTTCGCTGATATTTGATGATTATAACAACGACGGAAACCCTGACTTCACGCTCGGACAATGGGCGGATGATAACGGCAGCAGTTATCAGCTGTTCACCATTTTGCCGGGGGGCGAGATTGAGCAGCTGCCGTGCGAGGGCTTGAGTGCGGTCGGTTTTGAATCATCACTGCGTTTTATTAAAGCATCGCCGACATCCTTCTCGTGCGAGGTTTATGATGCGAAGGCGGGAGAAAATGTTACGCTGACATACAGCTGGATGGACGGCGCGTTTATGCTTGAGAATAAGTAAGTATGCTACGGTATAATAGTAGACCAATTGCCATCGGAGTAAGCCGATGGCAATTGGTTTTAATACATATTTCGCACCCTTCGGATGCGTTCTTCGATGGGAGGGTGGGTCGAAAATAGGGAGGACAGCTTCTTTTTGGGATTAAAGATGTATAACGCAAGCATCTCATCCCCTCCGAGCGAACTCACGGTACGGGCGTCGTAACGCTCGCTTGCGCCCGAAATTTTCTCAAGCGCCCTGGCAAGTCCTTCTGAGTTGCTGCACAGCCGAACGGCGTTTGCATCAGCGGAGTATTCCCGCTTTCTTGATATCGCAAGATTAACGAGCGTTCCCAGCAGGCGGGAGAGAAGATATACCACAAGACCAACCAGTATTAACATACCTGCACCGGAGCTGTTGTTCTTGTCGTTTCGGCGTCGCCCGCCGAACATGGTGGAACGGTAAAAGATTGCCGCCAGCCCAATTACCACACTCAAAAGCGCAATGGAAACGGTGGCAATTAAAACGTCCCGCTGAATGACATGTGCCATCTCGTGAGCCAAAACGCCCTCCAGCTCACTGTCATCGAGCATGTTCAAAAGCCCTTCCGTTACGCCAATATAGCTTTTCTCTGGCGTTAAGCCACCCGCAAACGCGTTTGGGGTAGTGGTCGGGATAATAAATACCTGCGGCGATTCTTTTAGTCCGCCAGAGATCGCAAGACCTTCAACAAGACGCTTGACACGTCGCTCATTTGGGTTGTTTTCGTCAACCGCCCTGCCGTGCACCGACGAAACAAGCGACATCTTAGAGGCTGCAATTTGCAACGGAATCACAATCGCACAATATCCCGCGCCAATCAAAATACCCATCTCGACGCTGTTGTATGCATACCCGATGAGGTAGGAGATACCCAGCACCATTGCTCCAAAAAACAGCAGCAGTACAACAGTTTTTATCTTGTTTACCCGTACCTGTTCATGAACAAATAGGGGATTTGAACCATTTGTGTTGAAATCCATATTGACCATACCTTTATAATAAATTGACCATCGCAACAACGGTTGCGGCACATCATAACGCTAGCAGTCGAATGTCACAGTTCGCTGATGCGAAGATTATCGGCGTCCACTCGCTCCTGCGGCTGAATGTCAAACACCTTCTCGGGTGTAAAGCGAAACATGCCCGCGAGGATGCTGCCCGGAAACATCGCGATGCTGTTATTATAGTCGGTTACACAGACGTTATAGCGGGTTCTTGCATACGCCACCTTGTCCTCGACGTCTTTGATATCCTCCATCAGCTTCAAGTAGCTTTGGTTGGTACCAAGTTGCGGGTAGCTTTCTGCAAGCGCAACCATAGAGGGTAGAATGCGGGTAACCTCATCACTGGCCTCCATCGCCTTTTCCTTATCTTTAGAGAGCATTCCAGAACGAGAGGCGGCAATCTTGTCAATAATCTCGTTTTCAAACTTAGTTTGCATCTTGATGGAATCCACCAAGTTTGTAATGATGTTAACCTTGCGTTTTAATTGGTTGTCAATACCCGACCACGCTTCGGTTATATAATTCTTTTTTCTGACAAGAGCGTTGTAGGCACCGATCGCCCATAACACAATGATTACTGCAACAACAGCCGCAATGATGACAAATGGCATGGTAATTCTCCTTATTGATTAATATAGTTGAATGCAAACAGGTTATAGTAAATAATTATAGCATAACCTACCTGAATTCTGTATCGAATTTATTA
>JAEZQD010000087.1 GCA_023413185.1 Bacillota bacterium
GCAAGACGCAGGATCTGCACTCCAAGCGGCTGGTGATGGCTTTTGTAACCAAAGAGACGGTTACAAAGAAGCTGTTTGACGAGATTGCGCCCAAGTACGCTGACCGCAACGGCGGCTACACGCGCATTATCAAGATAGGACCGCGCCGCGGAGATGCCGCCGAGATGGCGATCATCGAGCTGGTATAAACACCAAGTAGCACAATCTATAAAGGGAAGCATCCGGTTTGGAAGCTTCCCTTTTTGTTTACCCTTTTTGGGGTGGCAGTGCACGCCCTCTGATAATTTGCAAGTGGGGGTTTCAGGGTATTTTCAGGATGATGCGATACAATAATTGCATAAGAAGACAAACCGCTTTATAATGAAAATGCCCACACCAGTTGGGGTTATATACTCAGCAAACTTCAAAACGAAACCGTTTTGAACCGCACGAAAAACCGTGCGGCGCCCACAAATGTGGGCGGTTTGTGGAGTCTATAGTCAATAAACACGCCATCCGGCGTGCGGTGGAAAGTACCTGCCGCTTGAAAACAGGGACTGTTTTCAAGTTTATTGACTATATGACACAGAGGCTAACGATTAGGGGCTATATACGATTGCTTATGGGTTAGGGGGCGCGGGCGTTGCGTGTTCTAATAGTTGAGGATGAAAAAAGGCTTGCCGAGGCACTGAGCCAGATTATGAAGGAGCAGCACTACGTTGTAGACGCGGTTTACGACGGAGAGGACGGGCTTGCCTATGCGCTGAGCGTGCAGTATGACGTAATCGTGCTCGATGTGATGCTGCCGGGGCGAAACGGATTTGATATGGTTCGCGCACTGCGCGCAAACAAGGTAGCCACCCCGGTACTGCTACTAACCGCGCGGGACGAACTGACCGATAAGGTGACGGGGCTTGATTGCGGCGCGGACGACTATATGACAAAGCCGTTTGTGCCTGAGGAGCTGCTTGCAAGGATCCGCGCGCTTGCCCGCCGTCAGGGGGATGTGGTGCTGGAGGAGCTGAAATACCACGACCTGACGCTTAGTATCTCCACCCGTACGCTATGCTGCGGGCAAAAGAGCGTACGGCTTGGATTTAAGGAGTTTGAGGTGATGCACCTGCTTATGGCAAACACCGGCATCATCCTGCCCAAGGAGGATTTGATTCTTAAGGTGTGGGGCGCCGACAGCGATGCGGAGGACAACAACGCAGAGGCATACATCTCGTTCTTACGAAAAAAGCTGTGCTTTTTAAACGCCCGGGTACAGATTAACACCGTGCGTAAGGTGGGGTACCGGCTGGAAGCAAACGAGGAGTGATAAAGACTGAAAACGACGAATAGACCCGAGGGCGACGGGATGCTTGCGCGTCTGAGGCGGCAGTTTATCATCATCAGCATGTCGTTTGTCTGCGTTGTGCTGCTGATCGTGTTTGCACTGCTCGGCGGCTCGACCTATCGTCGCCTTGTGCGCGACAGCGAGGTGGCTATGCGGCAGATATTGTCGCGCGACATCGGGCATATGCCCCCAAAGTTTGAGATTGGCGGCAGGGGTCCCGAAAGAGGTGCCTTTTTTAACGTGCCGGTGTTCTGTGTGACGATTGGTGCAGACGGCGTAATCCATTCGCGTACGGGCGATTACGTGGAGGTGTCGGGCGAGCTTGTGGCGCGGGCGGTACAGCAAGCACAGGCGAGCAACAAAACCGCAGGGGTGTTGCAGGGGCTGGGGCTGCGCTTTATGACCGAGCAGACACCGAGCGGCATAAAGTATGCCTTTGCGGATCTGTCGTACGAGCGCAGCGCGATGGCAAACCTTTTGCTCACCTCCCTGCTGGTGGGGACGGTGGGGCTTAGCGCCTTCTTTGTGGCGAGCCTGTTCCTTGCAAACTGGGCGCTTCGCCCCGTGCAAAAGGCGTGGCAGCGGCAGCGGCGGTTTGTGGCGGACGCGTCACACGAGCTGAAAACACCCCTTACCGTCATCCTAACAAACATCGGGATTTTACTTGCACACAAGCAGGACACGATTGCGGAGCACTCCAAATGGGTGGAGAACACCAAGACGGAGGCAGACCGCATGAAGCAGCTGGTGGACGACCTGTTGTTTCTCGCAAAGGCGGATGCACCCAAGAAGCCCGATGCACACAAGGAACTTGATTTAAGCGACACGGTGTGGAGTGCACTGCTGCCCTTTGAATCCATCGCGTTTGAGGCGGGACTAACCCTTGCCAGCGAGATAACACCGGGACTGACGGTCAGCGGCAGTGAAGGGGAGCTAAGGCAGCTGGTAGCCATACTGCTGGACAACGCGTGCAAATACGCGGGCGAAACGGGACGGGTTACCCTGCTGCTTGAGCGTGATGGCGACCACGCAAGGCTGTGCGTGAACAACACGGGCGAGCCGATAGACCCTGTGCACCTGCCCCACCTGTTCGAGCGGTTCTACCGGGTGGATGAGTCGCGCTACCGAAAACACGACGGCTACGGGCTGGGGCTTTCCATCGCAAAGCAGATTGCGGATAACCACCGCGCGAGGATTACGGTGGAGAGCACAGAGCGCATGGGCACGACGGTTACCGTGACACTTGCACTAAAGCAATAGAGATTTACAAGGGCGGGGATGGTACTCCGCCCTTTTTTGCGCCCGTTTTTCCGAAATCTGTTCGGGAAAACGGGTTTTTTCTTTGTGCGTGGGCAAAACTATGCAACTTTTTGGTTTTTAGCGCGGGGTGTTATACCAATAGGGCGATAACAGCGGAGCATAAAAAGGCAAAGGGGATTGAGGATATGGCGAGTATGCAAAAGGCGTTGACGAAACGCGAGGAGCAGTTTTGCTGGCAGTACGCGGCGACGCAAAACGCAAGGGAGGCGGCTATCCGCGCGGGGTACGGTGCACTGTTTGCCGAGCAGACCGCCGCCCGTCTGATGAAGAACGAGGCGGTGAAGGCAAGGTTGGCAGCACTGGGCAAAGAGCAGGCACAACGCGCAAAGAGCGTACGCGTGGGGCTGGAGCGGCTTGCGTTTGGTCCGATTGCTGACGCGGTGACGCTGTTGTGCGCGGAGGATGCCGCGTCGGTGGACATCCAGTCACTGGACCTGTTTAGCGTCGCCGAGATAAAACGCCCCAAGGGCGGCGGGTTTGAGATAAAGTTCTTTGACCGGCTCAAGGCGCTCGAGCGGCTGGCACTGATGGACGAAAAGACCGAGAGTGAGGGCGCGGCACCCTTTTACAGGGCAATAGAGCAGGGCGTGCTTGCGATAAACGCGCAGGACAAGGGCGACGATTGACAAAAGGAGCAATATGCCAAATTAACTTATAATGTCAATAAAAAAACCTTCGTAAAGACATAAATAAAAGCTTTTGCTCGATTATATTCGGACATTATTGAAGTTAATTAGCTATACACGGGAGGTGATGCGATGGCTACCGAGTTTGTTCCTTTCTCTCCAAAGCAGCTGACCGCCCTATCGTGGTGGAGCACAAAAAGCCCGCATCGGCACAAGGACGCGGTAATCTGCGACGGAGCGGTGCGCAGCGGCAAGACGCTGTGCCTTTCGGTCTCGTTTGTGGCGTGGGCGTTCTATGCGCACTGCGACAAGGACTTTGCGCTGTGCGGCAAGACCGTTACCTCGCTGCGTCGCAACGTGGTAACGCCGCTGCTGGGCATTTTAAAGGGACTTGGCTTTGCGTGCGGCGAGCGGGTGAGCAAAAGCTATGTGGATATTACGTATGCGGGGCGCAGCAACCGGTTTTACCTGTTTGGCGGGCGGGATGAATCGAGTGCTGCGCTGATACAGGGCATGACCCTCGCGGGGATACTGCTTGACGAGGTGGCGCTCATGCCCCGCTCGTTTGTGGAGCAGGCGCTGGCGCGGTGCTCGGTAAAGGGCTCGAAGTACTTTTTTAACTGCAACCCCGAGCACCCGCACCACTGGTTTTACACCGAGTGGATTAAAAAGGCGCGGCAAAAGAACGCGCTGCATCTGCACTTTGAGATGACCGACAACCCCTCGCTATCGCCCGAGATCTTGGCGCGGTATCAGGCGTTATATTCCGGCGTGTTCTACGAGCGGTTTGTAAAGGGGCGATGGGTGGTTGCCCAGGGGCTTGTTTACCCCATGTTCTCGGAGCAAGAGCATGTTTGCAGGGCAAAGGAGCAGTACGCGCGGTACGTGATATCGTGCGATTACGGCACCGTAAACCCGTCGTCGTTTGGGCTGTGGGGCTGCGACGGTACGGTGTGGCACCGCCTGCGCGAGTATTATTTTGACTCGCGGCGCGAGGGCTTTCAAAAAACCGACGAGGAGCACTATGCCGCGCTGGAGGAGCTGGCGGGCGAGCTGCCCGTGGAGTCGGTGGTTGTAGACCCGTCGGCGGCCAGCTTTATTCTGACCATCCGTCGTCACGGCAGGTTTTGTGTTACCAAGGCAAAGAATGACGTGGCAAACGGCATACGCCGCGTAAGCGAGGCACTGCGCAGTAAAACGCTGCTGTTTGACCCGTGCTGCAGGGACAGCATCCGTGAGTTTGCGCTGTACGTGTGGGAACAGGACGGCGTGCGTGACCTGCCCGTGAAGGAGCATGACCACGCGATGGACGACATCCGATACTTTGTGGCGACGGTGCTGGAGGACGAGGGCGACGGCTTTTTTGTGATGAGTGCCGACCGATAATCGGGCAGGAGGTGGGGAGGTGACGGGTCTGACGGGTCGTTATAACAATACGGACGGAAAGGGGGAATAGCACATGGGGCTGTTTCGCAAAAAGGGGGAGCAGGCGGCGGTAGCGCAGACGGCGAGGGAGAGTGGATCACCGTTTGGAATGGCGGGCGGGAACCTCGCGCTGCACACGAGCGAAAACGCGCTGTATGACGCAATACGCGAGGCGGTGCCGGTGGTGGATGCCGCCATTGCAAAGATTGTGCGCTTAACCGGCTCGTTTGTGCCAGACTGCAAGGATGCGCGGGCTGACAAGGCGCTTGCCGAGCTGTTTGAGACAGTAGCGGTGGCGGGCGGCGGCGAGGGCATCGACGGGTTTTTGTGGTCGTATCTCGACTCGCTGTTGTGTTACGGCAACGCGGTGGGCGAGATGGTGCTTGACCCGCAGAAAAAACGGATCGCCCTGCTGTACAACGCACCGCTTCATAACCTTGAGATACGCCAAAGCCAAAGGACGCTTGGCAGCGAGATCTGCGTAACGCGGGGGAACAAAAGCACGCCGGTGCCGCGACCGGAGCTTGTGCTGCACACGGCGTTAAATCCCCGCTGCGGAGAGGTAAAAGGCGTGTCGCTGCTGCGGGGGCTGCCGTTTGTGTGCTCGGTGCTGCTTAAAATATACCAGAGCATCGGGCAGAACTTTGAGCGCATGGGCAACCTGCGCTTTGCCGTGACCTACCGCCCCGGTGAGGGCGCGCCGGATAAGGCATACGCAAAGGAACGCGCGATGCAGATTGCGCGGGAGTGGAGCGCGTCGATGAACGCGGGCAGCGGCAGGGTGCGCGACTTTATCGCGGTGGGGGATGTGGACATCAAGGTGATCGGCGCAGACAATCAGGTGCTGGATTCTCAGGTGCCGGTGCGCCAGATGCTTGAGCAGATCGTGGCGAAAACCGGACTGCCGCCCTTTTTGCTGGGGCTGAGCTGGTCGACCACCGAGCGTATGAGCGCGCAGCAGGCGGACCTGCTTACCAGCGAGCTGGAGTACTACCGCAGGCTGGTTACCCCCGCCATATTGCGCATTGCGGGGCTACACCTGCGGCTGTGCGGCATATACTGCGCACCGCGCATTCTGTGGCAGGACATCAATCTGCAGGATGCGGTGGAGCTTGCAAGGGCAAGGCTGTACAACGCGCAGGCAGACAGACTGCAAAAGGAGGACGAAGTGATATGACAAACCAAGGGGCACAAATAGTTAAAAACGCGGCACAAGCGAGCAAGGCGGCGGGCTGCGGCGCGGCGGAGCTAGCGCTGATTAACGCCCACGCGATTAAGACATTGACCGCGGACGAGGTGTTTGTGTTTTCGGTTACGCTGTGCGACAACGAGGTAGACCGCGACGGCGAGCGGTTTGACATCCCGACGCTATTTGAGCTTGCGCCGCTGTTTACCGGAAAGAGCGGGGTGTTTGACCACAACGCCACGGCAAAAAACCAGACGGCGCGCATCTTTGCGTGCGAGGTGGTGTGCGACGACGGGCGGATGACCACCGCAGGGGAGCGGTACCACAGCCTAAAAGCGCGTGCGTATATGCTGCGCGGGGAAAAAACGCAATCGCTAATCTCCGAAATTGAGGCGGGCATTAAAAAAGAGGTGAGCGTCGGGTGCGCGGTAAAACAGGTTTTGTGTTCGGTGTGCGGGTGTGATGTAAGGCAAAGCCCCTGCGGGCATAGGACGGGCGAGCGCGCCCAAGACGGCGGCGTGTGCCACCGCATACTCTGCGGAGCGCAGGACGCGTACGAGTGGTCGTTTGTCGCGGTGCCCGCTCAGCCCTATGCGGGGGTTACCAAGGCGATCGGCAAAGGGGGCGGCGACATCCAAAGCATCCTTAAAAGGCTGGGGGGAGAGCCGATCGGCTGCGACGAGGGCGAGCGGCTGCGAGGGTACATCCAAACGCTTGCAGAGCTTGCCGCGTGCGGTAAGACGTACCGAGAGGAGCTGGAGGACGAGGTGGTGCGCCTAATGTACGCAAAAAATGCTAAGGCGGACTGCGCGGTGCTCAAAGCGGCGGTGCAGGGCGTACCGTTTGCCGCGCTGCGCGAGATGAGAGCCGTTTTTGTGTGCGGGCAGGAGAACTACCTCGCGGCAGCATCCCAGCTGTACACCGAAGAGAAGATGGCAAAAGAGAGCGCAAACACCGAGTTTAGAATATAGAAATTGGAAAGGCAGGTAGAGAGGGTATGAATATCTCGTTTGAGGGGTTTCACGAAGGGCTTTTGACCTTTTCGGCGCAGGAGAATGTACAGGCGGGGGACCTTGTGTGCATCGCCGAGGAAGGCACTGTGGCAAAGGCGGAGCTGGGGCAGACGGTAGCGGGGGTTGTGCGCTCGGTACGCGGTGGCTTTGCCGGCGTGCAGTTGTGCGGCTACGCAAGCGTTGCGGCGGATGCAGCGGTAACAACGGGTTGGCAGACCTTGGTGTGCGACGGCGAAAACGGGTTAGTCGCGGACGAAGGCGGCAGGCAGCTATTGGTGCTGTGGGCCAGCAACGGGCGCGCCGGTGTGGTGCTGGGCTAGTATCAAGAATAACAGGAAAGGCAGGGATTTGGATGACAGGCTATCAGAATATTAAGCTGGAAAAAGGGATGTATCAGGTGGCGGGCAAAGGGTTTTCGCGCGTGCTGGAGGAGCTTGACCCTTCCGCGCAGTATCAGAACACCGAGCTGGAGGGGCTGGACGCATACCAGCGTCAGCTCAAGCGGTTTGGCATACGCGTAAGCGGGGCGGGCAGCGACAGTGTGGAGAAGTTCTTCGCCGCCACCGAAAGTGCCGCGCTGTTTCCCGAATATGTAGCGCGTGCGGTCAAGCAGGGCATTGCCGAGGCGGATGTGCTTAGCCGTATTGTGGCGACCAAGACGGTGATAGACGGCATGGACTACCGCTCCATCGCGTCGGTGCCCACTGCGGACGCTAAGGCGCTGCGCCGTGTGGCGGAGGGTGCGGCAATACCCGAAACGGCGGTAAAGACGCAGGAGAACCTGGTAAAGCTGTACAAGCGCGGGCGCATGCTGGTGGCAAGCTACGAGGCGGTGCGCTTTGCAAAGCTTGACCTGTTTACCGTTACGCTGCGCCAGATCGGCGCGTACATTGCCCGTGCGCAGCTCGACGATGCGGTAAGGGTGCTGACCGACGGCGACGGCAACAACAACCCAATAACCGACATTGCCACCGGCACGGCGGGCAGCGTAAGCTACGCCGATCTGGTCGCGCTGTGGCAGTCGCTTGACCCGTATTCGCTGAACACCCTGATTGCGTCCCCCGCTATGGTGGCAAGGCTTTTGTGCATTGCGGAGTTAAAGGACGCGGCGGCGGGGCTGAACTTTCAGGGCACGGGCAAGCTGATTACACCGCTGGGCGCCGACATGGTAAAGGCAAACGCGGCAGGAGACGGCATCATCGGGCTGGATAAGGGCTTTGCGCTTGAGATGGTGTGCGCGCAGGAGGTTAACATCGACTACGACCGTCTGATTGACCGTCAGCTCGAGCGTGCGGCGGTGACCTCCATCGCGGGCTTTGCCAAGATTTTTACCGACGCGGCTAAGCGGCTGACACTTTAATTCGGGCATTTCACAACAATCACAAGTCGGTCACGGGGCGGGGGTTACCCGCCCGGTGACCCATAGAAGGGGGGCGGAGCGATTGACACAGGAACGACTTGACCAGGTATTGCAGCGGCTCTGCCTGCTCGCGGACATCGAGCCGCAGGAGGCCCAGCGGCACCGTGCGGTGGCGGAGTTTGCGGCACAAGAGATGCTAAAAAGGCTGAAGCGCGGCGTCGATACCGCCGAAAACGAGGAGCGCATCCTGATGTTGTGCGCGGCAAACGCCTACTGCAAATACGCGCTGATTACCGCCGCATCCGAAAGCGGCAGCGTAAAGCTGGGCGATGTATCGGTAACGTCGGGCGGCGCGGGAGAGGCGGCGTGTGCGCAGGCGCTTTTCGAGGAGTTTTGCGCCGCGTGTGCGGACATCCTTTGCGACGGCGCGTTTGTATTCGGGCAGATGCCCTTGTAATTCACACAGCAGGGGGGCGGTTACAACGAAAAATCGAACAATGGCACGACTATTCGGGCGCTATGCAAGACCGGCGGTGCTGACCAACCGCAAGGGCGAAACGGCTCAGCTTTTGGCGATCGTCACCCCGCTGCGGTACAAAAACCGGATGTATGCGGACGGCGAGCACGGGGCGGCGGGGGTAGTGGACGGCGGATATTATTCGCTGATTTGCCCGTACACCCCGTTTGCGGCGGGGCACGGCGACACGGTTGCGGTGTCGGGCTGCCGTTACACCATAAGGCGGTGGGACGTGTTATACCTTGGCATACGCCCCGAGCTGATATGCGCGGTGCTGAGCGGCGCGGACGGGGAGGGCTGATATGGGCTATTTTGACGGCTTTAAACAGGAGTTGATTCACGCCATGGGGGCAAGCGGGGTGTTTGAGGGCATCGAGATTGCCGAGGAGTTTCGCCCCGATTCACGCGCGGGTCCCCTTAGGCAGGCGATGATCTGCGTGGGGATTGACGCGATACACAGCGAGGCGGGCGGCGCCCAGTACATCGGCGTAAGCGGCGGGGACGGCGCGGAGGTGTACGGCAAGACCATGCGCATTACGGCAAGCCTGCGGGTCTATGTGCCCATGCAGGATGGCGGGTCTAGCTGCCACGCGGTGTTTTCACGCATTGCCGACTTTATGTTGCTGGGGCGCAACACGTTAAAAACGTCCGCACTCAAATGCGGGGAGCTAGGCTACCACAACGGGTTGTGCGCGTACACGCTGACGGCGCTTGCCGAGTTTAAGACCACCGCCGTTAATCAGTATCTGGACGGCGAGGTTATTTCGTCGGTGCTTGTGACGCGGACGGGTGGACAGAGTGAAACGGGGGGTTAAACAATGAGCACGGGTTCTGCAATGCGCCCGGGGGTGTACGCTAGCTACGCCATTGTGGGTGGGCAATCGGGTACGGCAAACGGCGCGGTGGGGGTGATGGCACAGTCCCTCGCCGGGGAGGTTCTTGCGGTAAAGCGGTTTACGCGGCTTGCCGACGTATATGGCGAGTACGGCAGGCAGAGCGAGGGCGGCAGGCTGTCCGCGCTGGTGGGGCTGCTGTTTGAAGGCGGTGCAGGGGATGTGTACTGCGTAAACGTCGGGAACGCACCAACGCGGCAGGACTATCTGGACGCGTACGCCCTGCTGGACAGCAAGGACGAGATAAAAGCGGTGGTGTGCGACACAGACAGCTTAGAGACGCAAAAGGCATTGGGGCAGCGGCTGAGTGAGAGCGCGAACCGTTCGCGGGAGCGCATCGGCTTTTTTGGCGTAAGCAAGGATGTTACTCCTACCCAGATTGCACAGGCGGCACAGGAGATGAACAGCGAGCGAGTGTGCCTGCTGGCGCCAGCCGTAAGCATTCTGCAGGGGCAGTCGGCGAGTGGAGCGTATCTTGCGGCGGCCGCCTGTGCCGCTGTCATCGGGCAAAGTGACCCCGCCGCGAACCTAAACCTGCTGGAGCTTAAAGGGGAAATGGAGCTGCCCGCGGTCTACACCGAGGCGGATATCACGCTGTTGCTGGGCGCGGGGGTTACGGTGGCGGAGCGGGTGGGGGGCGGCGTACGGCTGATTCGCGCACTGACCACCAAAACCCGACAGGACGACGCCGTGGATGTGACGCTGCGGGAGCTGAGCACGGTGCGTATCATCGACGACGTGGTGCCCGCGCTGCGTACGCTGCTTACGGCAAGGCTGCGCGGGGCAAAGAACAACGCCGCCACAAGGGACGCCATCCGCACACAGGTGGCGTGCGAGCTGGAGAAAAAACGCAGCGCAGGCATTATAGACGGCTACGACCCGCCCGTGGTGTACCCAAAGGCAGACGAGCCGACCGTGTGTGTGGTGGAGGTGGCGTTTGCCGTGGTGTACGGCATGCACCGCATTGAGCTGACGGCGTTTATTACGGTGTAGCACCTTGCTGCATCAAGACCACGAATGTGGGTTGTTACTATTGCGAGATATCGCCCCCAGTGGGGCAGTGAAAGGCAGGTGGCAAACATGGGATACGCGTACTTTCCCACCAGCAGCGACATCTACATCGAGGTAAACGGCAGACGGCTTGCGGTGGTGGAAAGCTATAAGGCAAAGGCGGTGCGCGAAAGCCGTTACATCGAGGCGTTTGGGCAAACCGAGCCGGTGGGCACGGTGGCGGGCAGGGTTCGGCATGTCATCGAGCTTGGGCGCATCTACGCGACCGATGCGGCGGTGCGCGACGGCATGAGCTTTTTTGACCTTGCCGATTTTAACCTTGTTATCGTCAAGCCCGACCGCCGCGTGATATACAGCGGCTGCGAGTGGGCGGATATCGCCGAGAGCGTGACCGTGGGCGACGTGGTGGCGGAGCGGGTGACCGTTGTTGCGGCAAAGCGCAGCGAGCTGGTTTAGTCGGGAGGGATACGGGATGAAAACAATACCCGTGCAGGTGGGCGAAAAAGACCTTGTGCTCTGCGAGCTGAGTGCCGCCCAGGCGATTGCCGTAGAGCGGGAGGGTGAGTTATTATACCACCGACTGTGCGCACAGGGTGTAGCCGAGCAGGCGGCGTATAGCCTGGGGCACAACGCGGCGCTGTGCGCGTACAGTCTGCGCGAGAGCGGCGGCAGACTGTTCTACAGCGCGCAGGGCTGCCTTGGCGGGCTGACGCTAACGGAGCTTGCGCACTGCACCAAACAGTACAAAGAGCGGTTTATGACGGAGCAGGGCGGGTTTGACGAGTGGGGAGCAAACCCCAGTCTGCATACGGGGGGTGACGGGCTTGGGGTGGTTTGAACAGGATATTCGCGATAATATTGCCGCGGCAATGGGGGGTAAGCACAGCCCCGCCGTGCGCCCTTCGGGGGAGCAGCGCAGCGCGGAGAGGACAGTTCAAAACGCATCGCCCGCCGAATACGGGGAGAAATCGAATCCGTCGCTGCCGTACCGCGGGAGATATGACGAATTTGCACAGCGGTATGGCGTTTACGGCGGGGAACGAATGACCCAATCAGAGGAGACGGCACCACAACCGTCCGAGCCCGTGACGGCACAGACCGTGCTGCGCGAACTGGCAAGAACCCTGCGCCGCACAGACCGGCTGCTCGTAACGGATTAGGAACAAGGACAAGGGGAGGGAAAGACCATCGAACGACTGCGGTTTAAGGACATGACCCTGCCGTACAACCCCGCGCGGCTGACGATAAAGGAAAAACGGCTGGTTGCGCGGCATCCCGCGCCGTTTGCGGGGGAGGTTGTGCAGGATATGGGTGCTTTCGCAACCGAGATAAGCGGCGAAGGCGAGCTGTTCGGGGCGGATGTGTTCGGGCAGTACAGGCGGCTTTCCGCGCTGGTAAGGCAGGGCGACGCGGGGCTTTTGTACCTGCCCGGGCAGGAGCCGTTTTACGCGCACTTTGCCGCACTTACCGTTTGTGCCCGTCCGGGCAGCGAAAGTCTTGCCTACACCTTTGCGTTTATACAGGATACGGCGAGCTCCTCCGCTTCGCAGGGCGTCAGTTTAACCCACACCGTGCGCGTGGGCGAAACGCTGTTTGACATTGCGGCGCGGTACAACATGCAGCCCGGCGAGCTGCTTGCGCAAAACCCGCAGATCGCGTCCCCGAACCGGCTGACGGCGGGCGAGGTGCTTTGCGTGCGCACATCATAAAGGGGAAGAGGGGTGGATATGGGGATGCTGAAGCTTACGGCAACGGGGTGGGACGGCGCAAGGGTAACGCTCGAAAGCCCTCTATCGCTTACGCTGCGCAAAAACGAAGGGCTGCCCTGCGACGAGCTGACGGCGGTGTTCTGCTGCGAGAAACCGCTTGGTGAGCTTGCGCTGGCGACGCTTTGTTACCGCGATACCACGCTGTTTTCGGGACTGGTTGACCGCCAGACGCACACCGTCGGCGCAGGGGGGCAGACCGTCGCGCTGGAATGCCGAAGCACGGGTGCGCTGCTTTTGGATAACGAGGCGACGCCGCGCACCCACTACTACGCGAAGCTGAGCGATATTGTGCGCATCCATGCCTCCGATTACGGCATAAAAGGGGTGAGGGGCGACGACCCGTACCTTTCGCGCTACGCGGTGACCAAGGGCTTTAGTGTGTGGCGCACCGTCAGCTTGTTTTGCAGGCGAACACTCGGGCGCACGCCCCGTGTTACCGACGACGGGTATATCGATACGGGTACAGAAGCGGGAGAGGGCAAGAGTATAAAGAGCCTATCAAACCGTGCGGACGGTGCGCAGCGGTATGTGCGGATTGTGTCCGAGACAAACCGATGCGAGGTGCTGTCCTGCATCAAGGCGCAGACACATAACGGCTACTACGGCACGACGGTGAACAACCCCGATGCGCGGGGTGTGCGGCGCACGCGGCTGATTGTTCCGTCTGCCGAGTGGGCAAACCTGCCGAGACAAAGCGCGCGGGAGTTTATCCGCCTTTCTATGCAAAAAAAGCGGCAGACTACGGTTGTTATGCCCGGTATGGTGCCGTGGAGCATCGGCGACGAGGCGGTGCTGTGCGACGAGCCGTTTTTCGGGCAGCGTTTGTGTGTGGGCGAGCTGGAATACCGACTGGACGAGAACGGGTTGTTTACCACAGCAGTGTTGACTGACGAGGAATACGAATAAAGGGAGGACACGTATGGAGGGACTGTACAACCTGTTTGGTGGGCAGGGGCAAATAGCACAGCTTGCGACCGCCCTGCCGATGGCGGGCGGCGGACTGGTGACCGAAGGGCAGGATATCACCGAGGGGGTACCACTGTTTGCACCCTCGGGCATACGCTATGCCCCCGCCGAGGGCGAACAGCTGCTGTTGCTGCCCTTTGGCGATTATTATGTCTGCGTGGGGGCACTGGTATCGACACAGGATGTTGCCCCCGGGGAGCTTGTGCTAAAGAGTGCGGGTGGTGCCCTGTTGCAGCTGAAAAACAGCGGAGAGGTGTGCATCAACGGGCTTATCATCACAAAGGATGGACGACTGAGCGAGAGGGAGGAGGTCTAGTATGGATACCCTGCTGCAAAACGGGGACCTTGCGCTGTGCGAGCGCGGATTTCCGATTACGGTAACGGGCGTGCGGGAGAAAGCGCAGCGGCTGTTGCTGCGGCTGAGTACGCAAAAGGGGGCGTTTGCCCTTGACCCCTCCTTCGGGAGCGAGCTGCACCGCCTGAGGGGGAGCAACCTGTCGGGCGAGGCGGAGCGTTTGGTGGCACAGGCGGCGGCGCAGATACCGGGCGTGACGGTGCAAAAGGTAACGTGCGTGCATGCCGAAAATGGCGCGGTGAGGCTGAATATTCAACTTTCGTCCGCGGGAGAGAACGCGACGCTGGGGCTTACCATATAACAACAACGGAGGGCACAACAATGGCGGACTACAACGCGATTCTTGCCGCGATGACCGGGCAGTTTGAGGAGCTTGCGGGCTTTACACCCGACGCGGCGTCGGATATCGGCATACGCATGAAGGTGCTTGCGGCGCAGGTCTTCTCGCTGCAAACCGAGCTGGAAGCATTGCGGGAGGGGCTGTTCCCCGCCACGGCGCGGGGGGAGCGGCTGGACCTGCACGCGGCGGCACGGGGGCTAGCGCGCAAGGGCGCACTGCCGTCAAGCGGAACACTGCGCTTCGTTCGGCAGAACACCGCGGCGCACGACATCCTGATACCCGCGGGCACCTTATGCCAGACCGCGGAGGGCGGCGTGCAGGTCGCGACGGTAAGCGACGTGCTTCTTCCCGCAGGGCAGCTGCAGGCAGAGGGTGCGGCGCAGTCGATTGCTATGGGGCAGGACGCCAACGTCGCCGCAGGGCGCATCACGGTATTTTGTACGGCACCCCAAGGGGTGTACGGTGTTACCAACCCCGCCCCCTTTACCGGAGGGCAGGAGGCGGAAAGCGACGACGGGCTGCGCGCGCGGCTGCTTGCAAGCTACGCAACCATAGCAAACGGCACCAACGCCGCCTTTTACCGCGAGCAGGCGCTTAGGCACGAGTTTGTGTACTCAGCGGCGGTCATCCCGCGCGCTCGGGGCATCGGCACGGTGGATGTGGTGGTATCGGGCAGAGGGTGCGTGCTGTCACAGCAGCAGATTGAAATTATCGGGCGGGAGTTGGAGCAAAAAAAGGAGATCTGCGTAGACGTTGCGGTGCGCTCGCCGTCGCTGCTGCAGACAGAGGTTTTGGTCGAGCTCGACGCAAGGGACGAGTATGGCTTTGAGCAGACGGCAGCGGAGGTTAAGCGGTACATCAGCGAACACCTTGCGTCGTTGCACATCGGGCAGCCGCTGCTTTGTTCCCGCCTGAGCGCGGGCATCAGCGGGATAGACGGCGTATACAACCATACGCTAATAAGCCCCGCGCAGGACATCCACCCCGATAAAGACCGGCTGATAGTGGCGCAGCAGCTTGCCGTCACACGTATGAACCGGCAGACATCATACTAAGTGAAAAAGGGGGGTACGGGGATGAACTGCCTTGAGAGCATGACGGCGCTGATGCGTCCCCTGGGCGCGTACAGCCTTGCTGCCAACGGCGTTGTGTATGCAGAGCTTGCGGGCTATTACGAAGGGCTTCGCATCGTCGAACAACAGCTTGCACTTTTTATCCGCGAGGGCGTAGTCGGCACGGCGCAGGATTTCGGACTGCGCGAGTGGGAGCGCGTGATACGCTCCACCGCGTTTGAAGGCACCGAGCTGGACGCGCGCCGCCGGATTGTGGAGTATACGCTGTGCCGCATGCCGGGGGACTTTAACCGCGAGGGTATGCTGCGGGGGTTGCGCTCGCTGGGGCTCGAATGTGAACTGATGGAGGATCTGCCCACCCGCACCGTAACCGTAACGGTAAACGGCAGCTGCGGGATGCTTCTGACCTACGAGCAGGTGCTATCCCGCGTATTGGACATCCTACCCGCGCATGTAAACGTGGTGCTGGATGTGGGCATCGTGACATGGGCGCTGCTGGACGACAGCGACAAAAGCTTTGCCGAAGCGGACGCGCAGGATAAAACATGGGATGCGTTTGAGCTGACACAACCGTAAAGACTATTTTTATAGGGGGATATGATATGCCAAGCACCCACAAAACCGACTATCTGGGGCTAAACCAGTGGCTGGGGAGCGATAAACCCAAGCGAACCGACTTTAACGAGGACAATGAACGCGTTGATGCCGCGGTGCAGACACATGTGATGGACGGGCAGGCTCATCTGACGCAGGAGGAGCGCGGGCGGTGGAATGCGCCGTTTGTCACAGGCGGCTATACCGGCGACGGCGTAAACGGACGCACCGTAACAATCGGGTTTCGACCCTCGGCGCTGTTGGTGTGCGCGGCGGAAAAGACACCGTTTGTGTTCTCTTCCAGCCAAACACAGATTCGGTGCGCGTTTGCGACCGCACACGGTGTGTCTAAGGGTGTAGAGCTGTGTGACGAGGGCTTTGTGGTGTATAATCCGGCGGGTACTACGCCCGACGGGGAAACGCCAAGGCTCAACAGCTCGGACGGAACATATTTTTATGTTGCGTACCGATAGTTTCTGTCGGTTTAAAGTCACATGCAGCTTGGTGCGCCGCCGCCTCGAAGGAGCTGAGCGGACAGGCGCAGGTACTTAAAGAGCTGGTTGGGCAGTTTACGCTCAAAGACACCGCTTTTACATACTAAAGCAACCAAGCTGTTGCAAAGAACCCGTGCCGGTAAAAGAGGCACGGGTTCTTTGTGTGGGTAGATTATCTTAAAAACTGTGTACAATATCAAAACAAAAGGAAACATAAAAAATAGAACGTTGTTGAAAGATGTAAGAGATATTGTTATAATAATAACTAATTAGTCCAGTCCATGGTAAAATGTTGATTGGGCTACTTTTTTGTCGTTTATATGTTCACGGTTAATCAATCGATAAGCAAAGACGCATCGACGCGGCTTGATCTTTGCACACATACTTAACATTTAAGAAAGGACTTTAATTATTATGCTGAAGAATTTTAAGATCTCAAACAAGCTTCTTGTCGCATTTGGAACTATATTGGTTTTTTTCTGTATTGTGGTAACTGGTGCTCTGACCGGTCTAAACGCCATTATGGCGTTTTATGACGACTTTTACGAGCAATCGTATACGGTGGTAGAAAACTCAATTGATCTGCAGCGCAATTTTCAAAAAGCTGAAAAGTACATGATTCGCTCGTTTACCACCAATGATATTAAAGAAAAGCAGCTTTACACCGAAACCACTAAGTCTGCGTTTGCCGAGATGCAGGAGCAGCTCGCCGTACTCGAGCGGCTAAGCGAGCAACAGGAGCTGGTGCAGTCGTTTCGGGAGCAGTTTGAAACGTTAATGAGAACCTCCCAGCGGATCTTTTTAATGTCGATCAGCGAGGGCAACGAAAACGCAATCCTTGTCTTTAACAACAACTTTTCCGAGCCGATAGAAGACGCGAGAGCTGTGTTAAACGAGATTACCGCACAGGCGAAGGTAGAGGCGCAGGAAGCGTACGAACAAAGCGTGCAGATGCAAAGCCTGATGAACCTCCTTCTTTTGGGTCTTGGGGTACTGACGGTTGGCGTACTGCTCTTCTTCTGGATGTACATTGTGCGCAGCCTTACCCGCCCTATATCCGAGATTGAAGCTGCGGCAGAGCAGATGGCAAACGGAAACCTCACCGTCAGTGTGGGCTATCGCTCTAAGGATGAGCTGGGCAGGCTGGCTGTTAGCATGAACCACATGACCGAAACGCTCAAGGGCTATGTACAGTCCATCGACGAGGTGCTGGGTGAGCTTGCCGGCGGCAACTTCACCGTTTCGGTGGATACCGACTTCGTGGGGGATTTTGCGCCGATTAAGGACTCGATGACAGGCATTGCCGACTCGCTCAGCCGTACCCTGCTGGAGATTGACCGCGCGGCGGAACAGGTTTCCAGCGGCTCTGAGCAGGTGTCGAGCGGCGCGCAGGCGCTGAGCCAGGGCGCAACTGAGCAGGCAAGCGCCATTGAGGAGCTTACGGCAACGGTGGATGAGATATCGGGCAACATTAAGCGCAACGCCGAGAACGCACAGCTTTCAAACACGCAGGTCATGGAGACCGCAAGCGAGATTGAGCACGGCAACAAGCAGATGCAAGAGCTTATCGTCGCAATGAACGAGATAAAGGCGACCACCGACCAGATTAGCAAGATTATCAAGGCAATTGACGACATCGCGTTCCAGACCAACATCCTTGCCCTGAACGCCGCGGTGGAAGCGGCAAGGGCGGGTGCCGCGGGCAAGGGCTTTGCCGTGGTGGCGGACGAGGTGCGCAACCTGGCAGCCAAGAGTGCGGATGCCGCAAAGAACACCACCGATCTCATAGCAAGCTCGGTGTCGGCTGTTAAGAACGGAAGCAAGATAGCCGCCGAAACCGCGCAGAAGCTCGAGAACATCAAACGCAAGGCGGAGGAAAGCAGACGTCTGGTAGACGAGATTACCCGCGCGTCGGGCACTCAGGCAAGTGCGGTGGTGCAGATTACGCAGGGGCTTGAGCAGATTGCCGTTGTGGTGCAAACCAACTCCGCAACAGCCGAAGAAAGCGCAGCCGCCTCTGAGGAGCTTAACAGCCAGGCGCATATGCTCAAGGATCTTGTAAAAAGGTTCCGTATTGATAAAGCGCATAACGAGTATTACCATGACCCCGAGCAGCATGATGACAGTGACGGCTGCGACGAGCCGATTTTGGAGTTTAGCGAAGGCGTAATTGACTACTAAAACTAAAATATCAGGGTTTTTACACAAACCCAAACAAGCAATAATGACGAAACGGCTTTGCCGTTTCGTCATTTAATGCTATAATTAGTACCAAACGCGCCAATCCGCCTGCCGTACAATAACAGGGGGATTGCAAAATATCAAATAGAAGCCAGCATTTTGCCCAACCGGGCAGCCGCCGCGTATTGTTACTTTTTTGTTAACGGCTGTCTGTACGCGCAATGGGATGTCATACTACAGATAGGCAAATGCCGTTTTGGCACAAGGCTTCGTCGCCAATCGGCAGCATAAGCGCACACACAAAGCCCCAGACTGTATGAAAAATAAGAACAACGGAGGCGGACATGCCTATGAAACGAATTGCAGCGGCGGTTCTTTCAATGTTACTAACCCTCTTTATATTGCCGCCCGCTTACGCAGATCAAACGGCGGCTGCGGTGGCGCAGGCGGACTTTAACACCTATTCCGAGGCGTATGTTGTCATCGACGCCGCCACGGGTCAGGTGCTGCTCGAACAGAATATGAATAAACAGATGTACCCCGCCAGCATTACCAAGGTGCTGACTGTTGCCGTAGCACTGGAGCGCGCGGCGCTTTCGGATAGGCTTATGATGAGCGAGGCGGCGGTTAGCAGCGTTGCGCGGTCAAGCACGCACATCGCACTGACGGCAGGCGAGGAGATCTCGGTGGAGGACGCCGTCATGGCGACGATGCTTGCCTCGGCAAACGATGCCGCCAACGGGTTAGCCGAGTATATCGGCGGCTCTGCCGAGATGTTTTGCGCGATGATGAACAAAACAGCACGCGAGGCGGGTGCTGTAAGCACCAACTTCACCAACGCAAACGGACTGGAGGACGACAACCATTACACCACCGCCTATGACATGGCAATGATTACGCGGTACGCGCTGACGGTGGACGGCTTTCGGGACGTACTGGGCGCGGTGGATTACTCGATGCAGCCCACCAACAAACAGCCCGAGCAGCGAAACTTCGGCACGGCGCATCATATGATTGTGTATTCACAATATGAATACAAGGGCGCGTGGGGCGGCAAGCTGGGCTGGACACCCCAGGCAAACCACACGGCGGTAACGGTTGCGGAGCGCGACGGCAAGGAGCTTATCTGCGTGGTGTTAAACTCCAAAACTAAGTGGGAGAAGTATAAGGACACCAAAAAGCTGTTTGATTACTGCTACAATAACCTGCAGACCGTCACCGTAACCGCCGAGGTGAACAAGCAGAAGAACATCCCCGTAGTGGAGGATGAGGGCGTTGTCGGGGTGGCGAAGCTGCCCGAGCAGACGGTAACCTGCCGGCTATACGTACCACAGGGCGTGACACAGGAGAACATCGACGTCTCGTACAACACAAAGGTGAGCTACAAAAAGGGTGAGGAGATCGCCCCCGAGGCGTGCTTCTCCATCATGAGTGAGGGTTCAGGCGAGACACCCATCTACGCCATGCCCCTTGCCTGCGTGGTGGAGATAGACGAGAACCCGCAGTCCAGCGTGCTTGGTGCAACCGAGGTTATGGCAAACGCGGATGTTGTGGCAAAACAGCCCCCCAGCCTGCGTGTGCCGGTCATCATCGCATCGGTTGTGGGCGGGTTGCTCATCCTGTTTATGCTGGTACGCCTTGCGGTGCAGCATCATTACCGAAAAAAGCGGGCAAAACGGCGCGCCATGCGCTATTATCGGTAAAAGCTGTGATTACATTACCAGAAGTATTATTGCGAAATGGAGTTACCGAATGGATAAACGATATGACACACTATTATTTGACCTAGACGGTACGCTGCTTGATTCAAAGCCCGGCATAGAGCTATGCTTTGCCTATGCCATGAAGCGCATGAACGAGGTGGGGCACCCCGTACAGCTGCCCGAGGGGTTTGATTTTAACACCGTAATCGGTCCGCCGCTCACACACAGCTTTCGGCGCTTTGCGCAAACCGAGGAGCAGGTGGTACAGGCGGTAGCCTTTTATCGCGAGCTGTATTTTGAAACCGGCTGGAAGATGAGCGACCCGTTTGACGGTATACGCGACGCGCTTGAGCGGCTTAAACGCAGCGGCAAGCGTCTTTTGGTCGCTACATCAAAGCTCGAGGACCTTGCGCGCAGAACGATGGAGCACCACGGTATTGCCCGGTATTTTGATGTGATTGCGGGCGCGTCTAAGGATGACAAACGCTCAAGCAAGCAGGACGTAATCCTGCGAACGCTGGAGCTTGCGACAGAACAAAGCGAAAGCTGTGTGATGATTGGCGACCGCCTGCACGACATGGAGGGCGCACAGCAGACGGGGATGGATGCCATCGGTGTGCTGTGGGGCTACGGCTCGCGGCAAGAGCTATCCGCTTATCATCCCGTGCTGCTTGCACAAACGCCCACAGAGCTGTGCGACTACCTGATATAGCAACGACCGTATTCGCAAAGAGGGGGAGAACATGGATTTTACAAAGGTGAAGATAGCCACAACCGCACCGGGCACCGAGGCAGTGACCGGTGCATTGCTCTGTCTCGGTATCACAGGCTTTGAGGTGGAGGATGCCGAGGATTTTGAGCGTTTCCTTGCCGACGTAACGCCCCATTGGGACTATGTGGACGAGGACCTGATGAGATTAAAGACAGTGCCCACCAGCGTTTCGGTGTACCTTGCCGACAACGCGCAGGGGCGCGACCTGCTCGCCGACATCAAAACTGCACTGGCGGCGCTGAAGCGGCAGGATACCGAGGGGGAGTACGGCAGCCTTTCGGTCACGCTGTGCGGCGTGCGCGAGGAGGATTGGGCAAATAACTGGAAGCAGTACTTTAAGCCCATTGAGGTGGGGGAGCGGTTTGTAATCTGCCCGTCGTGGGAGCGGTACGAGGGCGACGGCGGGCGTATAGTGCTGCGCATCGACCCGTCGTCGAGCTTTGGCACGGGCGGGCACCAAACCACGCAGCTGTGCATCGAACAGCTGGAGCGGGTGGTTGCCCCCCACCATAAGGTGCTGGATATGGGCTGCGGCAGCGGCATATTGTCGGCGGCGGCACTGCTGCTGGGCGCGCGAGGGGTGCTTGCGGTGGATATTGACGAGGGTGCCGTGCATACCGCGCGGGAGAACGTGAAGGAAAACGGGTTTTCGGGTGATCGCTTTACCGCCTTGTGCGCGAATGTGCTCGCCGATTCGGCAGCGGCCGGGGTGGTTGCAGCGGCAAAGTATGACGTAATCGCCGCCAATATCGTGGCGGATGTCATCATCGCCATGGGTGCGCTGCTTGCGTCGGTGCTTGCAAAAAACGGCACACTCATATGCTCGGGCATACTGGCAGAGCGCGCACAAGAGGTGGTAAACGCACTGAGCACACACGGTCTTGAGCGGGTGAGCCTGCATGAAAAGCAGGACTGGGTTGCCATAGTACTGCGCCACCGCGCCGTGTAAGCGATAAGGCAGTACAACGCAGCACGATACGATACAACGCATAGCTTCGGCGGGTTCAATTGACCGCAGGGACAAACGGGGGAATGGGTATGCCGAGATTTTTTGTGGACGCCATAACGGGCGAAACCTTCTGCCTTATGGGGGAGAACGCCGCCCATGCGGCGAAATCGCTGCGCATGCGGGTGGGCGAGGAGCTTACTATCTGCGACCAAAGCGGTGTAGACCACCATTGCCGCATCACGAGCGTATCGCCCGACGAGGTGACGGGTGTGGTGGAGCGCAGCGTACCCAACACGGCGGAGCTGCCCTGTGCGGTGTCGCTGTATGTTGCCGTACCCAAGGGCGATAAGCTGGAGCAGATTGTGCAAAAGGCGGTGGAGCTGGGCGTTTGCGACATCACGCCGGTACTCACCGAGCGGTGTGTCTCCCGCCCCGACAACAAGAGCATGGCAAAACGCATCGAGCGACTGAATAAGATTGCGCTTGAGGCGGCAAAGCAGTGCGGGCGCGGCAGGGTGCCTACCGTACGGGACATGGTGGAGTTTAAGGCGGCACTTACGCGCATGAAGACCGCCGGCACCGCTATGCTGTGCTACGAAAAGGGCGGCGAGCGCATTGCGCGCCTGGTGGGCGCAGACCATAACGGCGCCGTTGCGGTGATGACGGGCAGCGAAGGCGGCTTTTCGCCCGACGAGGCGCGGCAGGCGATGGATGCGGGCATTGTGCCCGTGACGCTGGGTGCGCGTATCCTGCGCGCCGAGACCGCGCCGCTGTACGTGCTCTCGGTACTGTCGCATATCCTGGAATCGGGTTGAGGGGCAGACTGCGCGGTGTTATCGTGATGATTGGATAAGAACGAGGTAAGACCGCCTTTTGTTTGCGGAGTACGGCGGTCACGAAAAAAGCAGGGTGTATCCGTTGCGGGGATACACCCTGTTTTTGCGTTTGTTGACGGTATGGTACGGGGCAAGGTCGGTGGGTCAACAGGTCATGGGCAGGCAGTCGGCTGCGCTGTGGTGCCGCCCTTTGGGAACCACAAACGGGGAGCCGGAAACGGGATCCTTAATCACCTTGCAATCAAGTCCGAACACCGAAGCGATCAGTTCTTTTGTAACAATCTCGGACGGGGTGCCCTGTGCGATTAACCTGCCCCGACTCAGGGCAAAGATGTAGTCGGCATAGCGGGCGGAGAGGTTAATATCATGCAGCACCATCACGATGGTTGTTCCGTGGCGGCGGTTGAGGTCGGTCAACAGGTCGAGGATTTCGACCTGATAGGCAATATCCAAAAAGGTTGTGGGCTCATCCAAAAACAGGATGTCAGTTTGTTGAGCAAGTGCCATCGCTATCCACACGCGCTGACGCTGCCCGCCCGAAAGCTCGTCGATGCTGCGGTTGGCAAGCTCGGTAATGCCCATGGTGTCGAGTGCTCGGGCTACGGCGTCATAGTCCTTCTTGCTCCAGCCCTGCAAAAACGTCTGGTGCGGGAACCTGCCCCGCCCCACAAGGTCGGCAACCGCAATGCCCTCTGGCACAATGGGCGACTGAGGAAGAAGCCCCAGGATTCGCGCAAGCTGCTTGGACGGGATGTTGCCGATGGGGGTCATATCCACCGTTACGGTACCCGAACTAGGCTTTATCAGGCGGGCGAGTGTTTTGAGCAGAGTGGATTTTCCGCACGCGTTTGCACCGATTATGACGCTGATTTTACCGATTGGAATCGTGATGCTCACGTCATGGAGGATCGTTTTATTCTCGTATCCGGCAACAATGTTGCTCGCCTTTAATCGATGTGCCATGCTAAATACCTCCCGTTCGGTTCATACGGATGAGCAAAAACAGCAAAAAAGGAGCGCCGAGTATGCCGGTTATCACCCCGACGGGGAATCTGGTTCCAAACGCAAACTGACCGAGAAGGTCAGCCCCCAGCACCAGAACGGCACCCATCAGCCCGGCGGGCAGTTCGGATGAAAACCCCGCGCCCACCAGCTTCTTCGCGATGGGACCCGCCAGAAAGGGAACGAACGCGATGGGTCCCGTTGTGGCGGTGGCAAGCGCGATTAAGCACACGGCGGATAGAATCAGCGCGACGCGTGTGCTGTTTGTGTTCACCCCAAGTGCCGTGGCGGACTGCTCGCCCAACTCCAGGATTCTAAGCCGTCCGCCCAGCAAAAGGATAACGGGTGACAAAAGCGCCACCGACATCATAAGCGCCGGCGTGTCGCTCAATCGGATGCCGTTGAGACTGCCGCTGAGCCACCGAAGCGCAGCCGGAACGTCGTAGCTTGATGCGCGAAGCAGCAGGTAGGACACAAGCGCGCCCAGCATAGCCTGCATGCCGATGCCGATTAGTATCAACCGTCCGCCCGAGAACGAGCCCACGCTCGACAGTGCATAGATCAGCGCCGTTGTCGCAAGCCCGGCAATGACCGCAGCCACCGAAACGACCGTGCCGCTTGTATGTAGAACAAGAATGCAAAACACGGCGGCGGCACTTGAGCCGGAGCTGATGCCGATGATATTCGGGCTTGCAAGCGGGTTGCGAAGTAGTGTTTGAAAGGTACTGCCTGCTATGCCAAACGCGAATCCGGCAAATAGACCTGCAAGCATTCTGGGCAGGCGCAGCGTACCGATCGCAAAGGATGCACCCTGAATATCCTCGCCCAACAGCACGCGCACAGCGGTATCAAACGAGTAGCTGGTGTTTCCGAGCAGCAGCATCGCGACACAGAGCGTCGCAGCCAGCATGGTTAACAACGCGACTGCCGCCGCCCCGCGCCGCAGCCGTTGCTTGCGGCCGGCACATATGGAATTTGCGATTATCGTATTCATAATGAACGTACCTTCGATTTGACAGCGATGAGTATCATGACAGGCGCGCCCAGAAAGGCGGTGACAACCCCCGCCTCCAGCTCGCCCGAGCCGCCCGCGACCCTTCCGATGACGTCGGCTACGGTTAGAATAACAGCCCCGCCCACGGCGGACATCGGCAGGATGAGACGTTGGTCTGCCCCCAGTATCAGCCGCACCACATGGGGTGCCATCAGCCCCACAAAGCCGATGGGACCCGCCAATGCGGTGACTGAGCCGCACAGCAAAACACCGGCAAAGGCCGCTGTCAGCCGCAGCAGTCCGGTTCGTACCCCCAGACCTGTGGCGGCGTCGTCCCCCAGTGCCAATGCGTTGAGAGCGGGGGCGCACACTATGCCGGTCACCAACCCGATAATCAGAAGCGGTGCCGCAACCGCAATGGCTTCCCAGGTTGCGCCTCCCACCCTGCCCACCTGCCAGAACCGAAAGTCATCCATGACTGTGGTGCGCGGCAACATCACGGCGCTTACCAAGGATGAAAGCGCGGCACTGGTAGCGGTGCCCGCGAGTGCCAGCTTAATGGGTGTGGCACCGCCACGCCCCATTGAGCCGATTGCATACACAAACACGGCGGTTGCCCCCGCGCCCGCAAAGGCAAGTAACAGGTACTGCATCGGCGAGCCGATGTTTAAGAATGCGATGCCGCACACCACAAACAGCGACGCGCCGGTATTCACCCCCAAAACGCTGGGGTCGGCGATGGGGTTGCGGGTTATCGCCTGCATCAACGCGCCCGACATACCAAGCGCGGCACCCGCAATCAGCCCCAGTACCGTTCGGGGGATTCGCTCGCGTACGACAACCGCGCCGATGGACGTAGTCTCGCTGTCAAACAGCCCGGCAAGGATATCGTTTATTCCCACTGTGCGCGCACCAAAGGCCAGCGACAGTGCGGCAGCAAGCGCCACGCAAGCAAAACCGACCGCTAAGAGGAGGAGTACTTGAACTGTACGCGTCCCCGACCGTGTCAGCCGGTGATCGCGGTTTTTTACGGTTGTACTGTTCATTTTACCTTTTTCGCCGCTTCGCTAATTAAGGCAAGGTACTCGTCGATGGTTGCGGGAATGGAAAGGGCACTGGGTGTTGCAGATGCCGCAAGGGGTGAGTTGTCCTCAATAAATACAACCGACTCCCGTTGAATGGCGGGGATGGTTCCGAGCAGCGCGTCCGCTTTGATTGCCTGAAGCAGAGTGTCGTCGCCGTATGCGAATATCATATCAAGCTCACTGAGCAGGTCAACGTTTTCGGCGCTTAGGGTGATGGAAAAGCTCGGGTTTTCTCCCGCCTGGTCCATTAGGCTTTGGGGAAACTCCATGCCAAGATCGGTGAGATATGCCGCGCGGGGGTCTACGGGCAGGTACACGTAAAACTGCGAAAAGTCGGTGGGGATAAAATAGATAAACGCCGCCGTTTTCCCCTTTATGTCAGGGTAGCTGCTTACCTTTTGTGCAATCATCGTTTCGAGGTCGGCTACCAGTCGCTCGCCCTCTGCCTGCAGCCCAAGACCGGTTGCGTTAAGGGTTATCTGCTCGCGCCAGAAGGTCTGCCAGGGCTGTGTGGGGTATGCAACAACGGGCGCAATCTCAGAGAGAAGGTCGTACTCCTCCTGCGTAATACCCGAATATGCAGCCAGAATGATGTCGGGGGAAACGTCGCTGATCGCTTCAAAATCAAGACCGTCAGAGTCGCGAAACAGCACCGGCTCGGTGTCTGAAAGCTCGCTCAGCCGGTCGGTGGTCCAGGGCAGCAGCCTGCTCTCGGTAACGCCGTAGTTTGCCTCGGAAATACCCACGGGCAGCACACCCAAAGCCAAAGGAAGATCCGGGTTGCCCCACGAAATGGCGGCAACACGCTCGGGTTTACTGTCAATTACCGTCTCGCCGAACGCATGTTTGATGACGATCGGGTACTCGGTCAAGGGCTGGTCGTCCGACGAGGAGACGGGCGTATCGTTTACGGATGACGGATTATCCGATACGGAGGGGGAACAGGCGGTCGTCGCCAACACAACGGTCAGCGCGGCTACATACAGGCAAATCGATTTCAACTTCATACGTTTTCCCTTTCGTCTTGACGCATGGCGTCTGGGTTGTTTACTAGTTAGCAATAGCTAACTACGCAAGTATAACCATTTCGGGACACGGTGTCAAGACCTATTTCATACAAAAACAATAGAATATGCATTGTATACACAGTTTGCTTGCAAAAGTGCAAATTCATGCGGAAGTTTGTGCCTGTATGCAAAAATAGAGGGCTTGCTTTTGTGTTTTTTGTGCGAAGGCAACGAAACACAGCTTTGGTTTTCGGTAGAATAAGTGAGAATTGCAGTGCATATTGATAAAAAATGGAAGATAAACATCGATATATCATTGCATTATTAACAATCTGAACATTTAAATGGAAAAATATATTGAAATTATAAGTTAATATGCTACAATTAGTTCAGTCAATGGTTTTGTCTTTTGATACAAACTAACGAAAACGTTTTCGAGAACAAGGCTTTTTTAACAGGTTTATGATACGAAGTTTTTGATACGCACACAGCGGGAGGGATCGGTCGATGCCAACCTATCGATACGAGGCGCAGCAGGCGGGCGGCGCATTAATAAAAGGGCTTGCGGATGCGGACAACCCCGCCGAGCTGTTTGCAAAGCTCAAGCAGCGGGGTGAGTATTGCATCACCTACAATGAGGCGCGTGCCGACGCGTTGACCGCGCAGCGGAGCTTTGGCAGCACAAAGCTGAAGACCCGAGAGCTCGCACTGGTATGCCGCCAATTTTCCACTATGCTCAACGCAGGGCTAACCGTCATTAAATGTCTCGAGACCCTGTACCGTCAGGCGGTAAAGAAGCCGACGCGCCAGGCGCTGATTGGCGTGTACGAGGGCGTGCAAAAGGGGCTTGGGCTGTCGATTGCCATGAACCAGCAGGGGTCGTTTCCGTCGCTGCTCATTAACATGGTGGAGTCGGGTGAGATGAGCGGCTCGCTTGATACGATTATGATGCGTATGGCGGAGCACTTTGAAAAGGAGCACAAGCTAAAAAGCAAGGTGTCAAACGCCATGATCTATCCCGTAGCCCTGATGGTGACGGGCGTAATCGTCATGATGGTGCTGCTGGGGTTTGTTATCCCCAAATTCTTTACGATGTTTGAATCGATGGGCACAGAGCTGCCCGCAATCACCAAGTTTTTGCTTGCGGTAAGCACCTTTGTGCAGGAGAAATGGCTGCTGATATTGCTTGCGATTGTCGGGCTGTTCGTGTTGTTTTTTATGACGTGGCGGTCCAAACAGGGCAAAAGAATGATTTCGGGCGTACTGCTCAAGCTGCCGTTCTTTGGCAAGCTGCAAAAGACGATTATCACCGCACGGTTTTCTCGCTCGCTTGCCACGCTGTTTGCAAGCGGTATGTCGCTGATTACGGCGCTTGAGATATCCACCCGCGTGGTGGGCAACGCGGTGCTTGATTATCATATGGAATCCGCAATCGAACAGGTGCGCAAGGGCGTTTCGTTGTCCTCCGTCATTGAGAAGGTTGGGGTATTCCCGCCGATGTTCTCCTCAATGGTATCGGTGGGTGAAGAATCGGGCTCGCTGGACGATATATTGCATAAGACCGCGGTGTTTTACGACGATGAGGCGGACAGTGCCATCTCCGCGATGGTTGCGTCTATCGAGCCGGTTATGATTGTCGTGCTGGGTGTTGTGGTCGGGTTTATTGTACTGTCGGTTATCATGCCGATGATGTCCGCATATCAGGCCGTGGCGGGTCTTTAATAGGCACTCGAGGAGGAAGGTTATTAGTGATACTTTCAATCGACGTGGGAAGCAGCTTTATTAAAATAGCAGAGGGAACCCCTGCGGGGCTTGGCGTTGTGGTCAAGCGGGCCGCTATGGTTGCGACGCCTGAAGGGGCGGTAAAGGACGGCAACCTGCTGATGGTGGGCGATGTGGCAAACGCCATCCGCGCCTGTCTTGAGCGCGACCACTTTACGGCAAAGACGCTCTGCTTTACGGTTGGCAGCACCGAGATTTTGCATCGGGAGCTTACCGTGCCGCGCGTGGACGAACGACGGCTTGCCCCCATTGTGCAAAACGAGATGTACCAGCAGCTGACGGGCGGCGACGGCTATGCGGTGGATTATCTGCCCTGCAGCGAGCAGGTGCCCGACTCCCCCCATATGCAAAAGGTAAACGCCTCGGGCATGCCCAAGGCGATGGTGTCGCAGTATATGGAGCTGACAGCCCTGTTGCGTAAAAAGGAAGGCACGCTTCAGATGCATCCGAGCGCGCTTTCCAAGCTGATGCGCGGCACGACGGTAAACGAGGTTACCCTGCGCGACAACAGCTATATTGTGTGCGAGATGGGTGCGCACATCGTACATATCTATCTTTACAGCGGCGGGACGTTGCTGTTTACCCGCTGCATCAAGGCACCGTGCGAGGCGTTCTTCAGCGCCATGCAGCGGCTGGACGGGTTTGACACCCCGGAACAGGTTTTCGAGGGCGCAGACCTTTCCCCCGAGGCACTGGAGCAGGACACGCGCGTCGCCCAGGCATCGGCCATGCTGCTGCAGCATCTCTCCCAAGAGCTTGCGCGTATGCTGCAGTTTGCGCTTTCCAGACGGCTAGCCGCGCCGGTACAGACGGTACTGCTGTGCGGCGGGATGTCGATGCTAAAGGGGCTGGACGTCTACCTGGCGTCGTCTCTCGACCTGACGGTGGAGCGCATCCAAACCCTTTCGGGCGTAACCTGCCCTGCAAACACAGAGCTTGCTCTGTACCTTAACGCCATTGGAGCGATTGCAAAGCGGTAATAACGCGACGGCTTTCGCGGGCTTGCAAAATAACGGAGGTGCCCGGATATGCAAAAGGATATTAACTTTTACTCCGGCTTAAAGGAGATAAAGGTCAAGGAGTCGGTCTCCCCGGTGGTGGTGGTGCTCGGCGTGCTCATCGCACTGTCCATCGGATTACAGGCGGGGGGCGGCTTGCTGATATACAGCGCAAACCGACTGCTGCTTGACGGCATCGAGCAAAAAAGAGCATACCTCACAGACGAGCAGAACAAGGCGCTTGCGGAGGATACCCTGTACCAGCGCGCCATCGTCGCCCTGTACGAGCAGTACGGCAGCGTGACGGGACAATCGTACGCGCGGTATTACACCCTGCCCGTCATCGACTCCGCCGGATTTTTGCAGATAGCAAGGTGCATGCCCACCGATATGAAGGTGGTTGAGTTTTCAATGCAGTGGGGCAGCGTGATTATGAAATGCGAAAGCAAGAGCGAAGAGACCCCGATGATCTTTGTGAACGCCCTGCGGGATACCGGCGCAATGAACGGCATCGTCTACAACGGCTACGCGGTTAGTACCGACGGCGTGGTGGAGTTTGAAGTAAGCGGCGTTTACAAGGCAGGAGATCAATAAGAGCACAGTCTCCATTTCAGTGCCGCGCCCCGTGGTAAAAAGGGGCGGGCGAAAGGGATGAATGATACCATGAAGATAGGAAAACGGGAACAAATCCTTATATTCATACTGCTGCTGGTGCTTGTGTGGGTGCTGCCGGTTCGCTTTTTGTTTCTACCTGCGGCAGAAAATTATACAAGCAACGCCTCGCTGCTCGCCGAGCTTGAGGCAAAGCAGCTTGAGATGCAGACCCTTGTGCTCTCTAACGCAAATATGGAGGAAAAGGTCGCCGAGGCAAGGGCGGCGGGCGAGGAGCAATCCGCACGCTTTTTTCCGCCCTTTGACAACGAGAAGATGGGGCTGTGGATGTTTGGGTTTACCGAGCAAGCGGGGCTACGCAACAGTCAGGTGCAGATAGGAGAACGCGGCTCGGTATACATCTCGCAGTACACCGACGTCGTGCCGATGCTGCGCATTGCCCTGGATGATCTGGTCAGCCAGATAAACGGCCAAAGCATACCCGCCGCCGCAGAGCAAGAGGCAGAGACCGAGCCGCCCGCGGTTGACCTTGTATACGTCAACACCGTCGCGGTTACCGCCGACTGCTACTACGACAACCTGATGTATTTTATCGACCTTATGATGCGCTCGGGCAGAACGCTGCAGATAGCGGGCATAGAGTTTAAAATCCGCGACGATGATTCCGGCGCGAAGGATATCTTGACCGCGACAGTGACCATGCAGGTGTATTCTATTCCCAAATACTACACCGACGACATGTTAAACCTTGCGTTTGACCTGCCCGAGGGGAAAACAAAGCTGATTTAAACAGTACGGGCGGTTTGCCGTACCACACCGACGCACGCACCTGTGCTGCGTCGCATAAAAAAGGGGGTTGCCGAAGTGTTAGTACATGCCGCAAAAAACCACAAGGGAAGCACCCTGCTGATGGTGATTATCGTATTTGCCCTGCTGCTTGTGTTTGGCATGGCGGCGCTTACCCTTTCCGCCAACGCAAGCCGCAACGCGGTGACCGACTACCAAACGCAGCAGGCTTACTTTACCGCGCGCTCCGCCGTACTTGCGGCGGTGGATTACGTAAAAGCCGACGCAGACCCTAAGGCGCTGTTGGACAGCCTAGACGGCAAGACCAGTGTTAAAACAACCGACCCGCAGTTGGGGGGATACACCTTAACGGTGAATAAGCTGGATGAGACGCGCTACGAGCTGATCTCAAACGCCGAGGTAGACGGCAAAACACGCAGGATGAGTGTTATTCTTGCGGTAGAAGACAGTGCCTTTCCGTTTGGTCAAAACCTTGTTACCGCCACAAAGTTTAACGGAGTGGGTTCGACACTCGGCGGAGGAGCAAACATCTACGGCGATTTAATGATTAACGATACCGTCAGCCTGCCTGCCGGAGTGAACGTGTACGGCAACCTGTATGTGGACGGACCAGTTTCTATTACAGGCGGACCGAAGGTTAAAACATACAACGGCAAAGGCGGCAACATTTACGCTAACGACAACCTGACACTCGGCAGCGTGAGCGTAGAGGTGGATGGTAACATCTACTGTGCGGGTGACCTATATGGTAATGGCGGGGGTATTTCGGCTTTGTCCGGCTCACAAATTTTGGTTGGCGGAAACATGGGCGGAAATGGATTCACCGTTAGCAGACCGGGTAACATTGTGGTGTGGGGGAACGGAGACTTTCGTAACTGCACTTTGAGAACCCAGCCTAACCGCATCTATTTCGGCGGTACGTATAAGCGGTATCAAAACGATAACTCCTTTTCGTCACTCACGGTGTTTGAACGGTATTCGCCCACATCAAACGGTTATGAACTACCTGACATGAGCTACGGAGATTCGATTCAAGAACTGGATAAGCTAGTTGATTATCCAGTGTACGAGGCATTTGTAAATAGCTTTAAAAACAATACCGTTAATATAAACGGCAATTGGGAGTCAAGCTTAACCGTGTCGCGATCGGGCACGCTGGGAACTGTATCCAACTTCAATGAGACAATTATTGTCGACACCTCGGCAGGCGATGTGCATTGGTATATCACAAACAGTTCAAAGAATGTATTCAGCTCCTGCAGTGTAAAGGTGGCGGGGACAAACCAGCTGATTCTGCACCTTGCAAAAGGGGTTAACTTTAACTCAATGTCCTATACCAAGCTGGGTATTTTGGGTACGGGGAACGATATTACAAAGGATACCAAGCCGCAGGTTTGCATTATTGCACCCTACGGCAAAGTAGCAAGTGAAAAGAATGCAATTGTTTTGGGTGGAAGCGCAAAACTTGCGGCATATGTCATTATGCCGTACGGTGATTTTACTGCAAACGGCGGCTCGACGTTCGTGGGCAACATGATAGTAGGCTCATCACAACTGCAAGCAGGTGCAAACCTGTACTACCAGACCCCGAACTACCCTAAAATCCCCGGTATCGGGGATGTCTCGGTGGATGGTGGCGGAGCGGGCGGCGGCGCAGGCGGCGGGGTTTCGCTCGTGGGGGTATACACCACACGCGGCGAGTAACACGCTACAAACACCTGCATACACCCCCTAAAGGAGAAACCCCAATGAGTAAGATAAAGAATCCACTCAAAAACAACAACGGGCTTAGCCTGATGGAACTGCTGATTAGCATGGCGATACTTGCCATTCTGGCGGTGGGCTTCGCCGCTATCTTTCTGCCCGCCATCAAGCTGGAGGGCGGGGCGGTGGTGCTCAACCACGGCACTGCGTCCATGGCGACCACGCTCGAGAAGGTGATGGACGAGGGTGCCGCAACCCTGCCCGCAGGGGTGGTTGGTTTGACGAAGGAAATTACCATCACGTTTTCAGACGGCACGACCATAACCGGAAACGGCGTTGTGATACAGACCGAAGACCCCGAAACGGGCGCGAAACTGGAAACGTATGTAGACAACAGAACCGCACCGTAACATGCGGCATAGGGGGCACAGCACCATGACCCAACGCTTAAACAACAACAAAGGGCTAACGCTGATGGAGCTGCTGGTCTCTATCGCTGTGTTTTCCATATTGTTCATC
>JAEZQD010000035.1 GCA_023413185.1 Bacillota bacterium
CCCCCGAGAGCATGTACGACCTGCTTGAGGGCAAGGCGGTAGGCACACTGTTTTCAAAATAAGCGCATAGGCTTGAGTAAAGGGATTATTTAGATAGAACCCGAAGGAGGATGGACGATGCATCGAACGGTACAGGAGACGGGCATAGCGGCAAAGGCGGCAGCTAGAACGCTGATGACCGCGAGCACCGCCGTAAAGAACAAGGCATTGTCTGCCATTGCGCAGGCATTAACAGACCATATGCCGCAGATTCTGAGCGAAAACGCAAAGGACTTCGCGGCGGGGCAGCAGGCGGGACTAACGCCCTCTTTGCTGGACCGCTTACGTCTGACTGAGCAACGGGTACAGGGTATTGCGGACGCAGTGCGCGAGGTGGTAATGCTGCCCGACCCCATCGGGCGCATCGACAGCGGGTTTGTAAGCCCCGACGGGCTGCGCATTCAAAAAACGCGGGTGCCGCTGGGCGTTATCGCCATCATCTACGAGGCACGCCCCAACGTGACGGTGGACGCCGCGGTGCTTTGCCTAAAAAGTGCAAACGCTGTAATTCTGCGCGGCGGCAAAGAGGCAATCAACTCGAACCTGTGCCTCGCCTCGATTATGCGCGGCGCGATAACGTCGGCAGGGCTTGACGAGGACTGCATTCAGATCATAGCCGACACTGCGCGGGAGACCGCCACCGAGCTAATGCGCCTAAACGGCTATGTGGATGTTCTCATCCCCAGAGGGGGCGCGGGGCTTATCTCGGCGTGTGTAAAGAACGCCACCGTTCCGGTTATCGAGACGGGGGTGGGCAACTGCCATGTGTATGTGGATAGCCCCTGCGACCTTGAGATGGCGGCGGAAATTATTGATAACGCGAAAACCTCCCGCCCGTCGGTGTGCAACGCGGCAGAAACGCTGCTGGTGCACGAGGAGGTGGCGCATCAGTTTTTGCATATGGCAAACGCGTTGCTGCAAAAGAAAAACGTGGAGCTGCGCGGCTGCGAACAGACCCGAATGATACTGGGCGACCACGTGCTGCCCGCCACCGACGAGGACTATGCCACCGAGTTTTTGGATTACATCCTCGCGGTGAAGGTAGTCCCTTCCATTGACGCGGCAATCAAGCACATTGTACAATACACAAGTGGACACAGCGAATGCATCGTGACCGACAGCCTTGCAAACAGCGAGCGCTTTGTAAATGAGATTGATGCCGCGGCGGTGTATGTAAACGCCTCTACGCGGTTTACCGATGGCGGCGTGTTTGGTTTGGGTGCCGAGATCGGCATCTCGACCCAGAAGCTGCACACCCGCGGTCCGATGGGACTAAACGAACTGACATCCGTGAAATATGTGATACACGGCAACGGGCAGATACGCTAGTGCGTTTTTATGACGCCCCCTGCCGCCAAAGGAGGGTTCCCAAACTTGGATAGAAAAGATAGCGGACTGTTTCAAAGCGGGCTCTCGCCCAAACAGGAGATAAAAACAGCACCCCCAATAAAGCCGCCCGCAAGACGCAGACGCAAGGGCAGCCGCATTGCGGCGCCAATCGGCTTGACTGTGATTGTTCTGTGCGTCATCGGTGTGATAACACTGGTGGTAAGCGCCATTAACCTGACCCAGTCGCTGATAAACAACGATAAGGAAAAGGCGCGGTTTGAGCGGATACTAATCCCCGTGGTCATGTACGACCCGCCGCCCTTCGAGAGCGTTGCGACCCTCGACCAGCCGATGCTGCTGCAGACGGCGATGTGGTCGGCAATTTTGAACAACGACGACGAGAAGTGGGCAAAGGACGAGTTTAACTTCTCGCTAATCCCTGCAAGCGAGCTGGATGTACGTGCCGCAAACCTGTATGGCAGCGATGTGAAGCTCGTGCACCAGACATTCGGCGATTACGAAACCACCTACCTGTACGACGAGCAAAACAAGGTGTACAGTGTTCCCACCTCCGCCGAGGTTGCGCTTTATACCCCGAAGGTGGATAAAATAACAAAAAACGGCGATGAGGTTATCCTTCGCGTCGGCTATGTTCCGCCGGGCAGCGTATGGGAGATTGACGATAAGGGCAACCGCTACGAGCCCGACCCCGACAAATACATGAACTACCACCTGAAAAAGACCGATAGCGGCTATATTATTACCGCGCTGCGCGACGTAGAGAAGACCGAAAGCAGCTCGGGCACCGGCTCGGAGTATGAATACGTCGAAGAAGAACTGATTAACTCGGGCACCTCGTCCCTTTCCGAGGAGACGTTCGGCGACGAATCGGAGCCCGGGGAGGAGACCTCCTCCGTCTCGGATGAGGATGCGGCGGTTTCGGGCGAGGAGGAGGACGAGCAGGACGACACCTCGTCAAGCGAAAGCAGCTCGGATTCTTCCTCTAGTACAAGCAGTTCGAGCTCATCTTCTAGTAAAAGTAGCTCGAGTGCGTCATCGAGCGGCAGTTCAAGCGCGTCATCAAGCAGTAGGGCTTCTTCGTCCTCAAGTAGAAGCTCCTCCTCTTAACGGTACAAGCCAAAGCGCCGCCCTTTTTGGGGACGGCGCTTTTTGCACCCCGTCACAGACGGGGAAACCCGTTCTTTGGCGGGAATAGAAATGGTTAGATTCTGGCGTTATGCCGCCCGAGGCGCAGCGTTGCAAAGGAATGGTGATATGGCAGACAAAACAAATGCGATGCGTAAGCTAGACAGCATGAAGATACCCTATGGGCAGCATTTTTATACCGACACCGGCGCGGTAAGCGGCGCGGAGGTCGCGGCTGTGCTGGGGCAAGACCCTCAGCGGGTGTTTAAAACACTGGTGACCACCGGCAAAAGCTGCGCGCACTATGTGTTTCTGGTTCCCGTCTGTGCGGAGCTCGACCTGAAAAAGGCGGCGGCGCAGGTGGGCGAAAAGTCGGTGGAGATGCTAAAAAGCAAAGACCTACTGGGGCTTACCGGCTATATCCACGGCGGGTGCTCGCCCATCGGTATGAAAAAGCAGTTTACAACCACAATCGACCAAACGGCGGCGGGGTTTGAGACAATCCTGTTCAGCGGCGGGCGAATCGGGTTCCAGATAGAGCTTGGCATCGCCGCGTTACAAATGGTGATTCCGTTTGTTCTGGCGGATATCGTGAAGTAAATTGCAGTCAAACGGGGCGTCGCAGGTTAATATAGGGTATTTATATACTGAAAGTTTACGGGAGGGGTTCGATATAATCGAACCCCTCCTACTATTATGCCGTAACAGTCCGTTATAAAGACCTTTGATGTGGGAGGGTCTAATAGTTTACAATACAAAATCAACACACTGGTTCTGTGAAAAGGTTTAGGTTGTGTTTTCTATTTGCGGGGAAAACCCTTCAAATCGTGTGGCTGGGGATGATTGGAATTGGGATATGGTCATGCTATAATAATGCAAGAGATCCGACGGCATTGCGCTTGACGGAAAAAAGGGGGCATAACAATGGCAATAAACATCGGAACGTCGCGTTTGCATTATGTGATACACGGAGAGGGTGTGCCCGTGGTGCTGTTGCACGGCTCGCGGGTAGACCACCATTTGATGACGGGTTGTTTTGAGCCGATATTTGCATGCGAAAACGGGTATCGACGCATCTACCCCGACCTGCCGGGCATGGGGCAATCGGTGCCGGGCGAAGGGATAACGGACGATACCGCCATTGTGGACGTGTTACTGCAGTTTATTGACGCGGTGGTGGGGGACGAGCGGTTCTTGCTGGTGGGGGAGTCGTTCGGCGGGCAGCTTGCGCGGGGACTGATTGAGCGGGCAAGCGACCGCATATTGGGCGCGTTGTTCTTGTGCCCATATATTTCGGACATCCCGCAAACACCGCCCCCAAGGCAGGTGAGGATAACCGACGAGCGGCTGATGGCATCACTGCCAAAAGAGCAGAAAACGATGTTTGAGGCGGTATCGGTGGTGCAGACTAAGGACACATTGGCTGCCTTTACGGCAGACATCGGTGCGTACCTGCACCTTGCAAACAACGCGTACATCGACGCGCTGGGGCAGACGCTCACGTTTGACCGGACAAGGCGTTACCTGTTTCCAGTGTCGTTTATCACGGGGAGACAGGATCACTGGACGGGCTACGAGGGCGCGTTTGCTCTGTTGCCGTGCTACCCGAACGCAAGCTTTGCGGTGCTCGACTGCGCGGGGCACAACCTACAGCTGGAGCAGCGGGAATCGTTTCGCGCACTTGTTTTGGAATGGCTTGGGCGGGTCGATAATTGAATGGTAAGGGTGGTTTTGCATTGTAGGCAAAGCTGCCCTTTTGCTGTGTTAGCTTACTAAGAAGCCATATGGAAATATCGGGCGATATATGGTATAGTGAGGTAGAAAACACGAAAAAAGGACAACGAGGTGATAACAATGAATATAAATTTTCGTAACTATGTCGGAGCAGCAAGCTGTACCGGGGACTATGATGCGGTGCGCGCGTTCTTCGTAAAGCTTGGGGACGATTGCTTTACCTGGTCGAGATGGGACTGGATGATTACCCATACCCACCTCGACCACAGTGCGCTCGGGCGCATTGGTTTGTGGGAATATGGCGATGAGCTGGTGGGTATTACCCTGTTTGACACCGAACCGGGCGAGGCGTTCTGCTATACGCTGCCCGGCTACGAGTGCCTAAAGGGTGAGATATTGACCTATGCGTTGGAGCATCTACAGCGGGACGGGCGGCTGAGCGTGATGATTGACGACACCGACACGGTACTGCAATCCCTTGCGGCGAAGGCGGGATATATTGCCACCGAGTCAAAGGACAACACCTCCTGCATGGTCACCTGCGAGGCGGACTTTACCTACCGCCTGCCCGAGGGATTCTCTGTGACCAGCCTAAAGGACACCTATGATGTCGAGCGATACGGCAGGGTACTGCACAACGGCTTTAACCACAAGCTAAACGGGGAAGGCGACTTTATGCTCACCCCCGAAAAAGCGAAGGCCTTTGAGAATGAGCTGGTGCGACGAAACGTTGACCTAGAGCTGAAAATTGCGGTAGTTGCCCCAAACGGGGACTTTGTCTCGTACTGCGGGATGTGGTACGAGAATAGCCTACGAACCGCGGTGGTGGAGCCGGTTGCTACCGACCCGGACTACCGCCGCAAGGGTCTTGGCAGGGCCGCCGTGCTGGAGGGCGTGCGCCGCTGTGCGGAGCGCGGGGCGGTGCGCGCGTTGGTGGGCTCGAGCCAGCAGTTTTACTATAGCATCGGCTTTCGGCCGTACGCAGCCTATACCCGCTGGCAGAAGCCGGAGTAGGCGAAAGAGCCTCTGCCTGCCTGCCACACGGTGGTGTTGGATTGCAGAATAGGGAATAACCACAAACGCCGGGTTTGCGCACACGCACAGACCCGGCATTTACAATAATTTATAGTAATTTTCGATTATGATAGACTGCATTTATAATTGACTTAACTATATTCTATGATAAAATAATGTTAATCATTATCATTATATAACATGAGAAAAAATGCGGGCATGTGCCCGCTGTTTTATATGAAGGAAGGGATTATCCGTTTGAAAAGCATAAAAAACAAGATTATTCTCAACACCGTTGTCGTTACCATTGCGCTCGCTATCGTAATGACGGGAATCCTTGCCGTGTCGGCGAATATTTTGACTGATACGGTGCTTGACAGTACACTGGAACCGTTTGCAAAGATCGCCGCACAGAGCGTGGAGGGCAACCTGCATCTGCTGGGCGACCGCATCTTTATGCTGGCAGACAACGATACCATCACCTCGCCCCAAACCACCCGCGAGCAAAAGCAGGCGCAGCTTGCACAGGCGGCATCGGGCATTGAGTTTATATGGCTGGGGCTGTATCACCCCGATGGCACCCTATATACCGGCTACGCCGACAGCCCGTCCGCCATTAAGGACGGCTACCTGTACGAGATGCTCAAAGCCACGGGAAACCTGGTGATTGACGACACCGCGGTGACCAAGGACGAGCTTACGGTTGCGGTGGGTATCCCCGTTTATCAGAACGGGGAGCTTGCGTACTACCTTGCGGGGGCGTACCGCTACGACCTGCTCAACGACGTGCTGTCCAACATCCACATCGGGCACAGCGGGTACGCGCTGATTATCAACCACCAAGGCAAAATCATAGCCCATGAGGATACCAATGTGGTATTTGACGGGCATACCATCCAGTCGCTGTATACCGCCGACACCGCGATGCAAACACTATCCCAAAACATCAGGGCGGGGGAGATCGGCGTGGCGCAGATTCCCATAGGCGGTAAGCAGAACTACGTGGCGTATGCGCCGGTGCGCGGTGTGAACTGGAGCCTTGCAATTTTGGTGCCGCAGTCGGAGTTTGCCGCTGTCACCAACCGCACCATTCTATACAGCATCCTGATTGTGGCGGTGCTGATGGCGCTTGCCATCCTGTTTATTACACGCTTTTCAAACAAGATATCGCGTTCGCTTACCGCTGTTACCGAGCGCATTCAAGGGCTTGCACAGGGCGACCTTACCGCCCCGGTTCAGATCAGTGACACAAAGGACGAGGCGTATACGCTGTCGGTTGCGCTGCGCGACACCATAAACGACGTAAGCGGGTACATATTTAAGCTGCGCGAGGCGCTTTCGTCGCTGTCTCAGTCCAACCTTAACATTCGGGTGCACGGCGAGTTTGCGGGCGACTTTGTGGTGATGAAGGACTCGCTCAACAGCATCATCGACTTTTTAAACGAGATACTCGCGAACCTCAAGCAGTCTGCCACCCTAATTGATCAGGGCGCGCGGGAGGTTTCGACCAGTGCGCAGATTGTGCATGAATCGTCCGAGCAGCAGAGCGAGGCGGTATCGCGCCTTGTCACCGAGACCGACCGCATTGCGTCGGACATCGGCGTGGTAAACGATAACGTGGAAACAGCACGTTGTCTGACCGACGAGATTGTAAGCCGCGTTTCTCAGGGCAGCGAGCAGATGAACAACACCCTAGAGGCGATGGAGCGCATTCGAAACAATTCGGACGAGATCACCAAGATAACCAAGCTGATGGAGGACATCGCGTTTCAGACCAACATCCTCGCCCTAAACGCGGGCGTGGAGGCGGCGCGTGCGGGCGCGGCGGGCAAGGGCTTTGCCGTGGTGGCGATGGAGGTGCGCGAGCTTGCGGCAAAGAGTGCACAGTCCTCACAGCAAACCGCCGAGATGATTGCACACTCCACCGCCGCGGTTGCGGACGGCGTAAAGTATGCAAAGCTGACGGCGCAGTTTATGGAGCAGATAGCAGGGATATCGGGCAGAATCTCGCAGATTACCGAGGAGCTGGTTGCGTCGGTTCGCAGCGAAAAAGAGGCGCTTGATAATGTGTCAGGCGACATCTCGCAGATATCCGACCTTGCAAGGCACAACCTTGACGCAAGCCGCGAATCGGCGGTGCTGAGCGAGGAGCTTTCGGCGTACTCGCAGGAGCTTGCGGATATGGCGGCGCGGTTTAAGCTGCGAAGCGGTCGCAATGCGAAAGGAGGGCTTTAAGCCATGACGTGTTTTACATACACTGCCCGCCGCATCGGTTTGGCGGTAGTAATTCTCACATTGCTTACCTGCACGGTAGTGCTGTTATCCTCCTGCCAGCAGGGGGCAAGCGCACTGCAGGACGGCTATTATACCGCCGAGATGGCACAGTTTGACGACAAGGGCTGGAAGGAATACGTGACCATCGGCATCAGCGGCGGCGAGATTGTGACGGTGGAGTTTAACGCCAAAAACGCGAGCGGGCTGATTAAGGCGTGGGATATGGCATACATGCGCCGCATGAACGAAAAGGTGGGAACCTACCCCACCCGCTACACCCGCGCGTATGCCACGTCGCTGATACAGTCGCAAACGCCCAACCAGATTGACGCGGTTACGGGGGCTTCGGTGTCGGGCTGGAACTTCTCGTCGCTGATTTCGGCGGCACTGGATAACGCAAAAACCGGCAACCGAGCGGTCGCGTTGGTATAATAGCCAACCTGACGGTTGGCATTGGCAATCGCCTTTATATTACCACAACAACGCCACGGGACGTCGAGGGACGCATAGCCAACCTTCGGTTGGCATTACGAGAAGCTTCGCTTCTCGGCTCTATCTTAAACCTACGCATCGCCAAGCTAAAGCTTGGCATTAGAAAACCTGCGGTTTTTCGCTCTATTATAGGTTGGCGTTAGGCATTACCAATCTACGGTTTTCTGCAACAAAACCTAAAAAACATGCTACTGATAAAACAGAACATAACGTTTGAGCGGGAGGAAACAGCAGATGAACATAAGAAGTATTACCAGTAAGCTTATTTGGGGCGCAGGCACCGCCGCATGCCTTGCCATTGCGTACTGGCTGTGCCGGTATGCGCTGTTTGACCTGCACGGTATGAAGCAGTGGCCGGATGCTCTGGCGATAGTAGGCTTTATTGTGATACTGATTGCATCCGCCGCGGGGCTTCGGTTTTTGGCGTCGTCGGTGGCACTGGGGTACCCTTTGGCGTTTGGCATCGCGATGGCGACCTTCACTCGGAGTACGTACGGCGGCGGGACAAACAACATGTGGTTTATCTGGGGTGCGTTGTATCTCCTGTGTATGGTAATCGGTATTGCAGCCGACATCATAAGCAAACGAAGAACCAAGGCGGGCGGATAAGAGCCAACGGCAGACGGGCTTAGTTATATTTGCGGAGTGCGTGACGGGGAGCAGTGATGCTCCCCGTTTATTGTTGTGCAACGATGGGATGCTACGCCACCGTGGTTTGAAGCATACGAAAGCACTGGCTCGTTTTAGTAAACGGCACGCAGTATCTGACACCGAAAGGATGGTAAGATGACACAGCAAATCCCGTTTAGTCAAAAACACCCGCTGCTATTTGCGGCGGGCATGACAGCATTGTTTATTGGGCTTGCAATGCTGGTTGGAAGGCTACTAGCGCCGTTTGCGGATTTTGCCGACGGAAGTATGCCTTGCTATGCGGTTCGTATTGGCAAACGCCTGCTTGTTGCGGCGGTGTTTGGCTGGATTGCGTGGAAAACAAGGCTAAAACCGTCGCTGTTTCGCGTTCGGCTTGACGGGGTGCTTCTCGTGGCATGTCTAAGCCTTGTGGTAATTAATCTGTCTGTGCCGCACCTGTTGGATGCGCGGTCGTGGCTGTTTGCGGGGCAAAACCTGCTTACCACCGTTGTGGTTGGGCTTGACTGCCTGATGGTAGGTATACTGGAGGAACTGGTGTTTCGCGGTGTGGTGTTCGGTGCGCTGTTACAGGCGTGGAAGCAGAAAAGATACGGCAAGCTCGGTGCTGTGGTCGTTTCGGGTGTTTTGTTCGGGCTGGTACACCTGATTAACCTCATCAAGAACCCCCATGCCGTGTTTGAGGTGCTCGAACAGGTGGGGTACAGCACCTTAATTGGCGTACTGCTTGCGGCGGCGGTACTGCGTACCGGCGGGCTTGTGTTTTCGGTTGTGGTACACGCATTGTTTAACCTTGTATTTGATTATGCCGCGCTGCTGCCCTTTTTCCCTGAAGCAGTCTGGTATGGCGGTACGGCAAAAACGATAGTGACCGTTGCGACGTACGTCTGCCTTGCCGCGGCGGGTACCCTTACCGTGGTGCGCGCAGTAACAGCGCGGGACAGTCAGCCCGTGCGTGCGGGGTAGGGGTTCATGCATTTGCAAACTTTTGTGGTTGACAAACACTTTATCAATGTGCTATCATGAATTCGGAACACAAATATTGTAAACCTATGATTAAGAAGAGTAGGCATTGTTCAACGGGTACAGAGAGCCGCCGATTGGTGCGAGTGCGGCGCCGCATGATTTTGCCGAATGGACTTATGAGGGTGGCCGAAAGGTAGCGCGATACAAACGCACAGCCGAGTAGTAGCCAACGGGAGCTTCGCCCGTTACCAAGGAAGCGCGCATGACGGTGCGCGGAGCAAGCGGGCTTTTTTAAGCCAATGTGGGTGGTACCGCAGGAGTATAAACTCTTGTCCCTGTTAATTCAGGGGCAAGGGTTTTTTTGTTGTATCGCCGCAATAAACCCGCATTTTTAATCCGTTAATCTATAGTCAATAAACTTGAAAACAGTCCCTGTTTTCATGCGGCAGGTAGTACCTGCCGCACGCCTTATGGCGTGTTTATTGACTATAGACTCCACAAACCGCCCACAAATGTGGGCGCCGCACGGTTCCTGTGCGGTTCAAAACGGTTTCGTTTTGAAGTTTGTTGAGTATATATAAAAAAAGGAGACTGAACTACCATGGCAACCATTCCGTACAGAACCTATCTAAGCGAAGCCGAGATGCCGAAATACTGGTACAATGTCCGCGCCGATATGAAGGAGCAGCACGACCCGTTTATCCATCCGGGCACAATGCAGCCCGCAAAGCGCGAGGACCTATTGCCCGTGTTCTGCGAGGAGCTTGTAAACCAAGAGCTAAACGAAACCGACCGCACCATCGAGATACCCGAAGAAGTGCGCGATTTTTACCGTACCTACCGCCCTGCCCCGCTGGTGCGCGCGTATAATCTCGAAAAGGAGCTAGGCACCCCTGCAAAGATCTACTACAAGTTTGAGGGCAACAACACCTCCGGCAGCCATAAGCTCAACAGCGCGGTGGCGCAGGTGTACTACGCAAAGCAGCAGGGCATTAAAAGCCTGACCACCGAAACGGGCGCGGGGCAGTGGGGCACGGCGCTTTCGATGGCGGCGGCGTACTTCAAAATACCGCTTACCGTGTATATGGTTAAAATCAGCTCGCAGCAAAAGCCCTACCGCAAGGCAATTATCGAAACCTTCGGCGCAAACCTCATCGCAAGCCCGAGCGATACCACCGAGGCGGGACGCAGAATTCTTGCCGCTACCCCCGATACGGGCGGCAGCCTGGGTTGTGCCATCTCAGAGGCGGTAGAGAAGGCGGTTACCACGCCCGACTGCCGTTATGTGCTCGGCTCGGTGCTCGACCAGGTGCTGCTGCACCAGTCGATTATCGGCTGCGAAACCAAGGCGGCGCTTGACCTGCTCGGCGAGCAGCCCGACATCATGATCGGCTGCGCGGGCGGCGGCTCGAACCTCGGCGGCTTTGTGGCGGAGTATATGGGTCAGCGCATCCAGGGCAAAAACAACATCCGCTTTATTGCGGTAGAGCCGGCATCCTGCCCGTCGCTTACCAGAGGCAAGTACGCCTACGACTTCTGCGACACCGGCAAGATGACCCCCCTTGCCAAGATGTATACCCTAGGCAGCGGCTTTATGCCCAGTCCCATCCACGCGGGCGGGCTGCGCTACCACGGCATGGCGCCCATTTTAAGCAAGCTGTACCACGACGGCTACCTCGAGGCGACCTCCGTCACCCAGACGGGTGTGTTCGAGGCGGCACAGCTGTTCTCGCGCGTAGAGCAGATTCTGCCCGCACCCGAGTCGGCGCATGCCATCCGCACCGCGATTGATGAGGCACTTAAGTGCAAGGAGAGCGGCGAGCAGAAGACCATCGTGTTTAACCTGACGGGCACCGGCTACTTTGACATGGCCGCGTACCAGCAGTATACCGAGGGCAAGATGACCGACTACATCCCCACCGACGAGGACCTAGAGCAGGGCTTTGCGTCGCTGCGCGAGATCCCCGTAAACGAGGGACTGGTCTAATCTGGTTTAACATCAGCAAGAGGGGGAAGGCGACCCGCGTGGGGTGCCTTCCCCCCTTTTCGTGTTTGCTGCGGAAACAGCGGCGCAATCAGGCGTGCGGAGGGATGCTCTGGCTGTACTGCGTCAGTGCTCTTCCGATAAACTGCGCAGCACCCTTGCCGTACTTTTGGTCGGTTATTTTCGCGTACTCGGGCTTTGTTAGGTAAAGCTCCGCCATTAGCCCCCAGTAGTTATCGCCCATATCCATGCCCACAATTTTGCTATGCTCCTTAACCATATCGTCCATTTCTTTCACAATCTCCTGGATATCCGGTGAAGAAGGATTTCTGCTCAAATCAGCGGTTAAGCGTTTTGTTAATTGCTCCGTTTGAGCCAAATAAACGTCTGTATTCTCCTTTATTGATTCAAGCCCCTCCATAATCGACGGCAAATTTGCAAGGTTATTTTCTATGGCATTGGTGTATGCTTCAATGCTGCCAAATTGCTTCATTGCCATTTTGGCAATCTCCATTTCGTTGGACTTCATGTGCGCAAGCTTTTTGTCAAACTCCTCCGCACCGCCAAAATACTGTACAACCTCCTCTTCGTGCTCCCGTCTAAACGTTTCCAGCACCTTAAAATAGCCGCTTAAATCAAATTCTTTGAAGCTCATGGTGTCGCCTCCGTCCAATTTTTGCTCGATTACCTCAATTAGGGCGTTCAGTCGGTCTCGTCTGAGTAAAAGCAGTTGCTGCTGCTTCTTTAAAGCCTTTACCTTGTCATACTGCGGGCTTTGCAGTATTGCCTTTATCTGCTTTAGTGGTACGTCCAGCTCCCTTAAAAATAAAATCTGCTGCAAAGCTTCCAGTGCCGCGCCGCCATATAACCGATACCCGGCATCGGTTACCATACTAGGCTTAAGCAGCCCAATCTTATCATAATAATGCAGCATGCGTATGCTTATGCCCGTTAAGTCTGACACCTGCTTGATGGTTCTCATCCCATTCACTCCTTATAACGTTTGACTGTATCGTACACCATAACACAGTGTCAGGGTCAATACCCAAACGCAAAAAAACACAGATTTTTTTACACTGCATCTATAAGGCGTATTTCGACAGGATGGTTTGCGATTCGATTCGCATTGACACGCATAAAAACCGTGAATACTGCATACTTTACACAGGAAAATTCATTTTTGTTGCCTTGTATAATAGCACCCATTGTGCTAATATTGATACTATAACAGTTATATTTTGGCATAAAAACAAAGGAGAGCGCGTATGGACGACCGTGAGCTTTACACCACAAATTCCACTGACGACATGACGCAACCCCTGCCCGACCCGACACAACAAAACGCGCAGGGACTTTCTGAAAATACATCGATCGAAGGACTTCCCACCCCCGAGGTTTCCACCGTGCAGCCCGAGCAGGTACCGCCGGAAGATCCCATTCCGCCGCCGGAAGCCCCTTGCTGTGGCGAACCCGAGACGGTTGTGTGCCCCCGCTGCGGCAACCTGATTCCGTATGAGAATTTCTGCCCCGTGTGCACCTTTAGTCTGCGGGGTTTGCCGCCCGCACAGCCGAGCCCCCCGCGTATACCGGTTTACGGAGCGATGCCCCCTATAGCGGCACAGCCGCAGCACCACGCTGCGTTTGCGCCGCCGCCCCCGTCGCCGCCTGCCGCATGGCAGGCACCGCCGCCAAGCTATCAGCTACCAAGTGCTCCCCGTGAAGGGGCTGCGAAATGGCCGGTTGTCGTGGGCATTGTGATGGGCGGTTTGATGCTGCTGCTGCAGCTGATTACGCTGATCGTTGTAGCCTACGGGGTGTCTCAGTTTGATAACGGTGGCGTGCCGGAGAACAAGGGCGACCTGTTTTTTCCCGACGACGAATCGCAAGAGTATCAGCTGCCCGACAATATCCTGCCCCAGTACTTTATCGGCGACACGGTGGTAAGCAACGACATCTCGTATAACTTTGACTACAGCCTGGCAGAGGAGACCGACGATGACGGCACCTCGCTTGTTGTGGTGGGTGTTACCTTTAAGAACAACTCGGGCGAGGCGTTTACGCTGACCCCCTCGCTGTTTCGGCTGGAGGACGCATCGGGAAACCCGTGCGAGTTTTCGCCTACCTTGGGCGGCGTGTCTGCCAAGGATGTGCTGGAGCGCACGGTGCTGATGCCGGGTGAAACGGTGAGCAAACTGCTGCTTTACTCCGCCTCCGGCGGGGAGTATGACTATATGCCGTTGTATGTGCTGGACCAGACGGGAAACGAGCTGTTTTACGTATATCTGTCGCTGTACAGTTAATAGGTAGTCCGTTGTGTGCCGCATCCCTTCAAACGGGTGCGGCATTTTTGTGGAAAACGGGGGAAAAATCGAGTATAATTAAGCCAATCAAAGCGGGTAGACCAGAAGGGAGAACGCTGTGATCGTAATAAAAAACGGGCGGGTGATTGACCCCGCGAACGGGATAGACGAGACACTGGATGTTTTGGTGCGGGGCGGTAACATCGCCGCCGTGGGCAAAGCCCTTGCCGCGGACGGGGCAGATACGGTACTCGACGCGAGCGGGCTTGTCGTTTGCCCGGGGCTGGTGGACGTGCACGTGCATTTTCGCGACCCCGGACTGACCCACAAGGAGGACATCCTGACGGGCAGCGCCGCCGCCGCCGCAGGCGGGTTTACCACTGTGGTGTGCATGGCAAACACAAGACCGACTGTGGATAACCCCGAAACCCTGCGCTATGTACTGGAAAAGGGCAGGCAGGCACCCGTTCATGTACACACCGTGGCGACAGTGACGAGGGATATGGCAGGCAAAGAGCTGACCGACATGGAGCTGCTCGCCCAAAATGGCGCGTGCGGCTTTTCGGACGACGGCATTCCGCTTGCCGATGAACGGCTGCTGATACAGGCGATGGTACGGGCAAAGCAGCTAGACCGTCCCATCAGCCTGCACGAGGAGCACCCCGCGCTCATAGCCGAGAGCGGTGTAAACGCGGGGGCGGTGGCAAAGGCGCTCGGGCTTACGGGCGCACCCGCGGCGGCGGAGGATGTGCTGGTGGCGCGGGATTGCATGCTCGCCTTACACACCGGCGCGCGGGTGCACCTGCAGCACATCAGCTCTGCCCGTTCCGTGGAGCTGGTGCGTCTTGCGCGGCGGCTGGGCGCACCCGTTACCGCCGAGGCGACCCCCCAGCATTTTACCCTAACCGAGCAGGACGTGCTAAGGCAGGGCACGCTTGCCAAGGTAAACCCGCCGCTGCGCACCGAGCACGACCGCCTCGCGGTGATTGAGGGTCTGCGCGACGGTACACTGGGCATCATCGCAACCGACCACGCCCCCCACTCCTCAGAAGAGAAGGCGCTCCCCTTTGCCGAGGCGCCCAGCGGCATAATCGGGCTGGAGACGGCGCTCCCCCTCGGCATTACCGAGCTGGTGCGAACGGGCAGGCTGTCCCTTTCGCAGCTGATTCAGCGGATGACCGTAAGCCCCGCCGCCCTGTACGGGTTTGACGCGGGCACCCTTTCGGTGGGCGCGCCCGCCGACGTGACCGTATTCGACCCCGACGCTGTCGTCACGGCGGGGGAGTACCGCTCCAAAAGCGCAAACTCTCCGTTTACCGGCAGAACGCTGTACGGCGCGGTGCGGTTTACCGTCTGCGGCGGCAGGGTGGTTTTTGAAAGGTTATAGCTAGAATAGTGGTTGTCGTTCGGTGGATACGCAAATTGTGAGAGTAAAAAAGGAGTGTCGCTGTAGCGACACTCCTTTTTTGCAGGATTAGCTATAGAAAACGCAGGGCCACCGACGACAAGGTGGCATTTCAGCCTTAAAACATGTTGTTTGTCTTCTTCGGTTCATAAGAATAAGTCGAGCATTCTTTTAGCAAATAAGAGCTTGCTGCTGTCTTTTTTATTCACACGCATGCCAATTCTGTCTTTACTAATTTTAGAATATACTCAGCGCTTACTTCATCTAAATTATGAAAGAATGCCATGTTCCTGCATTTCTTATATTCTACTCCATCCATACAGAATGTATATCCAGAAGGGCAGGTAGGTGAACAGATGCCGCCAATGAGTTTTTTGCAATCACACGCCTTTCTGATTTCTTTCTTCATTTGCTCAGGATAATCATTCAGGATAACATCATACCCGCCAACACCTGCGGCATAAATTCTCATTTTAACTCCTGTTTTTCTAAAAACATAATTCAGCAAGGTTTTCTCTGTTTTCGGTTTTAAATAGGATGTAACAAACCCGTTCTTTGCAGTCTTGATTTTTCTTTTGCACTCTTTTTCCAAAAGATACTCATTTAAGTCAATCACAAATCCCTGAAGATTTGCCGGAATATCGTTTAAAAACAGTCTGTAATTCTCGTCCATCTCTTTACCCTCACAATCATCCTCTAAATAAATACTGATTTGCTATTCTTTTCATAAGCTATACTATTATTATAACATTTTTGTAAAGTAAAGCAAGATTCTAATATGTACTGTCTTCTTTTCTCCACCTAGGAGTACTCCTCCAACCAAAAGAAAAACCCCAGAAACACGAAGTTTCTGGGGTTTGTGAAGTCTTTCGGGATTCTCTTTGACTATCTCTTCGAGAACTGAGGTGCGCGGCGGGCTGCCTTGAGTCCGTACTTTTTGCGCTCCTTCATACGGGGGTCGCGGGTTAAGAAGCCTGCGCTCTTAAGCACGGGGCGAAGCTCGCTGTCGTTGATTAAAAGCAGTGCGCGGGAGATGCCGTGACGGATTGCACCCGCCTGGCCGGTAACGCCGCCGCCTGCTACGGTGCAGACTACATCAAAGGCGGCGAGGTTGTTTGTCAGCGCAAGAGGCTGGCGAACAATCAGCTTTAAGGTCTCAAGACCAAAGTAATCGTCAATGGTTCTGCCGTTTATGGTAATGTTACCGGTGCCCTTGTACAGTCTTACGCGGGCAACCGAGTGCTTTCTTCTGCCGGTACCGTAAAGATAAGGTTTGGATTCATACATAACTAATTGCCTCCCTCCGAATTATTCTTGCGTCCATGCGACGGGCTGCTGTGCCTGCTGGGTGTGCTCGGCGCCGCGGTATACACGCAGACG